>NZ_JAMYSQ010000003.1:0-414830 GCF_040321995.1 Mesorhizobium sp. M0207
GGGGGGGGCGCCACCAATCGCCCCCCCCCGCGCCCCCCAACCCCACCGCCGACCCCCCCCGGGGGGGGGCCGCACAACACCCCCCCTGGCCCCGCCGCCCCCCCCCCCGCCCCCCCCGCGCCCATCGCACGCTCGCGCTTCCTGATGATAGCAGTGGCGGTTTTTGCCGGCCTCGGCCTCGCCTGGTGGGCGGCAACGGGGTTGGGGCTGGTAAAGCCGATTTTCCTGCCCTCGCCGGGGAGCGTGGTGACCCAGCTCGGCAAGCTCTCGGGTGACGGCACGCTGTGGCTGGATCTCAGGACCTCGATATACCGTATTTCTGTTGGCTTCCTCATCGCCTCGGCATTGGCGATTCCGATTGGCGTGCTGATCGGCAGCTTCAGGACTTGGGAAGCGGCGATCGAGCCGCTTGTGGATTTCATCCGCTACATGCCGGTGGTCGCTTTCGTGCCCCTCTCCATCCTGTGGTCGGGGACCGGCGATGCCCAGAAGTTCCTGATCATCTTCATCGGCACCTTCTTTCAGCAGGTGCTGATGATCATGGACAATGTGAAGCGGGTTCCCGCTGATTTCATCGGCCTTGGCAGGACGCTCGGCCTGCCGGATCGCAGGATCCTGACGCGCATCGTGGTTCCCAGCGCCTTGCCAGGCATCTGGGATACGTTGCGCATCAGTCTCGGCTGGGCATGGACCTGGCTGGTGTTGGCGGAACTTGTCGCGGCGACATCAGGGCTCGGCTACCGCATCACCGTGTCCCAGCGTTATTTCCAGACAAACACCATCATCGGCTACATCCTGCTGCTGGGCGTGCTTGGCCTCATTACCGACCAGGTTATGAAGGCACTGGGAAAAGTGCTGTTCCGGCAGGAGGGCCACGTGCAATGAGGCCGGGCCGATGAGTTTGCCCAAATTGCGGATCGAGGGTCTCCACAAGAGCTTCGGCACGGGCGCGCGGCGCACGGAAGTGCTGCGCGATATCAATCTCGATCTTGCCGACAACGAGTTCGTCTCGCTGGTGGGCACGTCGGGTTGCGGCAAGAGCACGCTGCTGTCGATCGTTGCCGGACTGCAGGATTTCGACGCGGGAGATCTTGCCATCGATGGCGCGCCGATCCTGCAGCCGGGCCTCGACCGCGGCGTCGTCTTCCAGTCCTACACCCTGCTTCCCTGGCTGACGGCGCAGCAGAACATCGAGTTCGCGCTCAAGGCCGCGGGTCATGATCGCGCGACCTGCCGCAGGATAGCACGCGAGCATCTCGATCTGGTCAAGCTCCCGCACAGCGCCAATCGTTATCCGTCTGAGCTTTCGGGCGGCATGAAGCAACGGGTGGCCATAGCGCGTGCTCTTTCGTATCGACCCAAAATGCTTCTGATGGACGAGCCCTTTGGCGCGCTCGATGCCTTGACCAGGCATCAGATGCAGGAACTCCTGACGCAGATCTGGGAGGAGCACAGGCTCACCGTGCTCTTCGTCACCCATGATGTGGAAGAAGCCGTCTACCTTTCGGACCGCATCGTCGTGATGGGGATCGGCCCAGGACGCATCATGCAGACCTTCAATGTCGACATCGAGCGCCCGCGCCGGGAAGAGGTCATGGAAACCCCGGCCTTCATGGATTTGCAGCGCAGCGTGCACAAGGCGATCCGCGAGGCCTCAAAACGTCCCGAAATGGTTTAGGCGAGCCACTCAATTACTTACAATCGGCGACCAGCGTTGCGCCCAATCTCGATATCGCGCCATCGCAATTCCTGACTAGAGGAGCCGCGATCGGCGGCTTTCTCCTTAACCTCGAAAAAAATTTGCAGGACAATGTCGATTTCCTAAACTCCGTTCGTCGTTTCGATGCCGGGCCGGTGAGTCCGGCTCAACAAGGAGACAGACGATGCGTGTGATGGTGCTCGTGAAGGCTACCGAGGACAGCGAAAAGGGCTTTGTCCCCACGCCCGAGGCGAAGGAGGCGATGGAGGCGATGGGCAGGTTTAACGACGAGCTGCGCAATGCCGGCATCTTGCTCGACGCCGATGGCCTCAAGCCCTCCTCGCAGGGCAAGCGCGTTGCCTTCGATGGCCCCCGCCGGACGGTCATCGACGGGCCTTTCGCCGAGACCCGCGAACTGGTCGCCGGCTTTTGGCTCTGGGAAGTCAAGGACATGGACGAGGCGGTCGCCTGGGTGAAGCGCTGCCCCAATCCCATGCCGGGACCGAGCGAGATTGAAATCCGGCCGCTGTACGAGATGGCTGATTGGCAATGGGAATCTGACGCCGGAGGTCACGGAAATCCATGACCGGACGCGCGAGAAGCTCAGCGGCAACTGAACCTGTCGGCCGCAACCTGCTTTGCCTTCGTTATGGCTTTGGCCGATAAGGCAGCATGACGGCAGGCGAGACGCAGCAGGCGATCGAGGCGATTTTTCGCATTGAACGGGCCCGGCTCATCGCGGGCCTGGCCCGCCTCGTGCGCAATGTCGATCTTGCAGAGGAACTGGTGCAGGACGCCCTCGTCATAGCCCTATCCGAATGGTCCAGGACCGGCGTTCCGGCCAATCCTGGCGCTTGGCTGATGACAGTCGCCAAACACCGCGCCATCGATGCGATTCGTCGCGACAAGATGCGCGAGCGCAAGCATGAGGAGATCGCGCGGGAGCTGGACGGCGAGTGCGACGGTACGGCCGAGGGAAACGAAATGGCCATGAACAACGATCTTGGCGACGAACTGCTGGGCCTCATCTTCACAGCCTGCCACCCCATACTTTCGGCCGACGCCCGCGCGGCCCTCACGCTGCGTGTCATCGGCGGCCTGACGACGGACGAGATCGCCCGTGCTTTCCTGTCGAGCGAGGTGACGATCGCCCAGCGCATCGTCCGCGCAAAGCGGACGATCGGAAAGGCCAGGCTCAGCTTCGAGGTGCCGCGCGGCGCCGAGCGTGCGGCGCGTCTGTCCTCGGTGCTGGAGGTCATCTATCTCATCTTCAATGAAGGCTATGCCGCCACGGCAGGCGACGACCTTGTCCGGCCGAGCCTGTGCCTGGAGGCACAACGGCTCGGCCGCATGCTGGCGGGGTTGATGGCCGAGGATGCCGAGGTGTTCGGCCTGCTGGCTCTGATGGAAATCCAGGCATCGCGCCTGCCGGCACGCATCGGGCCGGACGGCGCCCTCTTGACCCTGACCGAGCAAAACCGCGCGCGCTGGGACCAGCTGCTGATCCGCCGAGGCCTTGACGCGCTGGCCCGTGCCGAAGCCCTCGGGGGCGATGGCCCCTATGTGTTGCAGGCCGCGCTTGCAGCCTGTCACGCGCGGGCGCGCAGTCCGGCCGACACCGACTGGCCCCGCATCGCAGCGCTCTACGACCGGCTGGCGTGCAGTGATGCCCTCGCCGGTGGTCGATCTCAATCGAGCGGTCGCCCACAGCATGGCCTTCGGGCCCGAAGCGGGCCTGCGGCTGGTAGACGAGATTGCCGACGCCGCCGCCTTGCGCAATTATGCGCCATTGCCGGCGGCGAGGGGCGATTTTCTGTTTCGGGCCGGCCGGCTGGCCGAGGCCCGCGCCGAATTCGAGGCTGCGGCCAAGCTCACCCGCAACGTGCGCGAAGCGGCCTTTCTCCTCGCCCGCGCAGACGCTTGTGGTTGACAGCATCGCTCTCCGTGCCCGACGCGCCGCTCGGCAACATCGAAAGCCGCCAGTTCGCTCCCGGCCAGCCCCCTTCAATGAGCGTGATCAGCTCGCAACGCGAAAGGGATTAACGATGCGCAAGCCTTCGTCGAGCGCCATTCCGTGCTGCATGTCCTCTGACCAGAGTGTATCGCAGCCAGCGTGAACCGCCGCGGAGGCGATCATCGCTTCATAGGTGGAAAGGCCGTACCGCTCGGCGAGCCTCAATCGGTTTATTCATTTTGGAGGAGAGGGCCTCGATCATGCCAGCAACTGCGTCGGCACGCCGAGAATCGGTCCTGCCTCGGCGAGTCGCTGGTCGAGGGTCCACACCGTGGCGCCATGCTCCGATGCCGTCGCGAGGTGCAGGGCGTCGCCAGCACGAAGCCCGAGGATATGCTGATCGGCGAATTTCGCGGCGACCCGAAAATGCCCGCCCGTCACCGGCAGCACGGTGAAGCTCTCAGCGACAAACCTATTGAACATCGCGAGCGCTGCCGCGCGTTGCTCCAGGTCGATCTGTCCGGTCCGAAGCTTGATCGCCATGGCGGAGGACATCTCGGTGATGGTCCAGTCGCTGATCACAAGTTGCGCTGGGTCCTGCTCCGCCAGCCAGCCCTGAACGCGCGCGGTCATGGCTTTGTTGGATAGCGCCGCGATGATCAGCGAAGTATCGAGATAGGACGTCAATAGCGATCGCCATCTCGCATCGATCGCACCAGATCGGCGGCAGCCTGAGCTTGCAGAGGCATGGTTGCGGTCAGGGATTGGAGCAGGACGGCGTCGATCCGTTTGCGAGGGCGGGCCACGGCCGTGAGCCTGGCGACCGGCTTGCCACGCCGGGTTATGTCGATCGAGTCTCCAGCCTCGACCCGGTCGACGAGCTCACTCAGATGTGCCTTGGCGTCCGCCAAATTGACCGCGTCCATCTCAGCTCCTGACCATGTAGATGGTCATATAGCATATAAACGCGTGACAATTCCAGTGCAGAGCACGGCGAATAAGCAACTGGCTGCGTGAGCGAAGCAGGTGACCTGCAACGAGAATTATGCCGCTTCCCGCTTGACTCACACATATCCCGGTGGTTATACATCGATCAATAGCCGAAGGGTTATCGATCCCAATGCCAAACGCTCACGATGTACTCTTCAGAACGCTTGCCGATCCGACTCGGCGCGCTATTTTTGAGCGGCTGTGTCGCGAAGGAGAGCAGACGGTCGGGGCTCTGACGGCTCAGGCCGGGATCTCGCAACCGGCCGTGTCAAAACATCTCGGCGTTTTGAGGCAGGCCGGGCTCGTGCGCGACCGCCATGCAGGGCGACAGACCCATTATAGCGCGCAGCTTGCTGCGCTTGCCCCCCTGATCGACTGGACAAGCCAGATGACCGGGTTCTGGCAGAGCCGGTTCGACGACCTCGAAGACCTGCTCAAAAGGATGGACCAGTGAACCGAACGTCGACCGAAACGCTCTCCGTCGTTGTCGAACGGGAAATCGCTTATCCGCCCGAGAAGATCTGGCGCGCGCTCACGCAACCACACTTGATCGAGGAGTGGCTCATGAAAAATGACTTCAAACCTGTCGCGGACCACCGTTTCAATCTTCACGCAGACTGGGGCGCTGTCGAATGTCAGGTGCAGACGGTCGAGCCGAACAGAACACTGACTTACACGTGGGATACCAAGGATCTCAAGAGTGTCGTCTCCTGGACCCTCACCCCCACGAGCACCGGAGCCCGCTTGCGCATGGAACAGTCGGGCTTCCGGCCGGATCAGCAGCCTTACTTCCGGGGTGCCAAAGTCGGCTGGCCGAGGTTCTTTGACGATCTGGAGCAGGTTCTGGCGCGGACGGACTGAGATCCGCTGGGCTATCCAGGCAAGGGCTCTGTTACAGAGCGACATCACGAGGCGATAATGGAGGCAAGCCAATGAAGATCAAGTTGGCCAAAGTATTCGTGGACGACCAGGAAAAGGCACTGGGCTTTTACACCGAAACGCTCGGCTTTACCAAGAAGGCCGATTTCAGCAATGGGCCGTTTCGCTGGCTGACCGTCGCATCACGCGACGAGCCGGACAGTGCCGAGCTGCAACTCGCGCTCAATGACAACCCCGCTGCAAAGACCTACCAGCAAGCCATTTTCCAGCAGGGCCAGCCCGCGGTCATGTTCTTCACCGATAACGTCAAGGGCGACTACGAGCGCATCAAAGCGCGCGGCGCCGAGTTCACGATGCCGCCGACCGAAGTAACCGGCTCGACCATCGCCCAGCTGAACGACAACTGCGGCAATCTCGTTCAAATCACCCAACTGGCGCGCTGGTAAAGCATGCGTTCAGTGGCGTGGCTGCCCGGCGGGAGTCGCCAAACGGGCTGCCCGATCCGCTTCGGTTCGTCTTCAGAGGAGGTCTCAATGGATTGGAACAAATGGGTTCGGCAGATCCACCGCTGGCTATCGATTATCTTTGCGACGGTCGTCGCCGCCATCTTCATCAGCCTGGGAGTAGGCAAGGAACCCGCCTACTGGGTATACCTCTTGCCGCTGTTTCCACTCGGCTTGCTCCTGCTTACCGGGCTGTACATGTTCGTGCTGCCTTACGCTCCCAAGTGGCGCAACGCAGGGGGCACCGGCGCATTGGAGTGAACGCATGGCCGACAAGACGTCCATCAAGTCAGCGGCGGTCGCGAAGAAGCCCGCCGCCAAGCCTGCAGCCGCCAAGCCGGTCCTCCTCGCAGGCGGCAACCCGCAGATCCCGAAGGGTGATGGTGACGCTCCCGTGCAGGCCTACATCGCGGCCATGCCGGGCTGGAAACGCGACGTCGGACGCCGCCTCGACGCACTCATCGAGCGCAACGTTCCCAACCTGCGCAAGGCCGTCAAATGGAACTCGCCCTTCTATGGCGTAGAGGGTCAAGGCTGGTTCCTCAACTTCCATTGCTTCACAAAGTACATCAAGCTGGCTTTCTTCCGCGGCACGTCGCTGCATCCTGTCCCTCCAGGCGAGTCCAAGCACAAGGACGTGCGCTACCTCGACATCCGCGAGGACGACCAGCTCGACGAAGCTCAACTCACCGGCTGGGTAAAGCAAGCCAGCCAGTTGCCTGGCGAGCGAATGTGAGTGGAATGCGAGTCATCCCGCAAACCCGGTGCCGACTAGCGGTATTCATGTGACGGGCGAGCGGCAACAACCCTAGGGAAAGTGACAATGATGATGAAGAGTGGCTCTATGGAAGGAAATGCAGAGAGCTCTCCCTCTCAGCTGATAGATGCGAGGATCAGTGAGCTGGGCGATTGGCGAGGCAAGACGCTTTCCCATGTCCGTGCTCTCGTCAAGCAGGCCGACCCGGAAGTGGTCGAGGAGTGGAAGTGGCGAGGCGTTCCGGTGTGGTCGCACGCCGGAATAATCTGCACCGGCGAGACCTACAAGAACGTCGTGAAGGTGACCTTCGCAAAGGGCGCCTCCCTGCAGGATCCTTCAGGCCTGTTCAACTCCAGTCTCGAAGGCAACACCAGGCGCGCCATCGATATCCGTGAGGGCGAAGACATAGATGAGAATGCGTTCAAGGCGCTGATACGCGCTGCTGCCGCCCTGAACACGGCCCGATAGTCAGCTCCGGCCGATATGGTCGGCTAGCGGGCCGAGAGCGGCGAGCAAAGCTTCGCCGGTGGCTTGCGTCGCGTTCTCATGCGGCGCGCGCAGGTTCAGCCAGCGTCTGTCGCCGGACCGTACCGCCAGCACTGCCTTCATCGCGGAGATGAGGCCGGCGTCCTGGATGATTTTGCGGAACGCCTTAATGGCGGCATCCGCGTCAGTAATGTCCTCTCCCGCCAGCGCTGCGTCGTAGAGGGCCCGGATCGCTGCGGCATTCAGATTGACCGTCGCCGAGATGCAGCCCGCAGCACCGTTGGCGAGGCCTTTCGTCAGCTGTGCTTCCGAACTCGGGAACACCGCGACCCCTGGAGCTGCCGCAATGACCGCCACGGTGTTGTTCCAATCGCCGGCGCTGTCCTTGTAAGCCACCACGACATCCGGAAACGCTTGGCTCAAGCGGGCGGTCAGCGCCGGGCTCACCGGTACGCCGGAATTCTGCGGAATGTGGTAGAGGATCATCCTCATCGCCGGGTTCGCCACCCGTTCGATCAGCTCGCCATAGTAGCGGGCCTGTCCGTTGTCGCCGGCGGCCGTATAGAAGAACGACGGCAGCACCATCACCCCGGCACAGCCGAGCCCGACGGCATGCGCCGTCAGCTCGACGGTCTCGGCAAGTGCTGTGACACCGGTGCCGGGCATCAGATGGCTTGGCGAAATGCCGGCCTCGACCAGCCACTCCAGCGCTTGCATGCGCTCGCGCAACGAGACGGACAACGCCTCGCCCGTGGTGCCGAACGGCGACAGGAAATGCGCTCCCTGATCCAGCACCCACTTGGCGTGTGATATCCAGAGGTCGCGGGCAATGCGGCCGTCGTTTTCGAACGGCGTCAGGATCGGTGCGATGGTTCCTTGTGGGCGGATCATGTGCGTCCTTCTACGGGTGAAAATCTGTGCTGTGCTCAAAGCCGGGCATCAGAAATGTCGAGCAAGCTACATGAGGCAGTGTTGCTGAGTACCGGCCGTTCGACCTCGAAATCAAGCCGCTCGCGCATAGGCGCGCGATTGTGATCGGGCGGCGGTTCTGAGGCTCTCGAGGTATATCCTTGTCACGGGATAACCTCGTCCGGCCGAAAGGGGGGTGACAAACGAGTTCTGCTGTTTCATCAATGCCGCCTTTTGAGGAGAAGCCCATGCGCAGCATCGGCGTCGGCATTATCGGCTGCGGCAACATTTCGGATGCCTATCTGAAGGCATCGCCACAATTCCCGGTGCTCGACATTGTCGGCGTCGCCGACGTCAACCGGACGGCGGCCGAGGCCAAGGCAGCGACCTACGCCCTGGCTGCCATGCCGGTCGACGCGCTGTTGGCCGATCCGCGCGTCGAGATCGTGCTCAACCTGACGACGCCGCAGCATCATGTGCCGGTCGGCCTGCAGGCTGTCGGGCAAGGCAAGCACGTCTATTCCGAGAAGCCGCTGGCAACGACGCTCGGCGACGCCGAGCGGCTGGTCGCGGCCGCGCGCGAAAAGGGCGTGCGCGTCGGCTGTGCACCCGACACCTTTCTTGGCGGCTCCCACCAAACGGCGCGGCGGCTGGTCGATAAGGATACGGTCGGGACCATTGTCGCCGGCTCTGCCTTCATGCAGGTGCCCGGCCACGAGCTCTGGCATCCCAATCCGGATTTCTACTATCAGCCCGGCGGCGGGCCGATGCTCGACATGGGACCGTACTACCTGACCTGCCTGGTCAATCTCCTGGGTCCGGTAAAATCCGTGACCGGGCAGGCGAAGTCATCCTACGCCACCCGCACCATCGGTTCTGGACCGCGCCAGGGCGAGACCATCCGGGTCGAGGTGCCGACCCATATTTCCGGCCTGCTCGCATTCGAGAATGGCGCCGCGGTCTCGATCACCACCAGCTTCGACGTCTGGAAGCATGAACACAATCACATCGAACTTTACGGAACCACGGGCTCGATGATCGTCTCCGATCCCAACCAGTTCCAGGGCGACATCAGGACCAGCCAGTGCAAGGGCGACTGGACGGTGGCCGATCAGATCCATTCCTATGGCGACGGCAATTACCGGGGCCTCGGCCTTGCCGACATGGCGCAGGCGATCGTCTCGGGCAGGCAACACCGCGCCAGTCTCGATCTTTCCCTCCATGTCCTGGAAATCATGGAATCGATCATCTCTTCAGCAGAGATAGGCCAGCGTATCGACCTGAGATATGGCTGCGCCCGGCCGGCGCCGATGCAGGCCGACCTGCCTTTCGGAATTCTGGAATAGGGAATAATGCGATGAGCAAGACGGCACTGATTTTCTGGGGCGGCTGGGAAGGTCACACCCCGGCCCGGAGCGCCGAAATCGTCAAGGAGATGCTGGCCGGCAACGGCTTCGACGTGCAGCTGGAGCAGGGGACTTCGGCGCTTGCCGATCCGCAGCTGGGCATGCTCGATCTCATTGTCCCGGTGATCACCATGTCGACGATCGAAAAGCCGGAGCTGCAAAACCTGACCAGCGCCGTCAGGGCCGGCACCGGCCTTGCGGGCTTTCACGGCACCATGTGCGACAGCTTCCGCAACGAGCCGGAATACCAGTTCATGACCGGCGGCCAGTGGGTCGCCCATCCCGGCAACATCATCGACTATCACGTCGACATCACCAGGCCAGACGATCCGGTCATGCAGGGCATCGACGGCTTCGCCTACCGTTCAGAGCAGTATTACATGCATGTCGATCCGACCAACGAGGTGCTGGCGACGACTACTTTCACCGGCGAGCATCTCGATTTCATCGCCGGCGTCGTCATGCCGGTCGTCTGGAAGCGCCGCTACGGCAAGGGCCGCGTCTTCTACAGCGCGCTCGGCCACACCGCCGACGAGTTCGCCGTGCCGCAAATGCGCACGATGTTCGAACGCGGCGCGATTTGGGCCAGCCGAAACTCGGACCTTGCATAGCCGTTCAATCTGAACGCCACGTACCGTTGTAATCTCTCATAGGGGGCGGCCCGAACGCAGACACAGGCACTGGGCTGCGGCAAGCAATTGACTGCCATGGTAGTATCCAATACATCAGCGGTCCTCATCGAGAAATTCCGCAGCTGGAGGTCGAATGGAGCAGACGTGGCGATGGTTTGGGCCGAGCGACGCAGCAACGCTTGCCCATGCCAGGCAGGCCGGCGCGACCGGCATCGTGACGGCACTGCACGACATCCCTTACGGCGAAGTCTGGCCGATCGACGCCATCAGGCAGCGCCAGGCGCTTATCGAAGCGGATCCGGCGATGGGCCTGAAATGGAGCGTCGTCGAGAGTGTGCCCGTGCACGAGGACATCAAGCTCGGCCGCGGCGATCTCGACCGGCTCTACGACAATTTCAGGCAGACCTTACGCAATCTCGGCGCCTGCGGTGTGCGCACGGTCTGCTACAACTTCATGCTGATCCTCGACTGGACCCGGACCGACCTGGCTGCGCCGCTGCCGGGCGGCGGACGGGCGCTCCGCATGAACATGCACGAGCTTGCCGCGTTCGATTGCTACATGCTGCAGCGCAAGGGATCGGAGCGCGACTATGCGTCCGATGTTCTCCAGCGGGCGAGCGAATGGTTCGAGACGACGCCGGATACGTCAAAAGAGCGTCTGCTCGCCAACATCATGGCCGGCCTGCCGGGCGCCTTCAAACGCTACGACATAGCAGAATTGCGCGAAGTGGTGGCCGAGCAGTCGGGCCTGTCGCACGACCGGCTGCGCGAGAACCTCGTCCGTTTTCTCGAAAACGTGCTGCCGGCGGCCGAAGAGGCGGGCGTCACGTTGGCGATCCACCCGGACGATCCGCCGCGCGATCTCGTCGGCCTGTGCCGGATCGTCAAGAACGCCGACGACATCGCCCTTATCCTGGACGCCGTGCCATCGGCCCATAGCGGCCTCACCTTGTGCACCGGGTCGCTGGGCGCCAACCCGGCCAATGACGTGCCCGCCATCGCCAGGCGCTTTGCGCACAAGATAAACTTCGTGCATCTGCGCAATGTCAGCATGGACCCGGACGGCTCGTTCATGGAATCCGAGCATCTGAGCGGCGATGTCGACATGGTCTCGGTGGTCTCGATCTTGCTCGACGAGCAGCAACGCCGCCGCGATGCCGGTGAACCGGCGGCGCTGCTGCCGTTTCGCCCGGATCATGGCCACGAGCTGATTGATGACGCCGCGCGGCACACCCATCCCGGCTACCCCGTGATCGGCCGTCTTCGCGGCCTTGCCGAATTGAGAGGCGTGATGACAGCGATTGCCCATCAGCGCGGCTACCGGCTGCAATGACGGCGCCCCGCCTGCTCTGCGTCGGCGCGCTCACCTACGACACGATCTTGCGCCTCGATGTCCTGCCCTCCGGCGCCGGCAAGTTCCTGCCGAGCGAGGCCGTGCAGATCGCGGCCGGGATGGCGGCAAGCGCCGCCGCGTCAGCCAGCCGCCAGGGCGGGCAGGTCTGGCTATGGGCAAGCGTCGGCGACGATGCTGTCGGCCGCGATGTCATCGGCCAGATGGAGGCGGAGCGGGTCGACTGTTCGCTGGTGCGCAGGGTTGAAGGCGGTCGCTCAGCCATTGCCACGATCCTGGTCGATGCCGCCGGCGAGCGTATGATTGTGCCCTTCTACGATGCAATCACGCAAGCCGATCCTGACCGTCTTCCGCCCGCGGATTTTTCCCGCTTCGACGCCGTGCTGGTTGATGTCCGCTGGCCCGGAGCCGCGGCCCTGGCGCTGGCGAAGGCTCGCGAGTGCGGCATCCCGGCGATCCTTGACGCCGATGTCGCGTCGCGACCGGTGCTCGACCGGCTACTGCCGCTCGCCTCGCATGTCGTTGCTTCGCTGCCGGCGGCACGCATCCTTTGCGGTCCAGAGGTTTCCGCCGGTTCCGCCGTCGCCATTCTCGGCGAACGGACCGGCGCCTTCGTGGCGGTCACCGATGGGGCGAACGGCACCGCGTTCCGGCACCCGGGCGGCAATGATGTCCGTCATCTGCCGTCGCCGCGGGTCGAAGCCGTCGACACCCTGGCGGCAGGCGACGTGTTTCACGGCACCTTCGCTCTCGGTCTGGCCGAAGGTTGGGACGAAGAGCGGGCGGTAGCAGTGGCCAGCGCCGCCGCCGCGCTAAAGTGCCTGCGCTTTGGCGGACGTCTTGGCGCACCGACGCGCGCGGAAACGCTGGCTTTCATGCAAGGATCGACATGACGCCGAACACGGTTGGGCCGGTTCGGCAAAGAAGGGCACGTCAAGTGGCGCCGATCGACTACCATGGCAGTCGCTGCGCAACTGTTCGAGGGAGAATAAATGGCTGAGTTCAAAAAACGCGCACTGGTCACGGGGGCGGCCATGGGCATCGGCCGTGCTGTCGCCGAAAGGCTGGCCGGGCAAGGCGTCGACCTGATTCTGTTCGACCGGGCGGGCGATCAGCTGGATGACGTCGCGGCGCAGCTTTCGGCGCGCGGCGTGACCGTGCACACCGTGCTTGGCTCGACCGCCGACACTGAAGCCTGTGGCCGCGCCGTCGAGCTTGCCCGATCCGCGTTCGGCGGGCTCGACATGCTCTCCCACAATGCCGGCATCCAGCGTTACGGAACGGTGGAGACCACGGACGAGGCGCTTTGGGACGAGGTGATGAACGTCAACCTCAAGGCTGCCTACCTGCTCTCCCGCGCGGCGATGCCGCTGCTGCGGCAAAGCCGCGGCGCCATCGTCCATATGAGCTCGGTGCAGGGTCTGGCCAGCCAGGAAGGGGTTCTGGCCTACAGCACGGCCAAGCACGGCCTGATCGGGCTGGTCAAATCGATGGCCGTCGATTATGCGCCGCTCGGTGTGCGCGTCAATGCCGTCGCTCCGGGCGCCGTCGACACGCCGATGCTGCGGGATGCGGTCAAGCTCAACGATAAGCCCGACGAGATCCTGCGCATCCTCGACAACATGCATCCGCTCGGCCGTACCGCCCAGCCGCAAGAGATTGCCGCAGTCGTCGCCTTCCTGCTGTCCGACGATGCCTCCTTCGTCACCGGCGAGGTCGTACGCGTCGATGGCGGCCTGCTGGCGCGCATCGGCGGTTCTCCGCGCAAGGAATAACGTCGGCGCTGCTGCTTGCGCAGGCATTTCATGAACGGCTTGAAGCTGCAGAGCCTATAAGGGGTCGCCGATGGCACGGCTTTTGGGAACGCGGACCATCACCGAGGGGCGGCTCGACGAAACCGCCCCCGGCGCTTCAGTCGCGGCTAGGACGTTCGAGGTTTTGCTCGACCAGATCCTGACCTTCCGCCTGAAGCCGCACGAGCTGATTTCTGAAAAGGCGATGTCGGAAGCCCTCGGCGTGAGCCGCACGCCGGTCAGGGAGGCGCTCGCCCGGCTGGCCGGTCTTGGCTTGATCGACATTTATCCGCAGCGCGGCAGCATGGTGGCGCCGCTCCGGATTGCCGATCTCGAGAAATCGCAGTTTCTGCGCGAAGCGCTCGAAGTCGGCCTGATCAAGCGCGCGGTCGAGAGCCCGCGTCGCGCCGAACTGCTCGCCATGCTCAAAGGCGAACTGGCGGTCCAGGAGACGTTCGCCTCCATCGCGGACGACAGGCGCTTTTTCAAGTCGGACGAGCTGTTCCACCAGCACATCGCCAGCCATGCCGGCTTCCCCGGAATCTGGGCCGACATCAGCGCGGCGAAGCTGCACATGGACCGCTTCCGTTTCCTGTCTTTCCCGCGCCTCGACAGCATGTCGGTGGTTCTCGGCCAACATCGGCGGATTGTCGATACGCTCGAGCAGGCCGACGCGCTTGCGGCGGAAGAGGCGATGCGAACGCATCTTCGCCGCATCTTCGAGGTGCTCGAAATCGTCCAGGAGCGCTATCCCTATTATTTCGAGGCAAACGGCAGTGTGAGCCCGCTTTCGGCCGGCTCAATCCAAGCCTGAGCCTTTCTTGCGCGCTTCCGAAGGTGTCTTGGTCTTGCTGCCGGATGTGTCGGAAGCTGGCTCGGCTTTGCGATTTTGACCCTCACCGCCTTGCTCGTTGCGGAGCTGCTTTTCCACTATCGATCGCGATCCTTCCGCCGGGTCTTGTTCAGGATGAGTATCGGTTCCCGTCATGTCGGTTCCTATCCATTTTGATCAATTGCGTGCGGCGTGGGCTGACCTCCGCCGCCGGTTCTGTCGCGCCCGATCATCAGCCAGGCGGCGAACAGCACGACCAGTACGACCACGATCCAGGCGACGAAACGAGGCATCGGCCTCATGTCCCTCGCCGCCGCTTGCTGCCGCGTGCCTCCGGATCGGAGCCGGCCTCGACCGTTGGATCGGGCACGACCGGGCCGCGTTCGGCCTCGGAACCCTCAGCTTCGATCTCCTGCACGGCCTGATCCCAATGCTCGCGCTCGCGTCCTTGCGGACGGCCTTCGCGCTCCCAGATCTCATGGGCTCGCTGCCTGATACGCTCTTCCCTGTCCATGGCCTTTGCCTCGTCATCCCCTAATCCGGCGATCGCTGGTTTGTTCCGCGGTGCCAGCGCCGTTCATCGCGATTCAGTTGACCTGATCACCCAGCGCTCTAGATCAAACTTCGCGCCGAAGTCGCCTGGTGCCGGGGAGAACAATCGTGTGGCAGCAACGCTACAAGCACGTATTGTAAATGCCGTTACAGCCGTCGGTTCTCGACCAGACCGCCTGCGCTTGCTGCTGATAATATTTGTAGTGACGGCATGCTCGCCTTCCGGCCAGGTCGAGCAGCAGTCGAAAACCGCGGCTTCCGCCACACAGACCGCATCGCTGGTCCTGGAGAGCTGGATCGCTGGGGAAGCCCCGTCGGAATACACGTCGCGCACTTTGCAATCGGCCGGCAAGGCGCTCGCCGATGCCGGTGCGCAAATCCAGTCCGGCAAGTCGCCTGAGTCCAGCGGCCAAGCCGGTCTGAAGATGGCGGTTGGACGGCTTTCGGCAGCGGTAATTCGCGCGGCGACGGCCGTGCAGAACGGCAACCGCTCGGAAGTGGAACACGCGCAGCAGGATCTGCGGGCCGCCGCCGCCGACCTGAGCACGTCCTACGCGAAATATTTCGCGCCGAAATCATGAAGAAGCTGCTCGAAATATCGCTCGGCGTCGTCACCAGCGTTGGCGGCTTTCTTGAGGTCGGATCAATGGCGACCGCCGCTCAGGCCGGCGCCGCGTTCAGGTTTCAGCTGATATGGGCCGTCGTCCTGGGCGCGATCTGCATCATCTTCCTGGTCGAAATGGCCGGACGCTTCGCCGCAGTTAGTCATCACACCATCGCCGACGGGATCCGGGAACGGTTTGGCTTCAACGCCTTTCTGTGGCCGTTGCTCGCCACTTTGCTGGTTAACTTCCTGGTCATGGCAGCCGAAATCGGCGGTGTTGCGATTGCGCTCGAGCTCGCCACCGGCATCGGCTTTCAGTGGTGGGCGCTGCCGGTCGCTTTTCTGGCATGGCTGTTCCTTTGGAAAGGCACGTTCGGATTCATCGAAAAAGGCGTCGCGATCCTCGGGCTGGTCACGCTGTGCTTCGTGGTTGGCGCCGTCATGCTGAAGCCCGATTGGGGGCAGGTCGCGGCCGGGGCCGTGCCAACACTGCCGGATCACGACGCGGCCAACTACTGGTTCATGGCAGTCAGCATTCTTGGTGCGTCGATCTCGCCCTATCTGTTCATGTTCTATTCGTCGGGAGCGATCGAGGACGAGTGGGACAAGAGCTATCTCGGAGCCAATCGGGCGATTGCCGGCCTGGGCATGAGTTTTGGCGGCACAATCGCTATGGGTGTGCTGATTGTGGCGGCGCTCGTTCTGGCAGCACACGGCATAGTGCAGGTCGACGACTACCACCAACTGCCGCTGATGCTGATTCAGATCTTCGGTTTCTGGGGGTTCGTCCTGTTCGTTGCGTCACTAGGCATTGCCTGCTTCGGCGCCGCGCTCGAAATCGGCCTGCAGCAAGCCTACCTTGTGGCGCAGGGTTTCGGCTGGACCTGGGGCGAGAACCTGAAACCGCGCGACGACCCGGGTTTCAGCACCGTGTATACGGTCTCGCTGTTTCTCGCCGCCATTCCGATCGCACTGGGTCTCGATCCGCTGAAGCTCACCATCTTCTCCATGGCGCTGACGGCCGCCAGCCTGCCGCTAACCGTGGTGCCGTTCCTCTTCCTGCTGAACGACGAGCGTTATATCGGCGAGCACCGCAATGGCATCATCGCGAATGCCGCGGTTATCTTCATCATCGCGCTCGGTTTCTTGCTCGCGATCGTGACCATTCCTTTGCAGATGTTCGGAGGCACGTGATGGATTTGCTGCGTGACATCCTGGACAAGCAAGTGGTCGACCGCGAGCAGGTCAAGATCGGCAAGGTTGACGGGCTGGTGGCCGAACTCAGGCCAGGCAAGCCGCCAAAAATCATTGCGGTCGAGCTCGGCTCGATCACGCTGGCGCGCCGGCTTGGCCAGCGGCCCGGGCGCTGGATGGCGCGGCTTGCGGCAAGGCTCGGCGGCAAGCGCCATGCCGAGCCGCACCGCATCGCCTGGAACAAGGTGCGCGACATCGGCGTCGACATCGAGTTCGATATCGACGTCCGCGAAACGGCGATTTTCGACTGGCAGGACTGGCTGCGCGATCATGTCATTGGGCGTATCCCGGGAGCTGGATGATGGCTACTATCAATCTCGAGCAATTGGCTGGCAGGAATGTGCTTTCGCAGCGCGGCAAAAGCATCGGTCATATCGAGGAGATACGCGCAGAATCGGATGGCGACGACCTGGTGATTGCCGAGTACCATGTCGGCATCTACGCGGCCTTCGAGCGTCTGTCCGCTTCGGCCATCGGCATTGCGGTCCTCAATGTCTTTCGACTGCGCAGTCGCGACAGCATGTACCGCATCCCTTGGGACAAGCTCGACATCTCCGATCCGGCGCGGCCGCGGTTGTTATGCACGACGGAAGAACTTTCCGGTATGAAGGGGAGTATCGAGGGCGATAAACCGGAATGAACGATACTTTCCCGCCGTCGGAGAATGGGGTCCAGTGAAAGTCCTGGTTACCGGCGCCACCGGCCTAATCGGTGCCTCCGTCGTGGCACGCCTTCTTTCCGAAGGACATGAGGTGATCGGATTGGTCCGCAGCCCCGGCGCAAACCGGACCGGCAATTATCAATTGCTGGTGCTGGACATGGCGGTGGCGCTGCAGCCCGAAGACTGGCTACCGCATCTCAGGGGCATAGACGCCGTCGTCAATTGTGCCGGCGTTCTGCAGGATAGCCCTCGTGAAAAGACGCGCGAAGTCCATCGCGAGGCGGCGGCAGCACTCTTCCTCGCCTGTGCGCGGGCAGGGGTTGCCCGGGTGATCCACTTCTCGGCAATCGGCGTCGATCGGGCGCAGCCTTCGGCATTCTCGGCGACGAAGCTGGCTGGCGACCAAGCGCTTATGGCGCTTGATCTGGATTGGGTGATCCTGCGCCCGTCCGTGGTGCTCGGCCGGCCGGTGTTTGGGGCCAGCGCATTGTTTAGGGGTCTCGCCTCGCTGCCGGTGCTGCCGTCCATGCCCGGCACCGGCCCGCTCCAAGTGGTGCAGCTCGACGACGTGGTCTCAACCGTCGTCTTCCTTCTCGATCCCGCCAGTCCGTCTCGCATCGTGCTGGAACTTGTCGGTCCCGAACAGCTGAGCATGGACGAGGTCGTCGGCAGCTATCGCCGATGGCTCGGCTGGGCTCCTGCAGCCAGGTTTGTCTTGCCGGCGGCTGTTGCAAGGCTTCTCTACCGCCTCGGCGACCTTGCCGCGATGTTCGGCTGGCGTCCACCGATGCGCACCAACGCGGCCAGAGAGATCGCCCGAGGAGGGGTTGGAGATCCCTCGGACTGGACCGCCACGACCGGCATACGCCCGCAAACCCTGGCGGGCTTCCTCGCGCTCAATCCGGCAACGGTGCAGGAAAAATGGTTTGCCCGGCTGTATTTCATCAAGCCTGCGATCTTCGTCGTCCTGCCCTTCTTGTGGATCGTGACGGGAATTGTGTCGCTGACCACCGGCTACCGCAGCGGCGTCGATCTGATGCAAGGCACGGGGGCGGGCATCTTGTCGCCGCCGATCGTGATAGCCGGTGCTCTTGCCGACATCGCCGTCGGCGCGCTCCTAGCCTGGCGGCCGGCGGCGCGAAAAGGCCTCTATGGCGGCATCGCGCTCTCGCTCTTCTACCTGGTCGTCGGAAGCTTTCTGAGCCCCGAGCTGTGGAACGACCCGCTTGGGCCGTTCCTCAAGGTGTTGCCGATCCTGGTGCTGCACTTTGTGGCCTTGGCAGTGCTGGAGGAGCGTTGATGCTCTATTTCCTGCTGAAATTTCTGCATGTCATCGGCGCATCCGTGCTGCTTGGTACCGGCGCCGGTATCGCTTTCTTCATGTTGCTCGCCCACAGGACCGGCAATGCCGCGACGGTTGCGGCGGTGGCGCGTGTCGTCGTCGTCGCCGACTTCCTTTTCACCGCGACGGCCGTGGTCGCGCAACCTTTGACCGGAGCCGCGCTCGCCTGGCAGGCCGGCTACTCGCTGTCGGAGGGCTGGATCGTACTTTCGATCGCGCTCTATATCTTCACCGGAATGTTCTGGCTCCCGGTCGTCTGGATGCAAATGGAGATGCGCAAGCTGGCATCGCAAGCCGCCGCTGCAGGCGCGCCGTTGCCGCCGCGCTATCATCGGCTCTTCTGGCTGTGGTTCGCCTTCGGCTTCCCCGCCTTCGCTGCCGTACTCGGGATTTTCTGGCTGATGATCGCGCGGCCTGCGATCGAGTGGTAGGTCGCAGGCAGGTCCCACTGCGATAATGCCCAGTCAAAGCACTACGGAAAGATTCCGGCCCATGCAGCGCCATGTGCCGGAGCGGACCTGCGCCTCGACCTGTAAGTCGCACCGGAGTCCGGTCTCGTATCATTTCCAACCGCGCGCTCACCGCCATCGGCACAGGACAACATCCCGTCTTGAGGCTGGTTAGGCTTCGCTTACCAAAAAAGATGACGCCTGAGGGGAACACGGGAAGCACAGGCAAGTTCGGTGCGCAGTGGAGGAGATTGCGCCATGAACAGTGTTATTTATCTCATCGGCTTCGTCGTCGTCGTGCTTGCGATCCTCTCCTTCCTCGGATTCCACTAGGAGACACCATGCAGGACCAGGACGATCAGGGCCGTCAGACGGCCGATTTCGAGACAGCCAGAAGCGAGCTTTCGGAAAGACTACAGCGAGAAAAGCAGACCGCGACGGAAGCGCTCCACGATGCGCGTGACGAGATCACCAGGAAAGCCGGAGACTACGCATCGGAAGCAAAGCAAGCATTGTTCAACAAGGCGGAGGGAACGCAGCGCGACGTGAGCGCCAATCTGAAGGCCTTCAGCGGCGCATTGCGCGCGGCAAGCGAGCATCTTGCCAATAATGATCAACGGACCGCTTCGAAATTCGCCCTTGACGCCGCAGGCGGGCTCGAGCGGCTTTCCTCGTCCCTGAAGGATAAACCGTTCGACGAGGTGCTTGGCGAAATTCAGTCGTTCGGCCGCGAAAACTCGGGGGCGCTGATCGCCGGTTCGGTATTGGCAGGCCTGGCGCTGGGGCGGTTCATCAAGAGCTCGCCGCCCTCTGCCCAAGCCGGAGCACCGCGCCGGTCGGGAGCAGGCCGGGCGCCCGAGACCGGTCCTAGCTCGAATGAGTTCGGAGGGCGATCGGCAGAGGCAGTGGAGCCGGCCCCGCTAGTATCCGATCAGTCCGGCGATGACTGGGCCAATGCAAGCCTGGAGCAAAACCCATGACTGACAATCAGGACACTCGCAGCCTGACAACCCTTGTCAGCGATCTGGCACAGCAGGTCACAACACTGCTTCAAACCGAAAGCAGGCTGTTGCGGGCTGAAATGTCGGAAAAGGTAAGCAAGGCCGGCGCCGGCGCCGTGGAGGTAATGGGAGGCGCCATTTGCCTGCTCGCCGCCCTCATGGTGCTTTTGCAGGCGCTGGTGATTGCCTTGGCGAGCGCCGGGCTGGGAGCCGGATGGTCCTCGCTGCTCGTCGGCGTCGTGGTGGCAGTACTGGGCGTCATACTCTTGCGCTCCGGCAAGGCAAGCATGGCTCCCTCAGAGTTGACCCCCGACCGGACACAAGACCAACTTAAACGCGACGCACGCGTGATCAAGGAACAGATAAGATGACCGACAAATCCGCAGCCGAGTTGGAACGCGATGCTGATATTGCTCGCGCCAGAGTGGCAGATACCGCAGACTCGATCCGCAGCAAGATGACACCGGGCCAACTGATCGACGAATTCACCGGGATGTTCAGCGGCGAGGGATCCGCCATGCTCAGCAATCTTAAGACTCAGGTCAGGGACAATCCGTTGCCGCTTACATTGGTCGGCGCGGGCCTGGCCTGGCTGATGCTTGGCAAGGGCACGTCGGTAGACAGTTCAGCACTTGGTGCCTATTCGACCAGCAGGGAACCTGACGGCAGCCGAACCTTCTCTGACCAGCGGAGCTTGGGCGGGGCCTGGCAGGACTCAAGCGGCGATGAGTACGGTGCCGAGAGCGAAGATTCCGCCGGCTCCATGCTCTCCGATGCCGCTCGTTCGGTTGCTTCCGTGGCAGGCGGTGGGACTGAGGCTGTCGCAGACGTTGCGAGCGGCGCCAAAGAAAGATTAAGAAGCACGGCCGGGCAGTTCGGCTCGAGCGCCAACGATATGGCGGGGCGGGTGCGGCAGTCGACGCGAGACCTGTTCCAGCGCGAACCTCTGGCAATGGCCGCGGTGGGCCTTGCCGTGGGCACCGCCATCGGCGTGATGCTGCCTCACACCGCCGCGGAAGACGAACAACTCGGCCCCTACCGCGACAAGCTTCGTGACAGTGCCGAGGAGCTCTTTGAAGAAGGCGTGGAACAAGCCAAGCAGGTCGCCGCCGAAGCATATGAGACTGTAAAAGAAGAGGCTGACCGACAGGGTTCCAGCAGCGACGCCGAGACCTTGGTCGACCGCGTCGAGAAAGTCGTGAAAAAGACGGCAAGCAAAACTGAGGAAGCGATTCGCGATCGTTTGCCGGAGACCGACGAGGTTCCCAGTTCGAACGATTCTCCCGAAACAACGTGATAGCGCTGCGGTCGTTCGTGGCGATTCCGACCACGGGCCGCCTCGCGGTTGGCACATCGAAGTCGGCTAGGAGTCCGCAACCTTCCGCAGACAAATATGATCGCGGCGCTCAAGTCATTAGCCGAGGCGCTCCGGTCCGTTCCGATTCTTCGCTTCGTCGGGCTGCATGAAGCGTGTCTGGCCAACGGGCCTCAGCAGCACTGTCCATTCTGAAAAAAAACAACCACATGGGGTAATCGCGGGAGCGACGCGCCCTGGAACCGATCATAGCCTTGGAGGGTGGCTGTTCCCCGATAAGATGAAATACGGGCTCACGACTGGACGCCGGGCCCAGCATCAACGGAGAACAGCCATGGAAGAACATATCGGTCTCGACGTGTCGATGAAAGAGACGGCGGTGTCGATCCGCCGTGAAGGCGAACGGATCTGGCGCGGGAAGTGCGCATCTGATCCCAGGATCATTGCCGAGCTTGTCCGCAAGCGGGCGCCGGCCGCAAAGCGCGTCGTGTTCGAAACCGGCCCGCTGTCAGTTTGGTTCTATCATGCGCTGCGCGCCGAGGGATTGCCAGCCATCTGCATCGATGCGCGCCATGCCAAAGCCGCTCTCGATATGGCGGCGAACAAGACGGATGCGAATGACGCCGATGGTTTGGCGCGTCTTGCTGAAGCAGGATTCTTTCGCGAGGTGCGCGTGAAAGGCTTCGACAGTATGTTGACCCGCACGCTCGTGGCAGCATGCACTCGGCTGGTCCGGATCACCGTCGAGCTTTCCAACCAGATCCGAGGGATCATGAAAACGTTCGGCTTGCTCGTTCCCGCCGGTAAGGGAACTACATTCGAAAAGAATGTCCGGAGCCTTCTTATCGATCAGAGCGAGCTTGCTCCTGTCGTCCTACCGATGTTGGAAGCCTGGTGCAGCATTCGCATCCGTGCCGCCGAGCTTGGGCGCCAGCTTGTCGCAGATGCACGTCAAAGCCAAGCATGCCGCATACTCATGTCGATCCCCGG
Source organism: Mesorhizobium sp. M0207 (assembly GCF_040321995.1). Lineage (NCBI taxonomy): Bacteria > Pseudomonadati > Pseudomonadota > Alphaproteobacteria > Hyphomicrobiales > Phyllobacteriaceae > Mesorhizobium > Mesorhizobium sp. M0207. Next base: position 22,360 of record NZ_JAMYSQ010000003.1, read on the forward strand.
CATCGGCGCCATTACCGCAACCTCTTTCGCCACGGCCATTGAAGATCCGGGCAACTTCAAGAAGTCCCGCTCTGTTGCCGCTTGGATCGGCCTGACAACTCGCCGCTACCAATCGGGAGAAGTCGATTATGACGGCCATATATCCCGACGCGGCGATCGACATTTGCGGGGACTTCTCTATGAGGCTGCGGCGGTCATCCTGACACGCAGCTCGATCGACAGCAGCCTGCGCACGTGGGGCCTCAGGCTCCGGGAGAGGGTTTGGCTTCAAACGAGCTGCCGTGGCTGTGGCGCGCAAACTGGCGGTGATAATGCATTCGATGCTCAAGACCGGTGAGTTCTTTGATCGAAATGCAGGCGCCACAGCATGAAATCTTGCGAATAGCGTTCAGGATCTGAGCGCCTGAGACGTCCCTGCCGGGACGTGAGCCGAGCCATTCCGCTGATGGGATTGCACCGCTGTCTCAGCAAAGTGCGTCGTCCACATTGAAGGCTCGTCCGCGGAGCTCCATCATGCGGCGACTGATGTCGACCGCGAAGACAACCATGCACCCGGCAGCGTCGTCTCAACGCAATTACATGCTTGACGTCCCAGCGGCGATTAGACAACCCCGTCAATTCGACAGGGGTGGTTGCTAGGAATTCCTCTCGGCCCGCCGGGCGGCCTAACTCTTGGCGGTCTCTCCCGCCTCACGCAGCCTGGCGTATTGCAAGGTGACACCGCGCAGGTTCTGCCTCAACCAGTCGGCCATTTTCTCTTCTTCGCTGAGATTCTGCTGAAGGGAATTGGTTGCCTGACTAAACCCTCCGGCCTCGGCGAGTACGAGCAACGAGTTGTAAGCGGCGATCTCGTAATTTTCGAATGCAAAGTTGGCGAAGCTGTTCTTGAGGATTTCGTCGCCGGCTACGGAATGTCCCATCGCGGCCATGCTGCCGACCATCGACATGGCCGTGTCCTTCAATGTGGAATGGTCCTCACCGAGGCCATCCAGAATGGATTCCAGGCGGGCCATCTGCCCTTCGGTCTCCGTGATATGCTGCTGCAGGCGGTCGGCGACCTGCGGATAGTTCTCGATCCGCTTGACCTGAGGTTTCATGATCGACAGTGCCTGGTTCTCCATGGCGTGGGCGTTGCGCAGCCCGACAATGAAGATCGAGCGGGTTTCGGAATTGACATCAGTATCCATAGGATTTCCTCGCGGTTTGACGTGTAGAACCAAACCGTGGCTATGCCGATTTGTTCCTGGCGAGGTGTTGACTGTCGAGCTTTTACACCTAACCCTGCTCTTCAAGAAGTGCAGCATAAACAGCTCTCACAACCTGCGACAGTACGTCGAAAGCATAGCCGATATGCAAACGGTCGCACGGCGTATGGTAGTCTCGTTCCCCACCATATTGAGGGTAGGAATGTTGCCCACATCGGCGTGTTGCGTACGACGACGTCGGACCGGACTCGGCCCCCTCGCCAAAGAAGCTCATATCCGAGATGCCCGCGAAACAATCCGCACCAGCAGATTGCCCGGGCCATAGCGGGCGCTCGCGTCGGCCGCGATGTGCGACGCGACCGCGGGCAGCCTCGCCGATGCGGGCCGGTTCCGAAAGGTTCGTCGGCAAGCAAGGCATCGAGCCGAAGGCGGTGACGATTGCCGGTCCGGCAAACCGGCATCGGTAGACTGCCGGCAGTGTTTGATCTCGACTAGGCGAGCAACGATGTCATTTCAGCGAATAGAGGTAGGCAGCGACGTCCCGCGCCTCCTGATCGGAAATTCTGGTCGAAGGCATTGCCGTATGCGGATTGATCTCCCTTGCCGCACGGATCCAGCGGATCAGGTTCTCCGGCCTATTGCGCAAGACGCCGCCGACATAGACCCGGGTGGCCAGGCTTGCGTCGAGGCGTGGACCGACTAACCCTTGCGCGCCGGGAACGCCGGTGATGGTGTGGCAACCGGCGCAGCCATTGGCCATCATGATCGGAATGGCGCGGGCGCCGACGCCGCCGGTCGCATTGTCGGCCTTCTGCTCGACCCGACGGCTTTGCTCGAAGTACAACAAAATCCCGGCCAGGGCTGCAACGAGCACGACAATAACCGCAGCGCCGATTACGGCTTTAGACAGCGTGAAGCGCATGCGACGCCTCCCGGTCCTTTCGGCTGCTCGAGCGGATCCACAGGCCGGCCAGCAGCAACGCCGCGCCGCCATAGATCAGGCCGGCCGGAACCCACATGACCAGACCGGCGAGTTGCTGGTCCTCGAGCGGGCTAAGATTCCATAGGTCTGCGCCTGCGCCATTTTCCGGATACCACAGCCTTGGCGAGACCAGGAGCAGCACTCCGAGCAGGCCAGTGTGCAGCGACGTGAAGAAGAGGTGCATGACTGCGCTGCCACAGGCTTGTTCGCGGCCTGAACGCGGCAGCAGGACCCACCAGAACAGCAGGCCGGAACCGAAGAAGCTGGCATGTTGCGCGTAATGCAGGACACCCTGTGCAAGCGCCGCCTCGAACAGCGCCGGAATATGCCATGCCCATATGGCGACGCCGTGCAGGACGGTGGCCGTTACAGGGCGGCTGATGGTGGCCCAAACCGCCTGCAGCATCTTCGCGTGCCCGGCTGCGCCAAATGCCAGCCGCAGCTTGATCGGCAATGCCCACATCATCGCCGCCGCCGGCCGGGAGGCGACCAGCAGGGGTGCCGCCACCGCCATCAACAGTTCGTGCTCGATCATGTGGGCGGTGAAGACCCGCTCACCCAATGCATGGAGCGGACTGACCAGTGCTGCCGCCAAAATGGCCCAGCCGGTCGCAAACAGCAGGGCTTGCCGCAACCGCAACGGGCGGCTGCGGGCACTCCGCCGCCACAGCCGAAAGGCGCCTGCCGCGTAAAGCAGTGCGACCATGGTTAGCGGCAGCGTGATCGGCAACGCCAGCGTCCAGCCGGCCTGCGCGGCGCCGGCACCGTAGCAGATCGTGGTAGAGAAGAGCGCGTCGAAGCTCATCGCAGGCAGCCGTCAAGAATGAGCGAGGCGGCGCCTTGCATGACAATTACCAGCGCAAACAGCACCGCGCTGAGAATGCCGATATTGGCGACGAAATCCTCGGTGCCGCGCGTACGATCCGGTTTAAAGGCGGCGCCACCTTGCTGGCGCGCCCGCCACGAAAGCACGCCGCCGAGCAGGGCCAGCACTGTCAGCACCAGCGCAATGACCAGTATGAGGGGAACGCCGTGGGCGCACTGCCACTCCACGAACGCATAGTTCAGCTGCGTCGACACCGCCCAGGCCAAAGGCCCGGACAACAGCCCGCCCCATGATGTGCCCAAGCGAAGCGCACGCATCTCAGTCAAGCCTCGGCATCCAGTAGATCAACAGATAGATCGGGATCCAAGTCGCGACCACGAAATCCCAGTAGAAGACGTTGTCGCCAACGTCCCCGAAACGCCGGCCGTTATAGCCATGGCGCGTGAACATCAGGACCGTCAGCACCAGCGTGTCGCCGACGTCGGTAATCAGATGCGTTGTGTGGAGGCCGAGCAGGACCCACAGCATTGAGCCGTACGCATTGGTATCCCAATAGATGTTGAGGGCCGGAAATTCGAACCACCGCACGACAAGCGGTGCGATACCGAGCAGCGACATGACGATCAGGCCGATGCGCACGGGCACCATGGCACAGGCTTCGGCATAGCGGTTCAGTATGTGGTTGGGTACCACGCTGGCGAGCAGCAACAGCGTGACGATGGTGCCTGGCCAATGGTTGGGCGGCGGCACGCCCAGCGGCCATTCGGGCGACAGATAGGCAAGGTAAAGATAGGCGCCTGCGGCGAGCGCGAACCCAGTGCCCTCCAGCGCCATGAAGGCGAGAGTGCCCCACCAGGTCGGGCTGCGTGGTCCGAGCCCGAAGGTCGGGAGTTGGGAAAGATCGGCGGTAGGGCGCTGTTTCATTCCTCATCCTCCGGGTCGCCTTTCGGCCAGAACCAGCCGATCAGAGTGATGGCGATCGGCCCGGCTCCCCAGACCACCGCCCACGGGCTGAAGATCGAATAGAGAAAGGTGGCGCCGACGGCGAGCGCGGCGAACAATGGCCAGATCGACGGTGTCGCCGACTTCTCGCGCACATCTGGATGCGCCTCTGCCACGGTCGATATGACAAGTTCGCGCGCGTCGACGCGAAGCCCGGTCGCGACAGGCAGCGTGTCACGTTCGGCCCAGAGCGGCTCGGCGTGGGTAACCACCGGGATCCGAGCGAAATTATAGCTCGGCGGTGGAGAGCTCGTCGCCCATTCCAGCGTGCCAGCATTCCAGGGATTGTCCCCCGCCGGGGCGCCCCTCGAGGCGCTGTACACCAGGTTTATAGTGAACAGAACGAAGCTTAGGAACAGGATGACCGCGCCGGCTGTGATGAACAGGTTGATGTTGCCCCAGCCGAGTTCCACCGGATAGGTGTAGACCCGCCGCGGCATGCCCCACAGGCCGACAATGTGCATCGGAAAGAACGCCGCATTGAAGCCTAGGAAGGCAAGCCAGAAGTGCCAGCGTCCGAGACGTTCGCTCATCATCCGGCCGGTGATCTTGGGGAACCAGAAATAGGTCGCGCCGAGCAGCGGGAACACCGACCCGCCGATCAGCACGTAATGGAAATGCGCGACCACGAAATAGGTGTCGTGCACTTGCAGGTCCAATGGCACCGACGCCAGCATCACCCCAGTCAGGCCGCCCGCGACGAACGTGAAGAAGAAGCCGAACACAAACAGCAGCGGCGTCCGGATTATCGGGCGTCCGTCCCACAATGTCGCCAGCCAGCAGAAGATCTGCAGCCCGTTCGGGATGGCGATCAGCATGCTTGAGGCGGTGAAGAAGCTCGCGCCGAGCTTGGGCAGACCGGTTGCGAACATGTGGTGAACCCACAGGCCGAACGACAGAAAGCCGACCGCGATCAAGGCCAGTACCATGCCCAGATAGCCGAATACCGGACGCCGGGCGAAAGCGGCGATGATCGAGGACACCACGCCGGTAGCCGGCAGGAATATGATGTAGACTTCGGGGTGGCCGAAGAACCAGAACAGGTGCTGGAACAGCAAAACGTCGCCGCCCTCGGCGGGATTGAAGATATGGGTGCCGACCAGCCGGTCGAGGATCAGGAACGTCGACGTGATCATGACCGCCGGCATGGCGAACACGATTACGAAAGAGGTGACCAGCATCGCCCAGACGTAGAGCGGAATCTTATCGAGCGACATGCCCGGCGCACGCTGCTTCAGCACGGTTACGATGGTGGCGACCGCGACCGCCAGCGATGACACTTCGGTGTAAGTGATCATCTGCGCCCACACGTCGGAACGCTTGCCTGGCCCAAATTCAGGACCGGACAGCGGCACGTAGGAGAACCAGCCGACGTCGGGCGCCATGTCGAGTGCAAACGACACCCAAGCGAAGAGGCCACCGGAGAGATAAATCCAGAAGCTGAATGCATTGAGGCGCGGAAAGGCGATATTGCGGGTGCCGACCATCAGTGGCACGAGGTAGATGCCGGTCGCCTGAACGATCGGCACTGCAAACAGGAACATCATGGTCACGCCATGCATGGTGAACAGCTGGTTGTAGCGGTCGGGCCCGATCAGCCCACGCTCCGGCCCCGACAGTTGGATGCGCATGGCAACGGCGCTGAGGCCACCGAGGCACAGGAAGACGAAAGCGGTGATCAGGTAGCGCCGCGCGACAATTTTGTGGTCGACGCTCGAGAGCGCACCGATGATGCCTGGCGCCGTCTGCCATGTCCGCGCCAACCAGCCGTCAAGGCTGGCGTCGTCGAGGCCGGTATCACGAGGACCGTCGCGCTCGGGAGCTAGGTCACCCTTTTGTGCTGCGGCGCGTTGCTGGGCGAGGTCACGCCCATGGGCCAGGTCGGCGCTACTCATTTCAAGCCCTCGAGATAGGCTACGATTGCATTCAGCTCGTCCCCGTTCAGTCCCACCACGGGCATGTGGGCACCTGGCTTGATCCCTTGCGGATCGGCTATCCAGGCTGCGAGATTGCCCCGGCTCATCGCCAGCGTTCCGGCAGCGAGCGTCCGCCGGCTTGCGATATGTGTAAGGTCGGGAGCGACCGTACCGCCGGCGATGGTGCCGCCGATCTTGTGGCACATCACGCATGGCCGTTTGAGGAACAGGTCGTGGCCGGTTTTGGCCTCGGCCGACACGGGGGCGGCCGCCGGCCGCAGCTGATCGTTCAGCCAGGCGTCGAATACAGGCCGAGGTTCGGCGATGATGAAGGTGCTCATATTGGCATGCTGCGCGCCACAGAACTCGGCGCACTGGCCGCGATAGACGCCGGGTCTGTCCGCCTTCAGATCGAGAACGTTCTCGTGGCCTGGAATGAGGTCCAGCTTGCCCGAGAGGTTCGGGACCCAGAAGGAATGGATGACGTCGGTCGAGGTCACTACAAGCCGCACCGGCTCGCCCGCCGGGATGTGGATTTCATTGGCGGTCGTCAGGATGCGGTTCGGCTGATCATTTTCGTAGCGCACCTCCCACCACCATTGATGTCCGGTCACCCGGATCGTCAGCGCCGCATCCGAGCCGATAGCAGCGAGCGTCCGGTTGGCGAAGTAGCTCAGCAGGGTCAGGCCTACCAGGATCAGGGCGGTAGCGGCGAGTGCGGCGACGACAATTCGCATCTTGCTGCGCTCGGCGGCAGCGTCGAGTACAAGTGGATCGCCGAGCGGCGCCGCGCGCCGGGCCAATGGCATGATCAGCACAGCCAGCACTAGAAGCCAGACCACCGTGCACAGCGCGGTGAAGAACCAGATCAGCCACGCAAGCTCACCCGCGGCCGAGCCTTTTGGGTCGAGCGCCGATTGCCAGCCGCTGCATCCTGCAAGGAGCAGCATGAAGGCTGCGCCGCAGCACACCCTGCAAACAAGGCGGTTCACGGCGACTTCCCCAGAGTCGCGGCATCCGGCAGGCGATTTTCGGATGGATGGGGCATCATGTCGTCGTCGCGGCTCGGCGCAGCGGATTTCGGCGCGTTGCCGCTCAACGCGCGGACGAAGGCGGCAAGCTCCCAGATCTGGTCGTCCGGGATCTTGTCGCGGAAGCTCGGCATGCCGTTTGGCCGACCGTCCCTGATCGTGGCGTGGATGCTTTCGATCGAGCTGCCATAGAGCCACTTCTTGTCCATAAGGGCCGGGCCCATGCCGCCACCGCCATTGGCATGGCAACCGGAACAGTTGAACCAGTTGAACAGACGCTTGCCCTCGCTGAGGTGGAAGGCGTTGGCCTCGAACACGCCGGCCTTGGTATCGGACGAGGCCGGCCGTTGGCCGCCCGGCTCGAGGGCCGTCACGGCTGCCGGTTGGTCGCCCGAGCCGAGCGCCGACTGTGGACGCGTGTCGCGTTCCTCACGCTGGCACCCGGAAACCGCGAGGATCGCGAACACCAGCAAGGGAAGACCGCGCTTCATTTCAAGGCGCTCCGACAGGATCGAGGCGGGGCACCTGGTAGGCCGCCAGGATCGCGTCGATCTCGTCGCGGTGTCTGGTCAGGGCGGCGTTCACCTCGTTGCGCAGCGTATCGTCGCCACGGCGCACGCCCATCGAGATGTCGTAGATCATCGGCAGTTGCGGGCCGTCCACGCGCGGCGAAACCGGCGTGATCCGCAGCGCCACCTTCTGCTTGGATGCGAAGTAGCCGGCCAACGGTCCCCAGACGACGGCCATGTCGATGTCGCCATTCGCGACCGCCTCAATAATGCGCGCTGGCGGGTTCGGCGCCGAATAGTCGCCATAGACGGGGAAACCGATGAGATGGCCGACGATGCCGCGGCGGCCAAGCGCCTGGACGGGCGGCGAGTTGGCGCCGTCGTCGCCGATCAGTTGGACGCCGATGTGCAGATCGCGCAGGCGAGGATCGTTGAAGGACGTGATTTCTGGCACATCCTTGCGTGTCACGAACACATAGGAAGACCGGTAGTAGGGCGCGGTCGTGCGCAGCATCTCGAGATTGACGGGCGTGCCGGGCACCAGATCGCACAAGCCGGCTTTCAGCGTGTTGCGGACGAAGCCGCGCCGCTGTGCCCACCACGTGTAGGACACCGTCGCACCAAGCTCCCCGGCGACGAGTTCGGCAATCTTGTTTTCAAAGCCTTCCCTGGCGGCATTGGAGAACGGCATGTTGTTGGGATCGGCGCAGATCCTCAGCTCGCGCGCATCGGCAAGGGTGGCGACAAGCGAGAGCGCCAGTGCGCCAACCGCGACGGCTAACCGCCGCGAACGCGTTCTCCGTGGCCGCGCAACTCGGCCGATCGTCTCAAGGCAGCCGGAACACATACAGCGTACCTCCCGGCGTGGTTACATCCTTCAGATCTTTCATGACGTTGACGAAGCCGAGCGCGGCGGTGGCGTCGCGCGGATCGAGATCGCCGGATACGATCGCGCCGGCCCAGCCGCCGACACCCGAAAGGATCGCAACATATTGGTGCCCGTCCGGGCCGCGATAGGTGATCGGCTGGCCGATGATGCCGGACGACGTTTTGAACTGCCACAGCAGTTCGCCGGTCCTGGCGCTGACCGCCTTGAACCAGCCTTCCATGGTGCCATAGAACACGACGTTGCCGGCGGTGGCGACGGCGCCGCTCCACACCGGAAAGTTCTCCTTCAGGCTCCACGCCGGCTTGGCGGCGGCGACATCCCAGGCGGTGAAAGCACCGCGATTGCCGCCCGGCCCGGGGATCATGCGCACGTTCATGCCGACGTAGGGCGTGCCGGCGATGTAATTCACCTCGACGCCCTCTTCGTCCATGCAGAGATTGTTGTGCGGGATGTAGAGCAGACCGGTCTTGGGCGAGAATGCCGAAGGCTGCCAGTCCTTGAGGCCGGACGCGGTCGGGCAGATGTCGCGCACGACCTTGCCGGTGCCGGTTTTTTTGTCCGGATTTACAATCAGCCGGCCGGTCTTGAGGTCGACGCCCTTGCTGGAATTGACCGGCCCGAACGGCACTGCCGACAGGACCTCGCCCGTGGTGCGATCCAACAGATAGACGTAGCCGTTGCGTTCCGGCCGCACCAGCACCTTGCGGGGCTTGCCCTGCCAGGTCATGTCGAGCAGCACCTGTTCGTTGATGCCGTCGTAGTCGTGCAGATCGTGCGGGGTCCATTGATAGAACCATTTGGCTGCGCCGCTGTCGGGATCGCGGGCAAAGATGCCGGCGGTCCATTTATTGTCGCCAGGCCGCAGATCCGGATTCCACGGACCGGGATTTCCGGTGCCATGGAAGATCAGGTTGAGGTCCGGGTCATAGGAGATCCAGCCCCACACATTGCCGCCGCCGATCTTCCAGGCGTCGGGCGGCCACGACGTCACGCCGAGATCCTTGCCCTTGTCCATGTCGTAATGCGGGTTGAAATCCGGGCCGATCAGCACCTCGGTGTCCGGGCCGGTGTTGTAGGCCGTCCAGACGACGTGGCCGTCGCCGGCGTCGAGCGCCTTGATCCAGCCGCGTACGCCCATTTCGCCGCCGGAATTGCCGACCAGCACCTTCCCCTTTACCACCAGCGGCGCCATCGTGATGGTCTCGCCGACATTGATGTTGCCGATATGGGTGTTCCAGACCGGTTTGCCGGTGGCCGCATCCACGGCGATGGTGTGGCCGTCGAGCGTGTTGAAATAGATGCGCCCGTTGAAGAAGGCCGCACCGCGGTTCACCACGTCGCAACAGGCAACGCCCTGGGCGGCAGGCTCCGGATTGGGCTCGAACTTCCACTTCATCGGCGCGCCGGGCTTGGTAAGGTCAAGCGCATAGAGGATGTTGGGAAACGGCGTCACTATGTACATCGTGTTGCCGACCACCAGGGGCGCAGCCTCCTGGCCCTTGTTGACGCCGGTCGAGAAGGTGAAGGCCACCTGCAGGGTCTTGACGTTGTCTTCGGTGATTTCCGCGAGATCGCTGTAGCGGGTCGAGGCGTAGTTCTTTGCCGGCATCGCCCACTGGCCGTCGTCGGGCGGAGCGGCTGCGGCCGGCGGATTTATCGCAGGGCTTGACGTTGACTGAGCAACCGCCGCGGTAATCAGCGCGAAGCCCGCCAGCAGCGTCCATCCCAGCATCGCAGCCATAGACCTTTTTCCCCCGTTGGCTGACACACTGGTTTGCACGGCCACCTGTCGCACTTTCTTCATTTGTGTATTGACCCGCCCACGCCGGCGCCGAGCTCCGCCGCCACGTCCGCCTCACTTCCGGCACACAATGGATGCCCCCAGCCGGAGGCGCTCTTGCCGCCGGGATCGAGGTCGTAAATGATGGCGTCCTTGCGGTCTGGGTTGATGCCGGCCGGCACCTTGTCCAGCCCCAGCGCGGCGCGCACGCGCCAGGCGACATTGTGGTCGGCACAAGAGGAATCGCCGCTTATGCCAAGCGCCCCGACGATCCCCTTGGCGTCGTAAAGAGCCAGGCCGCCGCCAAATGCGACGACACCGCCGATGGGCTTTCCCAGCAACGGATCGCTGGAGCTTCCAAATGTCGAAGGATCGCCGGCATAGGCTACCGCTGGATTGACCGGATTGGTGGCCTGCAGGCCGTATAGAGGACCGCCGGGCTGCACCGGCGCATAGAGGTTCGCGGTGGACAACGCCATCTGGGCGAGGCTGAGCCCGTTGGCGGTATTGGCTTTTTCGGCGGCGATCAGCCGGCTGCCGGGCCACTGGGCGTCGGCGGTAGGCCCGCTGAACGCGACGGCGCAGACCGTTCCGTCGCGAGCCACGACTGCGGCCCATTCATGAGTATCGAAGCCGCCATTGCCCGGGCCGCCGCTTGCTTTGACGTTGGCCTTGAGAGCGGCCAACAATTTGTCGTGGTCGGCCGGGCAAGGTGCTTGAGCCCAAGCTTTTTGCTGGACGGCGCAGATCGTAAGCAGGAACAGACATAATGCTACTGAGACAATCCGATTGCGATCCATCAGCTGCGCCGTGTTTGTTGAACACTCCCAACGCGTGACAGGCGCAGAAGTGCCAAATGGAATGAAATAAATATCGGATGGGGTGAGCTAAACTCGGCGGCGGGCGCTCGGGAGGCATTCAATCCGAAATCGGAGTTATTCTCCCGGTGGTCCGGGCTCGGCTGGAACGGAGCGGTATCTATTGCAGTTGTGTCGAATGCTGTCTGCAGTCGAGCAACTGGCCCAATCGGTGAAAGAGCGACGAGCGATCCTGTTCGTTGGAGCCGGGGTGTCGATGAGCGTCGGCTTGCCGTCTTGGCAAAAGCTCATCGAGCACATGCAAAACGAGCTCGGCCTTCACGAGGACATGATAGGCGCACCAGAGGCCAGCTATCAGGCCATTGCAGAATATTACCGGCTGAAGCAGGGGAGCCTCAGCCATTTGCGCAGTTGGATGGATCGCGAATGGAGCGTCTCGCGGGAAGAAGTGCAGCGATCGGCAATCCACAAGCTGATCGTATCGCTCGATTTTCCGATCATCTACACCACCAATTATGATCGCAACCTCGAGGTGGCCTTCGAGATCCATAGCCGCCCCTTTGTCAAAGTCGCCAATGCGAAGGACTTGCCAAAGGCCACCGGCGAGGTGACGCAGATCATCAAGTTCCACGGCGATTTCGACGACGATAAATCGTTGGTCCTGGCGGAGACCGACTATTTTGAACGGCTGTCGTTCGATTCGCCGCTCGATGTGAAATTTCGAGCCGACGCGCTAGGGCGCACCATCCTGTTCATCGGCTACAGCATGTCCGACATGAACATCCGTCTGCTGCTGCATCGGCTTTGGCAGACCTGGCGCAGGTCCGGTTACGAGAAGAACCGTCCGAAATCCTTCATCTTCATGTCGCAGCCGAGCATCGTCCAGGAGGCTGTTCTCGGCCGCTGGGGCATCGATATGCTGACCGAAGAGGCCGACGATCCTGAAGACGCGCTCCTCGCATTCCTGAACGAACTCAAGGACAGGGTCGGCCGGCCGGACGGCGCGTGAGAAAACCTGCGGAAACGAATTGGTCAGGCAGTGGGAACCGGCTGATCCGATGTGAGTTCGGGAGGACTAACATAGCCGGGACCGAGCCTTGGTGGGCGCACGCAAACACAAGCGAAGAATGTATGCCAAACACGACCTGTCGGCCGAGTTGGCCTATGAGATCGATTTTTTTGCCCGCAAGTGCGGCCTGACGAGGGACGAAGCGCTCAAGATGATGCGAGATGCCGGCCAGTTGAAGGACGGCGCAAAGGCATCTTGCGAAACCGGGGCGAAGTAGCGACGTGGATCCCGCTTCGTGGACGGCTTTTGTCGGAACGGTCATCCTGATGCAGATGCCGCCGGGGCCCGACAGTCTGCTGGTGATTGCGCGCGGCATCGGGCAGGGCCGTGATGTTGCCCTGTTCACCGTCCTGGGAATGACCCTCGGCGCCGGTATGGTCCAGCTGCCGCTGCTTGCCCTCGGCATATCGTCGCTGCTCCAGGCATCGCCGTTTGCCTTTGCCATGCTTCGATGGATGGGCGCAGCCTATCTGGTTTGGCTTGGATCGCGTCTGGTGCTGCTGCCGTCGGCCGGCGTCGCCGTCGAGGAGCCCCGCAGTGTCGGGGCGCTTGTGGCCGCACGCGAAGGAATGATCGCCAATCTGATAAATCCCTGGCCGATAACCTTCATGCTAGCTTTCCTTCCACAGTTCGTCGATCCCTCCCGCGGATCGGTCACGCTGCAATTGCTGCTGCTCGGTGGCACCCAGAAAATGACCGGTGTGTTGGTGCTGGGCACATATGCACTCGCATCCGGCACGCTCGGGACCTGGGTCATGAAACGCCCGAAGGTAAGGCTCTGGCAGCAGCGCGTGGCAGGCTGCTTCGTCGTCTGTCTCGGTATCCGCATGGCAGTCGGTGGCGCGCACCGCTGAGGATCAAGCGATGCACCGGCCACCGCCGATGGAACATCCGCCGACAATTTTCGTTGACCTGCTCCACAAGGCGAGAGGTCGAACATGTCGAAGTTCCAAGCCGCTACCCCGGAGCGTTTGCAGCAGCTCAGGCTTGAGGCGACGGCGCACTTTGCGCCACTCATACTGCGCGAGGCGCTGGTGCGTCTCTGCCGGGCCTGCGGAAACGATAATCTCGACCGGTTCGAGAAGACGATGGTCGACCAAATCGAGGCATCGCGTGACGAAAAAGCCGATTTCGACACGATGAAGGAATTTGCCATCGAACAGCTCTACGGCTGGATTCGAGAGGTAAAGTCTTCACCGGACATGAAGCAGCCACTGGAGAACGTAGATACCCGAAGGACCCCCGGCCGGTCTGAAGAGCCGCAAACGCTGGAAGACCAGTTGCAGGCGGGTCTGGAGGATTCTTTCCCGGCAAGCGACCCACCGGCTGTTGTGTCCACCGCGATTCCCGGCGGATCGAAGAAGCTGGTCGGAACCGACGAGGTCCTCAGGCAGCAGCGCGAGAAAAAGGCCGAGAACGCCAATCATTCGCGATAAACCAAGCTTTGGACGGAACTGCGGGAAAACAGCGTGCCGGTTCACCCGCTGTCCGACATGAAGGCTGTCAGGCCACGCGCGTCATGCGGCTCGCCTTCGACAAGAATGTTCGCCTCCCAAGCGGCGTCGACAAATGCTTGCCGCGCTTTGCCGGCCGTAATTTCACCGGTCCGGGCGCGATTCAATACATCAGCGGCCGCCAGCGCCAGCGGAGCATTGCGCGCCGGCCATTTCTCGCTTTTCAGGCAATGTACTGCTTCGAAAACGGAACTGACCAATCGCGATCGCCCAGGCTTGCCGAAATAGATGCAAACAGGGGTATCGAACTCTGTTCTCAGCACCGTATTCCTCCCGGTTCAAGCAAGGTGGCCGCTTCAAGCAAGGTGGCCGCTTCAAGCAAGGTGGCCGCTTCAAGCAAGCTGGGCGTCTTCAGGGTCTACACGGCCGTCCGATGGGCGTTTCGGCCAGACGTCGTGGGCCTTCGCAGCTGTTGTGGGGCGTGCTGGTATTTCGGCTGCGATATCGTAGGCCAGAATGCCCGCCTTGCGGGCGAACGTATCGAACGCCGCGCGCACCGTCTCGACGTCGACCTCGTCAGCCAGCCCGGCGCGACAGGCGTCGAACGCCGCCTTGTGCGCCGGACCGCGGCTCGGCCATTCGTTTAAGACGTCATAGGCCTGCCAGATATTCTCGACATGGCGAGGGAAACCAAGGCCGACGAGAATTGGAACGGGGCGGCCAAACGATTTTTTTGTCATCTGTGTCTCCGCGAAAGAGCCTGTCGCATCAACGTCCGGGGCGGACACGAGGCTCATGCTCTTTAACGCGGGATTGCTGCACGGGTTGCAGCAGGTTTGTTCGATCGTGCGCAGCCGGTCACTTGTTGGTCCGCATCTTTTGCCGGGGATTGATACCGCCTTGCGGCGTGGTGTCGTTCTCGACACCGCCTTCGAACGTATTGTTGCCCTGATCGAGCCGGTCGCCCTCCTTGATCGTGCCCCTGGAACTGCCGATGCCGGGATCGTTGGCAAGATCGCTATCGGCCGGCGTTTTGCCTTTGGCGTGCTTGTTTCCTGTCATGGACTCCTCCTGTTTCTTGAGGTGGCGGGCCGCCCTTGAGGTCGCAGCCAAGGCACGCTGCGAGATCGCATTTCGACGCGCCAAATGTCGGCGCGCGAATTTGTCGGACGACCTTGATTTTGAACTCCGCGATCCCGATGGTTGTTCCGTCAAAAATATCGCCGTCGGCCGGGATTGCTCAGCCAAGTCCTCTCCGGTTTCTGGAGCCGGGTGCTTTCGCCAACCGGAACGATCTTTCGCCCAATGCATTTAACTGGTCTGCGCTCACGAACTCATTCTGGACGGGAGCTGGACCATTGCCACCTGCAGCCTACGCCTTGGCGACTCGCGAAACCGAAGAAGTTTCCATCGTCGACCTCATACCCGCTTTGAGGGCTTTCGCCCGCACCTTCTGCCGCACCCCCGATGATGCCGACGACCTGGTCCAGGAGACGCTGACCAAGGGCTTGGCCAACATTGACAAATTCGAAGCTGGAACGCGCATGAAGTCATGGCTCTTTACGATCATGCGCAACACCTACTACACGCGTGTCAGGGCCGCGGTGAGGGAAGCGCCCGGCCTGCTCGACTGCGCATCGCTGCGGCCGATCTCGGAAGCGACGCAGGAATGGTCCGTGCAGGGCAAGGAGGTCCACCAGGCCATCCAGAGCCTTCCTGAGCACCAGCGCGAGGTTCTGATGTTGATAGGCGTTCTGGGCGTCAGCTATGAGGAAACGGCCGAAATATGCGGTTGCGCGGTGGGAACCGTGAAGAGCCGGCTCAACAGGGCACGCGCCGGCGTGCTGGAATACCTTGGCGAAAGTTCCTCGCAAACCCTGATGGAAAGGCGCAGCTATCTGTCCGAAGGACAACTGGACTTCGAAGCCGAGAGGCGCCGCTAATACACGTCACGTTAGTTGCTGGTCTCGCGCAAGTGCCTTTCGACAAGCGCATGCTGCAACTCGATCGCAAGTTTGGTCAGCCGGTCAGGAACCCTTTCCTGCTCGATGGCCGCAAGCAAGGAAGCGATTTCCCGGTCTATCGTCAGATCGGCACGCGTGCTGACGGAATCTTCCCTTGAGCGAGACATCGCGCTCTCTTGGCAAATGTTGGTCCCTTCACCTCACTCTGGTGGCAACAGTGCGAGTTTGCAAGAATTTGCAGGGCGTCCATGCGACCGGCTTCGGTCCTTGCACAGCTTCGTCAGCGGTTGGGTTCTCGCGGTGTTTCAATTGCTCGCCGGCTGCAAGCCATATGCCGCCGCAACGATCAGTCTTCAGGCCGCCGATCCGCTGAATGATCCTGGTACTGCTCGGACTTGACCCGATTGCCGTCGAGCCCACGCTCCTTGGTGTGCTGCTTCTTGTCTCTGTTGGACAGAACGGCGTTCTCTCCGATCTTGTCCTTGGGAAGATCCGTCATCGCGCCAGCGCCAGCGCCTTTGCCGTGACTGCCGCGACCGATGTGCTTCTTGCTTCCGGACGCCATCTTGTCCTCCTTCATACCGTCGAATAGCGGCTTTTCCCGTTCGGCATCCGAACCAGCGTTGGGCCGCAATGTTCCGCCGGAAATCGTAAGCAGGAAGGCATCGCCGTCCCAGTGCCGGAACGGCTTTTCGCCGTCGACGAGGACTTGCATGCCATTTGCGTTGGCGAAGTTATGGACATCGGCGCGATCCAGCGCCGGCGAGCCGCGATATGAATAATTCAAAAGCGCGGCCATCCCCGGCCTCTTCAGCACGCGCGCGATTTCCACGAAATGTCGCTCCGCAAGGCCGGCCAGCACCAGATAGGGAAAGCTGTCGACGGCCAGCACGCGGTCGAAGCTTGCATCGCAAAAATCGGCAAGATCGAAACCGCGCGTAGGGCGGAATTCTACGTTGCCGAGCCCGGCGCATCGCCGGCGGGCGATCGAGATCATCGCTGGGGATATATCGCTGCCAACGATTCGGTGCGACAGAGCGGAGAGCGCCTGTTCGAACCGACCGATACCACAGCCGATATCCAGTATGTCGCGGCCGGTGCCGGTAAAGCCTCGCCTCTCCAGCCATGCAACGATCTCAGCCGTAGCGGCAGAGAGGTTTTCCTCATTGCCCAGCGATGACAGCTGGACGCTCGCCGCCGGGGAGATCGCCGCCGCCGCGTCAAACCCAGCCGCCAGCCGCTTGACGATCGCATCGTCGGTCTCGTCCTCGCCACGCTCGTGCCGAACGGCGCCACCTGTTTTGCGCAGCGTGGCGAAGATCTCGGGCCTGCGCCGAAGCAGGTCGGCAATCCGTTGCAGTTTTGCCGTGTTTCGCGGGTCAGCCGAGTGCGTGTTTTGCGCAATCTTCGCCAATTCTGCAGCATCGATTCCTGTCTCGAAACGGAGAGCCAGCCTGGCGATGACGGCTTCGACGCCGGCACCGTCTGCCATGCAATCCTCCAGCACCCGCCTTGCTGATATCGACCGCCGAGATTCTGGCTGGGTCGCGCTCATCGCCCTTTGCTCCGCGTCCAGATCTTGCGCATCGTCCACCGGTCGACGGCGCCCCAGCTGTACTTGTAGGCCTCTTGTCCGCGCAGAAAATCGAACTCTTCCGCGCCTTCGCAGATCGCCTGCCTTATCGCTTGGCCGATGAGCAGCGCGCCGGGACTTTCATCGGCATAGGCCGGATCGAAGCCACCGAGATAAGCGCAAGCGCGGCCACGATGATGGAACCCGTAATAGGCGCCCACGATCGCGTTACCGATCGTGACAAGCCAGCATCGGGCAAGCACCTGTGCGACCAGCTGCGGCAGCGCCTGACGGTGGAATGCTTCCACGCGGGAATCGGACAGAACGCCGTCGCCGTGTCCGGCCCAGCGCGCGCGGTGAAGGCGGATCAGGTGGTCGAGGAATATCTGCGGATCGGACAAAGCGGGTTCGATGGAGACACTGCCGCGTCTCGACGCGGCCCTGTGGGCGCGCCGCAATTGGCGCCTCCGCCGTGCCGGAACGCAGCCTTGAAGCGTCTGGTCGCCAGCGAGGGCGAGCACCGGGCAAGCGGCGTGACCGACGGGTTGGCACGATTCGAGCGCGGCATGCCTGATGGCAAGGCCGGCGCCGCCGGGAGGCAGATCCTGCAAGATCCACTGTGACCAGCCGACGGAAAGAACGGCGCCACCGATGACTGCGCCGACCGGTTCGGCCATCTCGGGAAGACAAAGGACATCCAGATAGTCGCTCAACGAAATGCCGAGCGGAAGCAATCGCGCGCCGGCGTCGTGGCGTTCCAGATAGAGTGGCGCCAGGCCGACCAGATCGTCGCCACGCCAGACGGCGACCGTCGCTAGCTCGCCGGGAGCAAATGTCCGCCACCATGGCAGCAACCATGCGGGAGACTGGAACGGCGTCGCCGAGGGACTGCGCGACCAAAGTTCCCACCAGTGCGGCTCGAGGGCTTCGAGGTCCGCCGGATCGTCGATGATCTCACTGCGGAGCATGTCCTGCTCACCTCGCCGTCGCGAGCTGCCCGCTGTCTGTGCCGAGCCGTGCCAGCGCCCGATAGGCGTCCATGTAGGAGGAAACCATGCGGTCGAGTGAAAAGCGCCGCCGCGCCTCGGCTCGGCAGGTCTCGGGGTCCAGGCTGGGTGCGGCAGCGATGGCTTCGGCCATCTCGTCGACATCCCCGACCAGATACCCGGTCTTGCCGTGCTCGACCACATCCGGCAGTGCGCCATTCGGGAAGGCCACCACGGGGGTGCCGCAGGCGAGCGCCTCCATTGCGACGAGCGAACTGGTCTCCGCGGCAAGGCTCGGGATGACTAGGCAGCGGGCTGTATTCAGCAGGCGCCGCTTGGCGACAAAGCCGAGCGGACCAAGGAAGCGGCGCCGGTCGTCCAGCCGGGGTTCGACCTCGTCGCGAAAATACGCTGTGTGCGTTTCATAGGGGTAGACCTTGCCACCGATGACCAGCGGCACGCTGGCCTTCTTGGCTGCGTCGAGCGCCAGATGGATGCCCTTTTCCGGGCAGACGCGGCTGAGCACGAGCGCAAAGTCGTGTTTGGCCTGCGGCTCGCTCAGCGCGTCGACGTCCACTCCGTTGGGAATCGGCCCAATCAGCCTGGCTCCCGGCGGCGCGGTTCTTTGCTGAGCCGCCGATACCGCATGCAGCCACAGATCCTCCCGCGCCGGATTGAGAGCGTCGGCCGGATACCAGTCGAGCGGCAAATGCAGGGTCACCAATGTCGGCCCGTCGCCCGGCAGATAGGCATCGAAATCGATACCGTGCAAATGGACCACCTCGATTGGCCAGCGAGCGCGCGCGGTGGCAATTGCGGCGCAATGAGCACGCTGCGCCCGGCGCTTGGCCGCTTCATCGAGCACGCCCGGTTCGGCCGGCGTCTCGATGAGGACACCCGCAGCGCTCGAGCCCTGGCAGCCGATCACGATCGAGCGGTGTCCGGCCTGTACGAGCGCCTGGTCGAGCATCGACAGCACCTGCTCGGCACCACCGACCGCATCCGGCCCGACCGGGGCGAGGGGATAGGCGACGTTGAGGATGGTGAGCGTCATGGCTGGAGGGCCGAAGCTCCTCACGCTGCGGAGGCGCGCAGCCTGCAGACCGAAGGGGCAGCGATGCTGCCGGCATATCGGCGCGTCATTGCCGCGCAGAAGTCGGCGAATTCCTCCGGCACCAGCGGCGGACTGCTGTGGTGCGGCATCATTCCGCGGTGTTCCGGCGTGAAGCAGAAAGTAACCGTCACGTCGAAGTCGGCCAAAGCCTCCATCTGCCGGTCGAACCAGTCAAGTGCGTTCGGCCTGAAGCTGTCGGCCCAGGAAAGCCCGGTACGCAGATTGGTGACGCCGAGGCGTTTCATCCAGGCAACGGCGTCGTCCAGCCGGTGATCTTCGAAATGGAACCACTGCACCAGTCCCATTGCCGGCGTGTGGTGAAGGAACTCCTCGAGCGCGGGCTTTGGCGTGCCGTCCTGGCGGAGCAGGCCCATGTAGAAATGGCGGTAGTAAGACGAGCCTTCCGCCTCGCGATGGCGTGTCGTCGCTTCCCACTCGCGCGGCAGGTCGTAGAGGCTGTACCATTGGATGCGCGGCGCGTTGCCGATCAGCAATTCCGCGGTCCGGCGCAGGCCCCAGACCTGTACCTCCTCGGCGCCGAAGGTCGATACGCCGACCTCGCTGACCCATACCGGAAGATCGGTGACAGCCGAAATCTCGCCGATCTTCTGCGGCCATTCGTGGATCTGCCAGAGGTTCCAGTCGAGCGGAAAGCCGTGCACGGCGACTGCGTCGACATGATCGAGCACGCCGAATTCCTTCATCCGTGTCATGAAGCCGGCATCGATCGGCGAGATGCCGCCAAGGACTTTGGTCAAGGCCGGATTCTCCAACGCGATCGCGTCGGCGGCCAGGATTGCCGTAGCGGCGAAGCGGCTCCAGTCGGGGTCGAGCTCGGGATCCCAGTGGGATTTGTTGTTGGGCTCGTTCCAGATCATCGCGGCTTCAATCATTTGTCGGTCCTTTCGACGGGTAGACGGCGCCGCCGCCGGCCGGCACGTCGCCGGTGCGGCAGAAATAGACCTCCTGCTCCGGTTGCAGCACGATCTCGAAGCCGGCGCTGCGCAGCATGGCTTCGGTGCAGGCGCGATTGGGAATCCACCAGTTGGTCGGGTCGTCGGCGTAACGATGCTCGATGAAATGTAGCTTTGGGAACTCCGGCCGGTCGAACAGGTCGTGGGTCCAGAAATGATAATTCTGCTCGAGCGCCGGCACGTTGGTGCTGCCGCGCTGCATCGACTGGAAGATCATCAGGTCCCGGGCGACGTGCTCCCGGATCAGATCGAGTGCGAGCAAGGGATGGCGCAAATGGTAGAGCACGCCCATGAACAGCACGATGTCGAACCGCTCATGCAGGGCGCCAACGTCGTAGACCGAGAGCTGCCGGAATTCGATGTCGCAGTCTGCTACCTCGGCGGCAAAGCGCGCCTGCGCCAGGTAAGCCTCATCGAAATCGATGCCAAGCACGCGGCCGGCGCCGCGGCGTTTCATCTCGATCGAATAGAAACCCGCATTGCAGCCTATGTCGAGCACCGCCTTGCCGGAAAGATCGGCGGGAATGGCGTCGGCGAATTTGCGCCATTTGATCAGCGGATAGTTGCCAAGGAAATGGTCGGGAGCGGTTTCGATGCCGGCCAGTTCCATATTGTGGAACCATGGGCCGAGCGCATCGATACGGCGGCGGATTTCGGCATCGGAATGCAGCATGGCTAGCCTCTTTCGCCTGCGAGGACAGGGACGTGCTGGTGGCTGGGCAGCGTAATGTCGACTTGATCGTCCCTGGTACCGGCAGCGCTTTCAAGCAGGCGAAGTGCGGTGCGGTAGCCGTTGAAGGTGCCGACGTCGACATAGGCGGTGCCAGCCTTGATGCCGCAGGCATCGCCTCCGGCGGCGAGATAGGCATTGACCAGCGTGCCGATATATTCGTCGCACCGGTCCCGTTCCCGCCACAGCGCGGCGAGCTGGTGAAGGGTGCGGCCGGGCATCTTGAACGCACCCCAGATCCAGTTCGATTGGGCATTCTGCTGCTTGACCTGGATTTGCTTCACCCGGCTGTCCTGGTCGACAACAACGGCGTCGAAGAACTCCGGCTGGTCCACCGGAAACAGCAGGAAGGACAGGCCGTCGTCCGGGAGGGCCAGGAAGCCGTCTTCGGGAAACCAGATCGTATCAGGCAACCCGACCAGAACGGTCTCATCGGCTGTGACGAGCGGTGCGGCACGGAAGATGGCGTCGCAAAGGCCGACCGGAGAGGGCTGCACCACAAACAGCGCAGTCGCGTCGGCATAGCCGGCAGAATAATATTCGAGGATATCCGACTTACCCGAGCCGATGACGAAGCAGATCTTGTCGGCCCCCGCGCGCACCATGCGGCGCACCAGGTATTCGCTGACCGCGCAAGGCCGTTCGGTGTTGCCGTCGATGCGGCTGCCGACCGGCAGAAGCTCCTTCGAAAAGCCGAGCGGCTGGATGCGGCTTCCCCGTCCGGCTGCGGGCACGATGCCCAACATCAAACTGCCTCCTTCAACGGCTCGCCATGCGTGGAGCCGTGCAGTGCATCGGACAGGATGCGGTCGAATTCCTTCGCGCGCCGTGCCGAGGTGTGTTCCTCCAGCACCCGCTCGCGCGCTCGACGGCGGATGGCGTCAAGCTCGGCGTCGGACAGGTCGAGCGCGGCGACCACGTCGTCGGTGCTGTTCGCCACGACGATCTCTTCGCCGGGCCGGAAAAAGGCCTCCAGTCCCGGCCATGTGTCGCTCACCATCGCGGCACCGCAAGCGGCGGCTTCGAACAGCCGGCCAGATGGGCACCAGCCCCTTTCTGCCATCGCCTCGCGGGTCACATTCAGAGTCAGCCGTGATGATGAAAAGAAGGCGGGGTGGTCGGCGGGCGGCAGGTGACGGACGAAGAAAATATTGTCGCTCCACGGGAATTCCTGCGGATATTGTGCGCCGCCAATGATGAAGCGGCGCTCCGGCAGGCGCGCAGCCGGACTGACCAGCAGCCTCTCGACCCCGGCCTGGCGGTCTGCCGCATAGGTCCCGAGATAGGAAAGGTCGCCGGCAAACTCCGGCCTGGGCGGAGCCGGCCGGTGTCGCTCTGGATCGACATGGCCGTAGAGCGGCATGACGTGGCGCGCACCCAGCATCGACCTCAATGCGTCGATCGCGGTTCCTCCCGTGTAGCTCAGCACGAGATCGAAATCGCGAAGCCCTTCCGGCCCGAAATAGGCCGGAGGCTCACCTTGTTCGATCCGCGCCAGCGTCACCGGCGTGTCCAGATCGTAGAACACCTTCAGTCCGCGGCAGGCCTGGTGGGCAAGGCGCGACGCGCTCACGGCATCGGGGCAATAGGAGGTGACGATGACGACATCGGCCTCACTCATCGCCTGCTCGGCAACGCTCTGGATGTCCTGCCAGTCCGGATAAAGGACAATGCTGCCGCCATCCAACTGATCGAGGTCGCGCGTCCCGGCATAATAGGGAGTGTTGCGTTCGAAGAAGGTGATGGACCAGCCCAGCCCGGCCATCGCCCGGATCAATCCGCGCCACAGTGTGGCGTGCCCATTGCCCCACGACGATGTCACGGTAAGACCGAAAATAGCCATACGCATCCGGCAATTCCTCGTCAGGCAGCTTCGTTGAGTCTGATCAGCTTCGACCCCCAGTCCCCCCAAACAACCGTGGTGATCGAGGCTGGGTCGATATCGAAGCGAAAGCAGTTCCCCAGCGACAGGCCGAGCACCTTGCACACGGCGGCCTTGATGACGTCGGCATGGCTGACCAGTGCGACGCCCTGGTTCTGGTAGGTGCCGCGGACCTGCTCGATCAATGAGACGACGCGTTGCTGCACGTCCAGCATGGTCTCGCCGCTCGGTGTTCTCGCCTGCTGACGCTGGTCGTTCCACACCCGCCAGTCGGCATCCTGGTTCAGCTCCTCGAAGGTCTTTCCCGACCAGGTGCCGAAGTCGATCTCATCGATCTCCTCGCGGATCGCGATTTCACCGGCATTGCAGGCGAGCGCGATCGGATTGGCAGTCTCCTGCGTGCGTTCGCGCGGGCTGCAGAAGATTGCCGCTATCGCCTCACGTGCCATGCGGTCTGCCAGATGCGAGGCCTGTGCCTTGCCGGCTTCGCCGAGGCAAACGCCGGCCATCCTTCCGGCAAGATAACAGCCGACATTGTCGTGCGCGGCGTGGCGCACCAGAAAGAACGTCGTCGTCATTCCGCGGCATCGAGCATCGGCTCGTCCTTGCCGGCGATAAAAGAGAGCGTGCGCTGGCGCGCTTCCGCGTCGGTGAACTGCTCGGGCGGCGATTTCATGAAATAGCTGCAGGGACCGGTCAGCGCGCCCGCGATACCGCGGTCGAGCGCCAGCTTGGCGCAACGCACCGCATCGATGACGACGCCGGCCGAATTGGGCGAATCCCACACTTCCAGCTTGAGCTCGGCATTGAGCGGTACGCCGCCGAAGGTCGTGCCTTCGACCCGGATATAGGCCCACTTGCGGTCGGTCAGCCACGGGACATGGTCGCTCGGCCCGACGTGAATGTTGCCGGGCTCCAGGGGAACGTCGATCTGGCTGGTGACGGATTGCGTCTTTGAGATCTTCTTCGATTCCAGCCGCTCGCGCTCCAGCATGTTGAGGAAGTCGGTGTTGCCGCCGAAATTGAGCTGGTAGGTGCGATCGATGCGCACGCCGCGCTCGCGGAACAGGTTGGCGAGCAGCCGGTGGACGATCGTCGCACCGACCTGGCTCTTGATGTCGTCGCCGATCAGCGGCAGGCCGTGCTGCTCGAAGCGCCGGCGCCACTCCGGCCGCGAGGCGATGAAGACGGGTATACAGTTGACCAAGGCACAGCCCGCCTCGAGCGCGCACTCGGCATAAAAGCGCGTTGCCTCCTCCGAACCGACAGGCAGATATGACACCAGGATTTCGGCGCCGCTTTCGGCGAGGATCTTGCTGATGTTGGCGACGGGTTCGTCGGCCTCCACGATCTCGTCACGCAGATATTTGCCGATGCCATCCAGCGTCGGTCCGCGTTCGACGCGGGCGCCGGTAGGCGCTACATTGGCAAAGCGGAAAGTATTGTTCGGCGCGCTGTAGATCGCGTCGGCCACATCGCGTCCGACCTTGCCCTTGGCGACGTCGAAAGCGCAGACCACTTCGATGTCCTTGACATGGTAGCCGCCAAGATCGGCATGCATCAGCCCGGGTATGGGCTCATTGCTTCTTGCGTCGCGGTAATAGGTGATGCCCTGAACAAGGGAGGAGGCGCAGTTGCCGACGCCGACTATTCCGATCCGAACTTTCTTCGATCCCACGAAACCGCTGCCTATGCTGTTGAAGGTAAGTTCTTCGTGCCAAACCGCCTGCCTCGCTGATTGTTCCTTGCCGGCTGCAAAAATCGTGCAACCGATGGTGGATCAAAGTAGCGCTCGCCGAGTTGTGCAGTGAGGCCAACCGGGACGGGACAATGATCGTCTATGGCGACCACAAGCGAATTGAGAGCGCGCGACATGTTCGCAGCTCGGCCTGCGAAGCGGCCGGGCACATTGCGGACATGCCCAGCGGGATCGAACGCCACGCAGCCCTGGTCGGCCTGTTCATCAAGACCTCGGAATTGGTCCAGGGCCTTGCCGATGCTGAATTCGAGGCCAACGGCATGGACAGGAATTCCCGACAGCGGATCGCGGGCGCAAATCTCCTGGTCGGCTTGGCCCGGGACGTGGGCAGATCGTGGAGGGCCGGATTCGCCGTCGACGGCCCGATCGATGCCGACGTGCCGCGAATGCTGGCCGAACTCGATTGCGACGGCGAAATCCTCATCGGCACGGCCGAGGGCTACGCCCATTACGCGCTCTATCCGGAAAGCTATTTGGTCGCCGCGCGGCAGTCGGGTCTCGATGCGAACACATGCGTAATCGGCATCCGCAGCATCGGCCTGGGGCTTGCAGCGATGGTGGCTGCAGCCATCGGCGCACAGGCACCCGTCGGTGTCCGTCCGATCGGTCATCCGTTTCGCAGGCGGCTTGCCGCCGATCCGGAACTGATCGGCGGCTGGAGGACAAGGCCATCGGCCCATTTCGCTGTCGTCGATGAGGGCCCGGGCCTGTCCGGCAGCTCGTTTCACGCCGTCGTCGCATGGCTGCAAGCGCTGGATATCGATGCCGGGCGCATCCATCTGTTCCCCAGCCATTCGGGTGGGCCGGGTCCCGAGGCATCGGCGGACATCCGTGAGGCATGGACGGTTTGCCAAAAACACACCGCGGATTTCGAACGGACTTTCCCCGCGGGATCCGCTCTGCCGGCGCTGCGGGATTGGGTGGCCAGGACGATCGGCCGCACAGCGGTCAGCCTGATGGAAATATCCGCCGGAGAGTGGCGTCGCTTGCATTATGGCTCGCAGGATCATTGGCCACCCGTCCACCGCGGCTTAGAGCGGCGAAAGTTTCTTGCTTCTGCGGGCCGGGAAAAATGGTCGGTCAAATTCGTCGGCCTCGGTGAAATCGGAATGCACAAGGCCGAGACTGCCAGGAGGCTGCATGACGCAGGCTTTGGCCCGGAAATTGCCGGGCTGTGCCATGGCTTTCTCGTCGAACGCTGGAGCGACGGTGCAACGCTGGAGCGGGCAAGGCATTCGAAACAAAAAATGGTCGCTCATCTGGCGCGCTATCTCGCCTGGCGCGCAGCCAATCTGCCCGCCTCCGGGCCGGGTGCCTCGCTGGAGGCGCTTGCCGACATGGCCGTGCGGAATACCAGCGAGGCGCTGGGCGAAAGCCGCGCGGCGGAGCTGCGGAACTGGTTCTCGAAACAGGCTTCACCAAAGACCATGCAGCGGGTCGAAATCGACGGGCGGCTTCATCCGTGGGAGTTCATCCTTTCGCGCGGCGGAACGCTGATCAAGACGGACGCCCTCGACCATTGCCGATCGCACGATCTGATCGGCTGCCAGGACATCGCCTGGGACATTGCCGGCGCCCGTGTCGAGTACAGCCTCTCCGACGCGGCGACTGCGGCACTGTGCAAAGCTGTCGAGGCGACTACGTCTCGTCCCGTCGATGCCAAACTGGTCCACTACTACGAGCCCTGCTATCTCGCCTTCCAGCTTGGCTTGTGGAGCATGGCTGAGCGATCGGGCGATGATCGGGAACAGATCCGGCTGGCGGCCGCGGCAAGACGTTACGCTGCCGCGCTGCTTCGTTTCCTGGAAAGCCAAGGCGACCTGCGGCCCTTCGAGCCCGATCAATCCAGCCGGCGCAGCATATCCGCTTCCTTTTCGAGGATGGCGGCTACCTCCTCGCGCTGAAGATGCGTCATCATCAGGCTCACACAACATTCCAGATAGGTGATAGAGGCGCGCCGCAGGAAGGCAGCCGTCTCCTTTGCGGCCATTTGTTCGATGTCTTTGGCGGATCGCTTCGGATGCACAGTCGTCTCCATGCCGGTACCTTGGCAGAACCAGAAGCTGGACGGGTTGTTCCCGCGACGAGAAAAAGTGACCAAATCCGAAACGACCGCGCGATCATACAGCGGCCAGACGCTCCTCGCCTCAGGCCGGCAGGTTTTGCAGCCGGCCTGATGCAGAACGCACGGTGGCGGCAATTCGACGTCTTCTGTCGATCATCTGCGCCGTCTCAAGCTCGGCAAAATAGCCGATCGTGTGCATCAAACCCTGCCTGAGCGGCACTTTTGGCGACCAGCCGAGAAGCTTTCTCGCGCGGGAAATGTCGGGTTGCCGACGACGAGGATCGTCTTGCGGCAGCGGCAGGAATTTCAGGCCCGATTTGGTTGCGGTCATGCCTCTCACCAGGCTCGCCAGTTGCAGGATGGTGAACTCCCCCGGATTGCCCAGATTAACCGGCTGGCGTGGATTGGGATCGACCTCCATCAGCCGGATCAAGCCGTCGACCAGATCGGAAACGTAGCAGAACGACCTGGTCTGCAGCCCGTCGCCGAATATCGTCAGCGGCCGTCTCTCGAGTGCCTGCATGATCAGATTGGAAACGATCCGTCCGTCCGCAGGGTCCATCCTGGGACCATAGGTGTTGAAGATGCGCGCGACACGGATATCGGCCTTTCCCATTCTCAAATAATCGAAGCATAAGGTTTCGGCGGTGCGCTTGCCTTCGTCATAGCAGGCGCGGGGCCCGATGCAGTTCACGTGGCCGACATAGTCTTCCTTCTGCGGATGCTGTTCGGGATCGCCGTAAATTTCGCTGGTGGACGCCTGCAGGAACCGGGCGCCATTGCGGGCGGCGAGCTCCAGCAGATTGAGCGTTCCGATGACGCAAGTCCGCGTCGTATGGACCGGGTCGGCCTGGTAACGCGGCGGCGAGGCCGCGCACGCCATGTTGAAGATGCGGTCAACCGGTTCGCCAAGCTCCAACGGTCGGCAAATGTCTTGCTTGATCAGCCGAAAATCCGGACGATCGGCGATCGATGCTATGTTCTCCATGCGGCCGGTAAGGAAATTGTCGACGCAGATCACGCGCCAGCCGGCCTGGAACATTGTCTCGCAAAGATGCGAACCGAGGAAACCTGCGCCGCCGGCGACAAGCACGGTCTTGGTCCGTTGCGCCTTTCTTGATAGCTGCATCTCTATCTTCTCCCGTCTGCGGGTCATGCTGCGCTCTCGACGTCCAGATCGAGAACAGAACCTGGCGATTTGGCCTGCGCCAGCAGCGAAACGAATTCGCGGGCTCTTGCGATGCTTGTGTGAGCTGCGAGGATGAGCACGCGCGCCTGCCTGGCCATGGCAAGCCGGGCGCCGTCGGATTCCCCGGACAGGATACCGACTACGTCCTCGGTCCTGCGAGCCGTGTGGATCGTCCGCTCTGGAAACAGGCTGTCCAGTCCGGCCCAGCTATCGCTGATGATCGCCGTGCCGCAGGCGGCTGCCTCGAAGAGGCGCACGCTGGGCGACCATCCGGCCGCGATCATGGAACTGCGCGTGACGTTCAACGTGTAGCGTTGGCGGCTGTAAAAGGCGGCGTGATCTGCCGGCGGCAGGTGTTCGATGCGATCCACATTGTCCGGCCAGGCGATTTCGCGCGGATATTGCGAGCCTGTCACGACGAAGCGGCGCTCTGGCATGCGACGCGCCGGTTCGAACAGCAGGGCCTCCAGCGTCGCCTGGCGGTCGGGGCTGTAGGTGCCGAGATAGCCGAGATCCCAGCGGATTGGATCACCGGTTCCGTGATGCCGTTCCGGGTCGACGGAGCAGTAGAGCGGCTCGGCCCGCCTCGCGCCGAATTCCGCCGTTAGACGGGCAAGCGTCGGCCCGCCGGTGAAGGAGAAGTAGACGTCGAAATACGGGACCTGCCGCCTGGCAATGTACTCGCAATCATCGGTCGAAAGCTTTGCCAGCGTGATCGGAGTGTCGATGTCGTAGAAGCAGAACTGACCCGTGCACAACGATGCCACGACGTCGATGATTTCAGGGCCTTCGGGAACGAAGGAGCCGACGACCACGATATCGGCATCGCGCAGGCAGCGCGCAAAATTGCGGCGAAGATCATCGATCGTTTCATAGTAGCGCAAGGCGCAGAAATCGGGATCGCGCAGATCCCGGTGACTTGCGTACCACGGCACGTCGCGTTCGAGAAAAGTGACGCGGTGGCCGAGTTCGTGGAGACCTTTAAGCAGCCCCCGAAAGGTGGTGGCATGGCCGTTTCCCCAGGATGAGGAGAGCGACAGGCCAAGAAAGACGATGTCGAGCGGCTTCGTCATTCGGCCGCCTCCACGGTCGGACGCTCGAAATGGCGCCTGAAGATGGCGTCGGCCAAAACGGCCCGTGTCGTATAGGTATGTTCGCCAAGTACCCGCCGAAGCGCCGATGCCCCGATCGCCTTGGCCCGTTCGGCACTAAGGCTTTGCATGATCTCGGCGACGTCCTCGCCATCGCGCGCGACCAGGATTTCCTCGCCGGGTTTCAGGAACAGGTCGACGCCGAGCCAGGCGTCGGTGATGAGGCATGCGCCGGCGCCCGCCGCCTCAAAAACGCGCGTCGCAGGTGAAAAGCCATTGGCCGCCATGCTGTCGCGGCTGATGTTCAGCACCGCCTTGGCCGTGACGTTCAATGCATTGTGGTCGCGCGTGCCGACATGGCCGAGCCATCGGACATTGGCGGGCATCTGCTTGTCGCCCCAGCCCGATCCGCCGAGCAGGAAGCGCTGATCGGCGGAGCGGCCGGCCGGGTCGAGGAAGAAGGCCTCGACGCGCGCCTCGCGGTCCGGCAGCCGGTTGCCGAGAAAGGCGAGATCGCAGGCAAAGCGCATGTCCTTGCCGACCGGATGATGCGTTTCCGGATCGAGCGCGTTGTAGATCGGCACGCATTCGGCCGCCCCCATTGCCCGATAGGCCCAGACCACCGGGTCGCCGCCGCCATAGGTCAGCACGAGGTCGATTTCCTGCAGCGCGCGATGCAGCGGATGGTCGGGCTCGTCGCGCAACTGGCCAAGCGTCGCCGGCGCATCGACATCCCAGAATACGGTGAGCGCATCGGCACGGGCGTGATCGAGCACCGCCCGCAACAGTGCGTCGTCGGCGAAACCGACGCCGCTCGCCTTGACGACGATATCTGCCTCCGCCGCTCGCGCCGCCACCTGCATCATGGCATGCGGAGTGGCCTCGTAGACGACGACGGCACACCAGTCCGGCGCCTCGATGTCGCGGTTCTTCTGGCGATCGTAGACATCGGGCTCATAGAAGGTGATGTCGTAGCCGAGCCTGGCCAAGGCCTTGAGCAGCCCGCGGTAATAGGTGGCCGCGCCGTTCCAGTAGGACGACAGCAGGCTTGACCCGTAAAATGCGATCTTCATTCGGCGGCCTCCTTTGCAAGGATCGTGTCGGCGGCTTGGCGGCGCCCGCATTCGGCGAGTACGCCGAACAATTGATCCGCCCGGTGCCGGCATGTGTGCCGCAAGCGGATGGTCTCGAGGCCCGATGTCGCCAGAGAAGCGGCGAGGTCCGCGTCGTGCAGCACGGCGCGAAGATGACGCCGCATCTCGGAACCGTTGTTTGCAAACAGAAAATCTACGCCGGGCCTGAACAGGCATTCGACATCGGACCACGGCGCCGAAACGAGCGGGATGCCGCAGGCGAGCGCCTCGAACATGCGGATGGTCGGGATGCCGGGCAGGCTTTCGCGGTATGGACGCCGCGGGATGTGAACCGTGATGCGGTTCGCCGCGAACGCCTTCGGCACGTCGGCATTGGCGATCCAGCCTTCGCAGCGCAGGCCGGCGGCCGCAAGGTCGGCGAGCGCCTCCCGCGGATAGCGAACGCCGTGGACGGTTCCGCTCAGGCCGAGTTCACGCACCGGGCCGACCAGGAACTCCCTGATTTCGGCACTGCGCTCGTCGTCGCCCCAATTGCCGATCCAGATAAGGTCGGAACTACGCTCGATTTCAGGATGCGGCTGGAACAGGTGGTCATCGGCTGCCTCGTGCCAGGTGAAGACCCGCTTGCCCCATCCGGCGCGAAGATAGCTTTCCCGCAGCGCCTCGCCGAAGGCGAGCACGCCGTCGTAATGTTCAAGCCGCAAGGCGGAAATCGCTTGCGTGGCCGAGATAGCGCGATGGTGCGTGTCGTGGAACAGCAGCGTGAAACGGCCGCCAGTTGCTTTCGCCCTGCCCAGCCGCGCAACAAGGTCCGGCTCGGTCCACTCATGCACGATCACCACATCGGCGTCGGAGATCCAGGCTTCGTGGTCGAAAGCGGCATCGTAGGTCACCGGCATCAACTCGGGGAAGTCCTTCCGGAATCGCTCGATTGCGAAGGACCCTTTCTCGGCCAGCAGGTTCGACCGGCTCCAGCCGTCGGCGGGCTCCAGCGCGATAGCCTGGTGCCCGCGCGCGACCAGCTCACGCATGATGCCGCGCAGGAAATGTGCGTTGCCGTGGTTCCAGTCGGAAACGATCGAATGGGTGTAGAATAAAAATCGCATAATCAATTATCCGCCATGGTGGCCAGGGCCGCCTTGTCGTAGACGCCGCGCATGGCGGTCGCCTGTCTTGCCAATGAAAATCTGCGGCTTCGGCGAGCGGCTGCTTCACCGAGCTCTCGCCGGCGCTGCGCGTCGCTGCAAAGGCTGTTGACGCATCTGGCGAGATCGCCCGGATCGCGCGCGTCGAAGAACATGGCCGCCCCGTCCCACAATTCGCGATAGGTCGAGATATCCGCGAGCACCAAAGGCGTCTTCGACATCGCGGCTTCCAGCGTGGCCAGGCCGAACGGTTCGTAGAGCGACGGCGATACGAAAATGCCTGCCCGCGCCATCAGCGAGCGCACTTCCTCATGTGGCACCGGTCCGACGGGAACGGCGTGACTGAAGCCAACATGCTGGCCGTCCGGGCCTTGCAAGGAGCCGGCGACGAAGACCGGCCATTGCGTCAGGGAGGCGGCCTGGTCCAGCACCGCCGCATTCTTTCCTTCGTCCCACCAGCGCGCGGCGGCGAAAACCACCGATTCCCGTCTTTCGCTCTTCGCGCCGGGCCGCGCCCCGTTGCCGACGACGCTCAGGCGGGCGATCGGCCCGTAGCAGGTTTCGAGCATGTCGGCATGGCTGCGGCTGGGTGCAACGACAATGCCTGTTTTGTCGAAACCGCGCCGGTTGCGGTCCTTCTGCCAGGCCCATTCGCCGTCCGCCGCCTGTCCCTTGACGGCGTGGAACCATGTCACCACGCAGGAATGCGACACCGTCACGATCGGGCAGGGCACATCGAGCCCCGCGGCCTGCGTCGGCGCGTTGAGATGGACGATTTCGACGGCGTAGTCACGTATGAGCGGGTGCAGCTCCCGCTGCAATGTATCGAGGTCGTGCTCGTTGCGGGTCATCCAGTCGGGCGGCGTGTTGAGCCAGGTCAGCGCCGCGAATGACTGGGCCTCCTCCGCCTGCTGCCTGGACGGTTCCGGACCAAGCCCGGCAAGCACGACGCTGTCGCCGCCGGCGACCAATTGCCTGGCCAGATCGAGCGCATAGCGCCAGACGCCACCGACGGCATCGACGGTCATCAGTATGCGACGCGGCGGGCTCAGCGTCCGCAACATGTGGCCTCCAATTCAGCCAGCGGACGCGGACGCTTCTCCTGGATGTCGCTGAACGTTCGGAAGGATGCGAGGTAATGTTCATGCGCGCGCTCCCAGGCGAGATCGTCCGGCTCGCCCCAAAGTTCGCGGTAGCTCGGCGAACTCGGATAAGGATAGAGCGGCACCGGTTCGTTGGCCCAAACGCCGTTGTCGATCAGGTGCTTCCGCCAATAATCGACGAGCGCGGGATCGTCCTCGACCACGCCGATCAGATTGGCCTGCACGAACGGCACGTGGCGCCTTGCGTCGACCAGCAGCGCGGCCAGCTCCTCGGTGCCCAAACGGCAGCGTTTTGCCAGCATGGCGCGGCCTTCCACAGTCAGGCTTTCGAGGCCCGCCTCGATCGAGACGCAGCCGGCGGCACCGAGCAGCTTCAGCAATTCCGGCTTCCAGAGGTCAATACGGGTCTGCACGCCGAACTTCACATCGCGATCGACCAGCGCCTCCAGCAATGCCTTTTGCGGCAGGAAGATCTCGTCGATGAAGTAGATGTAGCCGACACCCTGTGCGATCAGCCGGTCGATCTCGGCGATCACTGCTTCGTGGTTCCGGCGGCGGTAGGCATCGCGGAAATCGATCTTGGCGCAGAAGCTGCAATTATACGGGCAGCCGCGCGACGCCTCGACCTCCGCGCCAAAGCCGACCTGGTTGTCGTCGAAGCGATGATGGTGGTGCGAATGCGCGGCAATCCAGTCCGACGGCCATTCGAGCGGCGGGTGATCGAT
The DNA here is from genome assembly GCF_040321995.1 of Mesorhizobium sp. M0207. Classification (NCBI taxonomy): domain Bacteria; kingdom Pseudomonadati; phylum Pseudomonadota; class Alphaproteobacteria; order Hyphomicrobiales; family Phyllobacteriaceae; genus Mesorhizobium; species Mesorhizobium sp. M0207. Next base: position 55,235 of record NZ_JAMYSQ010000003.1, read on the forward strand.
GAACGAGCTCGCATGCACGCCGCCGTTCGAGACCAGTTCTCCATCCTCGAAATAGGCCGTGGACGGCACCGCGCTCCAGTCGTCGCGCCGGGCAAGTTCCGCGACCACTTCCTCGCATTCGCCGCGCACGACGATGTCGACGCCTAGCTTGCGCAAAGTCGGCGTCGGCGTCGCCGAGCCATGCGGCCCGACGGCGACGGTGCGACCGCCGCACCCGGCAAGATGATTGAGGAAATCGGCCGGCACCCGCAACTCGGGCGGTGCGCAGCGCCAGAACAGGTAGGTCGGCGCGGTGCTGACGACGGTCATGTCAGGCTCGAATGCGGCGACGCGATCGGCGAGCGCGGCGTTGTCGAGCTTCTGGATCTGCCCGTCCAGCATCAGCACCTCGTGGCCGGCGGCGTCGAGCAGCGCTTTCGAATAGCCGAGTTCGAGCGGCAGATGCGGCTGGCGGCAGCCGAAATAGATGCTGTCCTGGTACGTCCAGGACGGATTGACCAGAGCGACCCTCATGCCACGTACCTCGCCGGTTCGGGATGCGGGTCGAGGCGATGACGCTGCAGCCAGTCGGCGAGGTCGCGGATGCCGTTTTGCCACGGGACGTGCGCTTTCCATCCCAGCGCCGCCTCGATCGCGCGTGTGTCGGCGACGAAGAACGGTTGGTCGCCGGTGCGTTCGCGGTCGTAACGGATCGGAACGTCCCGTTTCGTTATGTCGCGAATCTCGTTCAGCAGCGTGCGCAGGCTGACGGCGTTTTGTGGTCCGCCGCCGAGATTGAATGCTTGGCCGCTGATTTCCTCGATCCGGTCGAGCACGGCGCGATAGGCCGCGACCGCGTCGGCAACGTGGAGGATGTCGCGCACCTGCTTGCCGTCGCCATAGATGGTGATCGGCCGGTCCGAGAAGGCGCTAAGCAGGAAGTGGGCGACCCAGCCCTGATCCTCCGTCCCGAACTGGCGCGGTCCATAGATGCAGCTCATGCGCAGCACCGCCGTCGGCAGGTCGTATGACTTGGCGTAGTCGAGGACATACTGGTCCGCCGCGCCCTTGGAGCAGCCATAGGGCGTGCAGAAATCGAGGCCGCGCGTCTCGTCGATGCCGTGCGCATGGATGGCCGCGTCGCGAGGCGCGTATCTGCCGTCCTCTTCGCGCATGGCGAGATCGGCAAGGCGGCCATAGACCTTGTTGGTGCTGGCGAAAACGACGGGGGTGCGCTTGCCGCTGCGGCGAGCGGCTTCCAGGACGTTGAACGTCCCGCGCAGGTTGACGTCGAAATCCTCGTCCGGTCGAACCAGGCTCGTGGTGACGGCGGTCTGCGCTGCAAAGTGGAAAACCGCCTTTGAACGCGCCACCAGCGGCGCGAGCGCCTCGGCGTCGCGGATATCGGCGATTTCGATGGTCAGGCGGCTGCCGTGCTTTTGCGTCAGCCATTCCAGGTTCTGCTCGACGCCGGGACGGCTCAGGTTGTCGATGACCAGCACCAGTTCGCCATCCGACAACAGGCTGTCGGCGAGGTTGGAGCCGATGAAGCCGCTGCCGCCGATAATGGCGATGGGCATTTCGCGAAAATCGGGTGACTCCGGTCTCATGATACCAGCCCTCGCGCTTCGAGTTCCCGCTTCATCTCGGCGCTGCGATCGATGGCGACCGTGTTGCGCACCCAGGCGACGAAATCGCCGAGCGAATGCTCCAGCCGGTACTGCGGCTGGAAGCCGAGCAGTTCGCGCGCCTTGGAGATGTCGGCAAAGCAATTGCGGATATCGCCGGAGCGTGCCTTGCCGAGGATTTCCGGCTGGCGGCCAGGCACGCCCATCGCTTCGGCGAGCAGCCGGGCGACATCGCTGACCGCGTAGGCTCGCCCGCTGCCGATGTTGATGACGTGGCCGCGTGCCTGCGGCTGTTCCAGCGCCAGCCGGAAGGCGCGGGCGACGTCGCGTACATGCACGAAATCGCGCTGCTGTTCGCCGTCCTCGAAGATCAGCGGCCGCTGGCCGTTGGCGATGCGCGAGGCGAAGTTCGCGAGGACGCCGGTATACGGGTTCGAGAGCGCCTGTCCGGCGCCGAAGACATTGAACAGGCGCAGCGCCACCGCATCGACCCCATAGGCTTCGCCGAAGATCAGTACGGCGCGTTCCTGGGCGTATTTCGTCAGCGCGTAAATTGAGGCGAGATCGACCGGTTTCTGTTCGTCGGTCGGCAGCGGCGACAGGACTTCACCTTCCGGGGACAGGGGATTCCATTGGCCGCTGCGGATATCGTCCGGCTGCCGTCTTGCATTGTCGATGCGCCGGCCGTCCGGCGTCGCATAGAGACCCTCGCCATAGACGCTCATCGACGAAGCAACGACGATCCGTTCGATCGGGCGTTTGATCAGCGCTTCCAGCAACGTGGCGGTGCCGAGGTCGTTGGCGCCGACATAGCGGGCGATCTCGTACATGGACTGGCCGACGCCCACTTCAGCCGCCAGGTGAATGATCGCGTCGACATCGTCGACCGCCTCTGAGATGGCGTCGCGATCGCGAACGTCGCCTTTGATCAGCTTGGCGCCTGGCGGCAGGCTGATTGCCTCGCCACCATGCACCTGGTCCAGCAGCGCATCGAGAATTGAAACCCCATAGCCATGTTCAACGAGTTCCTGGGCGACGTGGCGGCCGATAAAACCGCAGCCTCCCGTGACCAGTATACGTTTCACGACAACTCCTCATACGAATGGCTTTGCCGCCCCAAACTTCCGGGCGAAAGGTTTGTTCCCTTGCTTCAACAAAGTTCCCGGAACGCTGCGCTCCGAAAGCGACCCCGCCTCGGGCTGGGCACGGGAACATCGAAGCGCGCTTGGTGTTAGGAGCCATAATCAACCAACCGCGCGCACATGCCGGGCAGCAATGCATCTGCTGGTTGTGTGAGGGCAGACCGGAGCAACGCGTGAGATCTCGCGGCCTGCGGTGGAATCGAAGGGAGATTGCGATGTCTGAATCCAGGACGACCACCGATCACGACGAAATCCGCCGTTGGGCCGAGGACCGCGACGGGCGACCGGCGGTGGTGCGCACCAAGGGCGAGGGAGGCATACTGCGCATCGACTTCGGCGAGCCTGAAGAGACGTTCGAGCCTGTCGAATGGGACGAGTTCTTCAGGATCTTCGATGAGAACGAACTGGCCTTCCTCTACCAGGATGAGACCAGCGGCGGAAAGACCAGCCGCTTCAACAAATTCGTCGAACGCAGCCGGAAGTAGGATCGCGGCAAACAGCGGCCACGGTCAGTGCAGCAGGTTTGGCCCGCGTGCCCTGACGATGTTTCGCATGATGCCGTTGAGCCAGTCCTCCGTGGAGGAGCCGGATCGTCTCTTGTCGATTTCGCCGATGGCCTGTTCGAGCGTTCGCTCGACCAGCCGGTCGGAGGCCTCCACATCTCCCAGCAGCAGGCGCGCCGCGAGCCTGAGCTTGGGCAGCAGCGAAAATACGTCGTCCGAGGGCTCCGACGATCGGCCTCCTTTCGATGCCGACGTCTCGGCTGGGAAGAGAGCATCGAAGACAGCCTGGCCGTTCGAGGATTTTCGGAGGCTGCTGGCATAGCGAAGGCGCTCAGGAATAACGATGTCTTCGTCGCCGCTGAAAAACACGAACGGCACGCCACGGCGCATCAACTCGTCGGCGATCGGGAATACCCGTCGTCCGTTGAGATTGACGTCCAGGATCGCGGCCTCCGCCTCGTCCGTATGTTTTGATGCCTGTTCGACCGTCGCCACCGGGCCAAGCACCACGGCGCCCATCTTGCTGAAGTAACGTGCAAGATCGCCCGCCAGCATCCATTCGTCCTCGACGATCAGGATATGCAAGCCTTGCAGGTCGCGCACCTCATTGTTCCTTCTTCCTGCGGGATTTACGGCTGTCGGCGCGGACTTCCGCAAAATGGCGGGCCAGGACCTCTTGCAACCGTTCCGCGAGCGCGAGCAGGCGAGGCGGGATGTTTTCAGATACCGGGAACTTGGTCAGATCCGGCGAGGGCAACAGGATTCGCTTGGCCGGCTTTATTTCAGGTGGTCGTCTTGCCATTGGAACCGCCTCCGAAGTCAAATGTTAATGCCCAGCCGCGGTGCTTTGTTCCGTTACTGGACTATTTACTGGCCTCAGGCTCGGCCCGGTCTTAGTCTGAGGCGTGATTAGGGTCTGAGGCCCGATTTGACGGCTTTGTGTTCGCGGCTGTTACCAGGGGCTTGGCGTGGCATCCCAGAATGGCAGATTTCCCATAGTCGGCGTCGGTGCATCGGCCGGCGGCATTCCGGCGATGGAGGGCTTGTTCAAGGGAATGACCGGCGGCACCGGCATGGCGTTCGTCGTCGTCACGCACCTCAGCCCGGAGCGGGAAAGCCTGCTGCACGAGGTCATCCGACGTTACACCGAAATGCCGGTCTTGGTGGCCGAGGAGGGGGCAGCGGTCCAACCCGACCAGGTCTATGTGATGCCGCAAAACGTCGTTCTCACCATCCGTAAGGGCGCGCTTTCGCTGCGCCGGCCGAACACGTTCAGCCGCGAGCGCAAGCCGATCGATATCTTCTTCAGCGCATTGGCCGAGGACCAGGGCGAGTATGCCGTCGGCATTATCTTGTCGGGTGGCGATTCGGACGGCACGCTCGGCGCCAGGGCAATCAAGGAGCATGGCGGGCTGACCATTGCCCAGGCCTCCAACGGTTCCGGCCCGCGCAATCCAGCCATGCCGCAGAGCGCGATTTCGAGCGGCCTGATCGACATAGCGGCGCCCGCCGAGCAGATCGGTGCAAAGCTTCAGGCGTTTGTCCGCGGTTTCGACGTGCTGAACGGCCTGACCGAAGCAGACGACGAACACAAGGCCGAGATGGATCGAGCCCGCGATGAAATCTACACCATTTTGCGCAGCCATTCCGGTCACGACTTTTCCGGCTACAAGGCCAAGACGTTCCTGCGTCGCGTAAAGCGGCGCATGCAGATAACGCAGCTGCAGTCGATCACCACCTACACAGAACGGCTGAAAAGGGATCCGGACGAGGTGGCGAAGCTGTTTCGCGACCTCCTCGTCAACGTCACCAGCTTTTTTCGCGACGCCGACGCGTTCAAATTGCTGGAGGACAAGATCATACCGCAGATTTTCGAAGGCAAGAACGCCTCCGATGCGGTGCGTGTGTGGGTGCCCGGCTGCGCCACCGGCGAGGAGGTGTTCTCGATCGGCATGCTGATGCGCGAGCGCATGGAGAAACTTTCGGCGCAGCCGCGCGTCCAGATATTCGCGACCGACATCGATGAGCCGGCGCTCGCGGTGGCGCGTGCGGCACGTTATCCAGAAGCGCTGCTGCACGGGCTTTCGCCCGAGCGCAGGCAACGCTTTTTCCACAGTGACGGCGAGAGCTATGTGCTCGGCAAGGAGGTGCGCGAACTGTGCATCTTTTCGCCGCACAGCATTATCCGCGACCCTCCCTTCTCGCGCATCGACATGATTTCGTGTCGCAACCTGCTGATCTATTTCGGCCCGCAGATCCAGAACCGGGTCATCCCGATCTTCCACTACGCGCTGCGCCCGGGCGGCTATCTGTTCCTCGGGACCTCGGAAACCATCGGTCAGCACGGTGACCTGTTCGCCACGGTCGACAAGAAGCAGCGGATATTCCAGGCGCGGGAACATGCCACGCCGCGGCCGCCGGTCCTGATCGGCAATGGCCGCACGGGTGCCCTTCCGGTCGGACGCGGCGGCTCGAAGAAGGATGCGACCAGCCATTCACTGCGCCAGGCGATCGAGGCTCAGGTGCTGGAGCGGTTCGCCCCGCCTCACGTTCTGGTCAATGGCGATGGCGACATCGTCTACTATTCGGCGCGGACGGGCAAATATCTGGAAGCGCCGCAAGGCGCCCCGAGCCGGCAGTTGCTGACCCAGGCCCGCCACGGGCTGAGACTGGAACTGCGCGCCGCGTTGCGGGAAGCAGCCACGACGCGCCGCACGGTCGTGCGGGAGAATATAGCGGTCGAGGAAGACGACGAACAGCTTCAGTTCATTACATTGACGGTCGAGCCATACACGGAACGCGGTAATGGCGAGCCCCTCTACCTCGTCCTGTTCAATCCGGTGGGACAGTCCCAGATCCGCTCCGAGCCGGCACACGAAAGCCGCGGCACCGACGACGCGGCCGATCTCGAGCGGGAGTTGCGCGACACACGCGAGCGGCTGCAATCGACCATCGAGGAATACGAAACCGCGCTGGAGGAAGTAAAATCTTCGAACGAGGAACTCGTCTCCGTCAATGAAGAGGCGCAGTCGACCAATGAGGAGCTTGAGGCCTCGAAGGAGGAGATGCAGTCGCTCAATGAAGAGCTAAACACCATCAACGCGGAGCTGACCGGCAAGATAGAGGAACTCGATCGCGCCAACAGCGATCTCAGAAACTTGTTCGAAAGCACGGAAATCGCCACCATCTTCCTCGACCGCAACCTTGTGGTGCGGACCTTTACTCCCGCCGCGTCGTCGTTCTTCAACTTGCGTCCGTCCGATGTCGGCCGCCCGCTGACCGATCTTTCGAGCCGACTCGACTACCCCGAGTTGAAGCGGCACATCCAGGCGGTGTTCGAGACGGGAGAGACCCTGAACCATCACCTTGCGCGCGATGACAACGGCCGGTTTCACCTGGTTCGCATCAACCCTTATCGGGACAAGAGCGGCGGCGTCCAAGGCGTGGTCGTGACCATGATCGACGTGACGACGCTGGCGCAGGCGGAAGAGCGTCAGCAGGTGCTCATCTCGGAGCTGAACCATCGCGTCAAGAACATGCTGGCGGTCGTCGCCAGCATCACCAACCGGACCCGTGAAAACTCGGCGTCGAAAGACGAGTTCGCCGACGCCTTGATCGGCCGCCTGCAGGCGATGTCACGAGCATACAGTCTGCTCTCGCGAGAAAGCTGGACCGAAGCTTCCGTCGAGGAACTGCTGCGCCAGGAACTCGATCCCTTCGGGGCCGAACGGTTCGAACTCCATGGCAAACGGGTGAGCCTCAAGCCGGTACAAGGGCTTTCCTTCGGCATGGCAATCCATGAACTGGCGACGAATGCCGCTAAATATGGCGCCCTTTCGAAACCTGCCGGGCGGATAGTCGTGAAATGGTCGGTGGCGGACGGAACCTTCAGGCTCACTTGGCGCGAGAAGGGCGGCCCCCGCATCAAGGAGCCAACCGACAGCGGCTTCGGCCTTACCCTTCTGCGCGGAGAAATCGGCTACCGGCTGGGCGGAAAGGTTGAAACAACTTTCCACTCAAATGGTTTGGAGGCGGAAATCGCATTCCCTCTGACCCGTGAGGGCTCGTCGTGACCGGAAAGATGCGTGTGCTGATCGTCGAGGACGAATGGCTGATCGCCGACGACGCGGCGGCTTACCTGCGCAAAGCCGGCCATCAGGTGGTTGGACCTGTTTCGTCGGTAACGGCGGCACTCCGGCTCGTTGGCGAAGGCGGGATCGACGCCGCGTTGCTGGATATCCAGTTGAACGACGAGACCAGTTATCCGATCGCGGAAGCGTTACGGATGCGCGGTGTTCCGTTCGCCTTCCTCTCCGGGTATGGCGAACGCGAAATTCCAGCCGGGTTCCGCGCTTGCAGGATGGTGCAGAAGCCGGCGAGCCAGAGTGCGATCCTGAATGCCGTGGATGAACTCGCGCGAGCCGGCTGAGATCGCGATTGAAAGTCGCGCCAGGTCACATCGGCGTGGTGCGTGCCTGCCGCGAACGACGAACGCCTATGGCAATATCCGCACCGGTACCGATTTGACCGCCGGAACATGAGCCCTCTCGGCTCTGTGCCACAAAGGAACCAGCGGGTTGAGCTCGGGGTAGTAACCGGCACAATTTCCCTCCGGCACCGAGTAAGGCGTGATGCGCAGTCCGTGCACGCGGCGCTCCACACCGTCCCGCGCGTTGGCTTCGAGATCGACCTCCTGTCCCGCGCTCAAACCGAGGCGCTGGATATCCTTTTCATTCATCAACAGCACCATACGTGTGCCGCTGATGCCGCGCAGCCGGTCGTTGTAGCCGTAGACGGTGGTGTTGAACTGGTCGTTGGAGCGCACCGTGATCAGTGTCAGCACATCATCGCCGGCGACATCGATGTCGGGATCGGTTTCAAGGCCACTTGGCAGCTTGAAATTGGCCTTCTTGTTCGGCGTCTCCCACACCCGCTTGCTCGCCTTGATGTCGCGATGGAAGCCGCCGGGCGTCAGGAAACGCTCGTTGAAGTCGCGGAAATGTTGGGGGTAGCAGCGCTCGATTTCGTCGCGGATGCGGGAATAATCCCCAACCCACTCATCCCATGGGATCGAACTCCTGCCCGGCACCGTGGCCTTGGCGAGTTCGGCGACGATCCTGGGCTCTGAAAGCAGATGCGGCGAAGCCGGAGGTCGCGATCCGAACGAGCCGTGGATACAGGCGGTGGAATCCTCTACCGACACCCTTTGGTCGCCGCTTGCCTGATGGTCTCTTTCCAGCCGTGACAGGCAAGGCAGCAAATAGGTTGCCCGGCCGGCGGCCAGGTGACTGCGGTTGAGCTTGGTCGCGATCTCGACATGCAGGTCGAGCCCACGCCAGGCTTTCTCGACCAGGCCGGTTTCCGGCACGGCCCGCACGAAATTGCCGCCGAGCCCGACGAAGCCCTTGACCGATCCGTCGATGACGCCTTCGCAGGTTTCGACCGTATCGAGACCTTTTTCGCGCGGCGGTTCAAAGGCGTAGAATTCGGCGAACTTGTCGAGCGGGACGAGCTCGGGTTTTTCCGATATGCCGACGGTGCGCTGCCCCTGGACATTGGAATGGCCGCGCAGCGGCGAAATGCCGGCGCCGGGTTTTCCGATATTGCCGCGCAGCATCAAAAGGTTGCACAGCATCTGGACGTTCTCGGTGCCGTGCCGATGCTGGGTCAAGCCCATGCCGTAATTGCCGATCACCGCGTTGGCATGGCTGTAGACCTCGGCGACATGCTCCAGGTCGGTCTGCGCAATGCCGGATCGCGCGACGATATCGCTCCACTGGGTTTTGCGCAGGAAGGCTTCGAATTCGGCGAAGCCATGCGTGTGTTCGGCGATGAAAGCCGTGTCGAGGACACGCGTCCTGCCGCTTTCGCGGGCGTCGTCGTCGAGCGCCAGCAACGCCTTGGCGATACCCGTCATCGCGGCGATATCGCCGCCCGAACGAACCTGGAAGTAGTCGCTGGACATTTTGGTACCCGGTCCGGGCGACAGCATGTCGAGGGGGTTTTGCGGATTCTTGAAGCGCTTCAGTCCCCGCTCGGGCAAGGGATTGAAAGTGAAGACGGGCACGTTGCGTTGACGTGCCTCCTGCAGCGGATGCAGCAGGCGCGGCGCCGTCACCCCGGTGTTGTGCCCGAAGAAGAACATCATGTCGCATTTCGCAAAGTCTTCGAGCTGCACGGTCCCGACCGGCGAACCGATCGATTCCGGCAAGCCGACCGAGGTCGATTCGTGACACATGTTGGACGAATCGGGCAGGTTCGAAGAGCCATAGATCCGCGCAAAAAGCTGGTACACGAACGAGGCCTCGAGCGAGGCCCGGCCGGACGTGTAGAACACCACCGATTTGGGATCGAGCCGCCGCAGTTCGGCAGCGATGTCGCGGAATGCATCGTCCCAGGAAACCGGCTCGTAACGGTCGGTAGCGGCATTGTAGCGCATGGGCTCGGTAAGCCTGCCCTGCTTCTCAAGATCGTGGTCCGGCCAATCGAGCAGTTCCGTCACCGAATGCTCGGCGAAGAAAGCCGGTTCGCAGCGCAGCTTGGTCTGGTCCCACATCGTCGCCTTGGCGCCGTTTTCACAGAATTCGAAAGGCCTCGGCTGGGCTGGCTTTGCCCATGAGCAAGACACGCACATATAGCCGTCGGCCTTGTTCTGCTTGAGCAGCGTGCTCCATATCCCGGACAACAGCAGGCCTTCGCCGCGCGCCTTGCGGACCAGGGATTTGAGCGATCCCCAGCCGCCTGTCGGGTGGTCGTATTTCTTGGTTTCGATGCGATCGGTTACGGCGGGTTTCATGCGAGCCACTCCCTGTAAGAAGAGCATGCATAAGAACCCGCCGTAAGGCTGAATGTTCCGGGCCGGGTCCGTACCGTCTCGCCGGAACCATTTCCGCCATCGTTTGTTCGGCCCGAAGAAAGGAGCCGCGCGAAATGGAGCGACGTAACGCGTTAATTGCGATGGTGATTTCGGCCATCATCATCGTCGGCTTTCTCATCGGCTTTTTGTACGGCGATATGGGCTGGCGAACTTCGCCGCTCAAAAGAGCCCCTGAACAGAACCAGGGTGGCAATGCTCCGGCCGATACCTCGCCTGCCGCCGGCATCAAGAAGAACCCCAAGGAAAATACCGAAATGCCAGGCCAGCAATGAGTGAGGTCAGCAATGAAGGCAGGTAATGCCACGAACTGAAACGGGGTCCTGTTTTTGCGGCGCCATAACGGCGGAGATGCGCGGCGAGCCGTTCTGGATTTGCTCCGATCACGATGACGACTGCCGCAAGGCGATAGGAAGCCCGCTAACGGTGTGGGTCGGCTATCGGCCTTCCGAATTCACATTGCTCACCGGCACGCCCAAGACCTTTTCGAAAACCCCCGGCGTGCTCCGGTCCTTCTGTGCGGATTGCGGAACATCGATCGGCTATGTCGACCAGGGCCTGCCCGACGAACTCTATCTGTCGATCGGCTTTCTCGACCACCCCGAACGGTTTCCGCCGCAGGCCCACGCATATTGGGACATGAGGCTTCCCTGGGTCGACTTTCCAGACGAGCTGCCGCGGGTGGGAAGGTATTCGAGGCGGCGCGATCCCGCTTTCGGAAATCCGGCGGACCGCTAGCCTGCTGCCCGCTTGGAGGTGGAAAACGTACCGTTCGCAGTTTCGTACGAATACGACAATTGGCGCGCGGCCGAAAACGCGCAATTATAGGCCAATGGGCCGCCGTTTGGATGACAAGCTCGATTGCAAGGCGTGCGGGACGATCCTGATGGAAATTCCCGACAACCCGAAGGATTCGACGCCGATCTATTGCAGCAATTGCGGCGCCTATCTTGGCGAATGGGGCGATCTGCAGGAGGATTTCTTCAGGCAGGCGTTCGGTGCCCAGGCCTTCGATCTGAACAACGGAAACATCATCAAGAAATAATCCTGGATCCCGCCGGCCAAGCCACCGCCTGCGGGCCCGGCTATTCGCGGCAATTGCCGTTCGGACCGGGCCATCGGGAACCTTTCTCCCGAGCCGCTTGTTTGGGTGACGGAAGGAGACACGCCATGAGCACAAAACCTCCCCCTGTGCCGCCGAAGAACCTGAGCCCAAAGGGCACCGGTGACAAAAAACCGGTAGCAGCCGACCAGGCACCGCAATCAGCCGTTCCGGATCCCGACAAGCAGGGCCAGCAAGGCAATACGAAGGTCAACACCACCCATCAAGGCAACGTCCAGGATCGCTAGGTCATGTCCACGTCGAAGAAGACTCCTGCCAGCATCCGCCAGGGCGGTCCCGGCGCCGCGCACGAAAACGCCAAGAAGCCGCTGAGCGTCGAAAAGCCGCCGGCCGACTCCGACCGTCGCAGCCACAGCAAGGTTTCCGGCGGCGGCGGCGAACACGACAGCCACCATACCCACGACCCCGAAAAGAAAGGCGACACCCGGTCCGCGCATCAGGACAAGTGAAGTCGGCCGGCGACGCGACGATCGGTGAGGTTCGAGCGAAGTGTCAGCGGGGACGGCGCGCCGAGGCAATCGGCACGACGTTGTCGACCACCGGCAAGTCGAACAGCATCGGAAGCCCCCGCGTCGCGGCCATCTCCACGATCAGTTCTTCGATGGAGTGATCGGTCAGACGCGTCTCGACGCCCAGCCGGATCATCGCCGCCAGCTTGTGCACCGGCACCGGCACGGACTTCGCCCGGTCGTCGAGCAGCTTGCTGATTTCGATCACGACGTCGGCGTCGATATTCCTGGGCAAGTCTCGCATAAGCGCCTCCCCGCCAAACGAAACGAAAAGCCCGCCGCACCTTTCGATACGGCGGGCGATCCAGTAATGCGTACCGGCGAGGGATCGGGGTGGGCGTGCCGGCGCGCGCAGATCGCAAGTAATTTTAGTTAAATCCGTCAACTTCGATGTGTCACGGAAAAACGTCTGTACGTTTTTTACCGAACCGCGCGGATCGTTAGCTGTCCCCGCCGTGGCGCGGCGCGGCAGCACGGATGGCGCGATCCATTGCCCTCCGGACAGCGAACTCAAACAGTATACATTATAAACTTAAAACATCTTGCCAGGTGATCCAGCCTATGCTCCACTTGAGCCGGGAACATGGCTGATAGGTGGATTTCTGCCGACACGTGGCTGCATTTCAAACGGCACGACTGCGAGAACACAGCCTCAAACAATATACGAAATCTTCGCATGGGAAGGCGTGGATGACGGAAACGATAGAGCTCAAACGGGTTGGCGATGGCAATCTGCGTGCCCAGGTCTATCAACAAATCCGGCTGACGATACAGCATGGCGAATTGGCGCCTGGCCAGAAGCTCGTCGATGTCGATATTGCCGCCCAGCTCGGCATTTCCAGAATGCCTGTCCGTGACGCCTTGATGCAGTTGGTGCATGAGGGCTATCTCGTCGGCACGACACGCGGCTTCACCCTGCCCACGCTTACCGCGACGGATGTCGCCGACATCTTCGAGGTCCGCCGCCTGCTTGAGCCACGGGCCGCCGCGCACGCGGCACGGACACTTGACGCCGCTGGCCTCAAGACCCTGGCAGCCGCGCTTCGGGAGGCCGAGGCTGCGGCCGCCGCCGGCGATGCCGACCGCTTTTTCCAGGCCAATTCGGCATTCAGGAATTGTTGGCTCGGCGCCGTCGAGAACGAGCGCCTTTCCCAAACGATTGCAAGGTTCGCCGACCATGTGCTCGTCGTGCGCTTAAGGACGCTGTCGCACCAGCCGACGCAGGCCGTCATCGTTGCCGGCATGCGCGCAATCTATGAGGCATTCGTCAAGCGCGACGCCGTCGCCGCTTACGACCGCATGACCCACTTCATTCAGAACGCCGAGGAGCGTTTCATGAAGCTTAGCCCACCGTTTCAAAACTCCAACGGTGAAGGTGAGGGCATGTCGCGGCAGGGGAAAGCATGATCAGGAAGCAGCACCCGCTGAAAGGGCCGAACAGGTTCAAGCTCGGCGTATTTTCAATGAACGCCGATGGCGGCCTGGCAATGACTACCGTCCCCGAGCGCTGGCGTGCCCGCTGGGAGGACAACCTCAATTCCGCCTGCATCGCCGACCGCGCCGGCCTCGAGTTTCTGCTGCCGATCGCCCGCTGGCGCGGCTTCGGCGGTTTGACGCATGTGCGGGAATGGTCGTTCGAGACTTTCACCTGGGCGGCGGGCCTTGCTGTCGCCACGGAAAACATCGGCCTGTTCATGACGGTGCATGTGCCGCTGGTTCATCCGCTGCAGGCTGCAAAAGCGCTGGCGACGGTCGACCACATCTCCAATGGGCGGGCCGGCTTGAACATTGTCTGCGGCTGGAACCCCGACGAGTTCGCGATGTTCGGGCAGACGGTCGGCGATCGAACCTACGATCAAGCGGAGGAATGGATCAACATCATCGTGCGTGCCTATCAATCGAGGGAGCCGTTCGACTTCGGCGGCGAGTTCTATGATCTGAAGGGGGTCGTCAGCCGGCCGCCAAGCCTGCAGGCGCCGCGACCGGTGACCATGAACGCCGCCTTCGGCGCGCCGGGGCGCAACTACGCAGCGCGCCACTGCGATTATCTGTTTTCGACGTTTTCCGAAATTGCCGACGGCCGTGCGCATGTGGTCGACATCACCAACCGCGCGGCCGAAGTCGGGCGCGAAGTCGGCGTCTGTACAGTTTGTCACGTCGTCTGCCGGGAGACCCAGCAGGAAGCCGAGGATTACTACCGGCACTACGCGTTGGAATGCGCGGACGAGGGTGCGGTCGACGAGCACATGCGCAAGAAGAAGGAATTCGCGAACTCGCACGATGCGAAGGCTTTCACCGAATATCGGCAAAGGTTCGCCGGTGGTGCCGGGACGTTCCCGCTCATCGGCACGCCGGAAAAGATCGTCGACGACCTCACCGAGATCATGGAACAGGGTTATTCCGGCGCCGCCCTCACATTCGTCAACTACACCTACGAATTGCCCTTCTTCTGCGACCGCGTGCTGCCGCTGATGCGCCAGGCCGGGCTTCGAGTAAATTGATGCCGGCGGCCGCCATTCCGACGCCGTGGGTGGATGGGCACGACTCCATCAATCCGCGCGCGTTCAAGCAGGCTATGCGGGCCGTGGCGGGCTCGGTCGCCATCCTCGCGTCGGAACATGACGAGATCGGTTTTTGCGGCATCACGGCGACGGCTCTCTGCTCGTTCAGCGCCGAGCCGCCGTCGCTGCTGGCTTGTGTCAACCGCGGCAGCACCTTTGCCTCGGTCATTCACGAAGGTTTGCCGTTTTCGGTCAATCTTCCCGCCGGCGACCAGGAGAACGTTGTACGTGCCTTTGGCGGCATGACCAAAGCCAAGGGCGCCGCGCGGTTCTCGTCCGGATCATGGGTGCGTGGCGAAACCGGCGCGCCCTTGCTTGTCGGCGCACGGGCAATATTCGAATGCCGGGTGGCCGAAATCATCGTGCGGGCATCGCACATGATCGTCATCGGCATCGTGTCGGGCGTTGCGCTGGACCGCGCTCATCGATCGCCGGTCTTCTACGCGCATGGGCGGTTCCTGACAGTAGGAGATGATGCCAACTAACCGCCGTTCACGCGGCGGCGCGGCGATTGCAATTTTAGATCGAACCCGATCATGGACGAACTATCAAAGGGAGTATGGCAATGCGCATTTGGAAATCCCTTGTTCTGGCTGCACTCATGTCGGGTGTGGCGGGTAGCGCCTCGGCCGAAGAGGTCGTCCTCAACGCCGTGCATTTTACGCCGACGCAGAACGGCTACGCGCAGAGCTTCCTGAAGTTCGTTCAGAAGGTGAACGAAAAGGGCAAGGGCGTGGTCCAGATCAACGTCCGTGGCGGGCCGGAGGTCATTCCGCCGATCCAGCAGGGCGCGGCGCTCAGGAGCGGCCTGATCGATGTGATCGACACACCGGCAGGGCAGTTCCTCGAACTCGTGCCCGAAGGCGAGGTTTTCTCCGCATCGACGAAGACGCCGTGGGAGGTTCGCGACAATGGCGGCTGGGACTTCATCAGCGGGATTTTCGAGAAGAAGGCCAATGCCCATCTGCTGGCGCATGTCGACGCGGGCTCGGGCTTCAACGTCTTCACCGTCGACGAACCCAAGCTCAACAGCGAAGGCAGCATCGACTGGGGCAGTCTGAAGATCCGCTCGTCGCCGCTCTACCGCGATTTCCTTGAATCCTTGGGCGCAACGGTGATCGTGCAAGCGCCGGGGGATGTCTATACCTCGCTCGAGCGCGGCGTCGTCAATGCCAACGCGTATACCGTGTTTGGCTATGCGTCGTTCGGCTGGGACAAATTCACCAAATACCGTGTCGACCCGCAGTTCTTCAAAACCGACGTGCTGATCTCGATCAACAAGGCCAAATGGGACACGCTGTCGCCCGAAGCGCAGAAGCTGCTTGCCGACACGGCCGTCGAATACGAGCGCGCGAGCTATGACGCCAACCTTGCCCAGTCCGAAAAACAGGCACAGGCGATGATCGACGGCGGGCAGAAGGTGATCAGCTTGACCGGCGCCGGCCGCGACAAATTCCTGGCGGCTGCCACGCAGGCGAGCTGGGCGAGAATGGCCAAACGCGATCCCACCAACATCGATCAGTTGAAGAAATTCTTCCAGTAGCCCGAGCCGAGGGTGCCTTGCGTGCCCTCCATCAAAGCTGGGCCAAGAGGACGAAGGTGGACATGGGGGTCGTCGGGCATGGACAGATTGTTTGCAGCGATTGGGAAGCTGAGCCTTGCGTTGGCGGCGGCGGCAAAAGTGGTGCTTGGCCTCATCATCGTCGCGGTGGTTGCTGATGTGTGCGTCCGCAATCTGGGCCTGAGGCCGCTTGCCTGGGCGGTGTCGGCGACGGAATACGGCCTGCTCTACGCGGCATTCCTGCCGATGCCCTGGCTGGTCCACAGCAAGGGCCATGTCTTCGTCGAGTTCCTGCGCCAGGCGCTGCCGGTGCGGGCACGGGTGGTGCTTGAAAAGCTGGTCTATCTCGCCTGCATCGGCGTCAGCCTCTACCTCGGCAGCGTCGCTCTGTCTTCGCTGACAAGTGCCGTTGCGGGCGGCGAATACGAAACGCGCAGCTTCGATATGCCGAAATGGCTGGTCTTTCTGCCCATCATGCTCGCCTTCTATCTCTCGGCGCTGGAATGGCTCAGATATCTGCTCGGCCGTGACACGCTGTACACGCTCGATCCGCTGGAAATGGAAGGGCTCTGACCGGTGGCCTGGCTGTTTCCATTCGCCGTGCTCGTTGGCACCATCCTGGTGTTGATGGGCCTTGGGCTGCCGGTCGCCTTCGCGTTCTTCGTCACCAATGTGATCGGGCTGTATCTGTTCTTCGGCGGCTCGATCGGCGTGACGCAGATGGTCGCCAACTTCTCCGACGCTGTCTCGACCTACGCGCTTGCCCCGCTGCCGATGTTTCTCGTCATGGGCAGCCTGTTCTTCCGCTCCGGCCTCGGCGAGAAGGTCGTCTACGCGCTCGACCTGTGCATCGGCAATCTGCGCGGACGCCTCGCCTATGTCGTGCTGGCCGCCGGCACGATCTTTTCCGCGCTGTCGGGCTCGAGCCTCGCCAATACCGGCATGATGGGCTCGCTGATGGTGCCCGAGATGCTGAAGCGGGGCTACAAGCCGCACATGGCCTACGGCCCGGTGCTTGGCGCCGGAAGCCTTGCCGTCATCATCCCGCCATCCTCGCTGGCCGTCTTGCTCGGCTCGCTGGCCCAGATCGACGTCGGCGCGCTGCTCATAGCGGGGGCTCTGCCGGGACTGCTGCTCGTTCTCATGTACGCGGCGCTGATCTTCGCGCAGACAAAGATCGATCCGGACGCCGCTCCGCACTATCCGGTGCCCGCCGTCCCCGCGGCCGAGAAGGTGAGGGCGGTCGCCGTCAACATCATTCCGATGAGCGTCATCGTGTTCATGGTGGTCGGCACGATCATCCTTGGAATAGCGACCCCGACCGAGTCGGCAGGCCTCGGCTGTGCCGCTGTCTTCGCCTTGTTGTTTGTCTACCGGCGGTTCAGCTGGTCGGTTGTCTGGAAGTCGCTGGACGATGCGATGAAGGTCACCGGCATGACCTTCCTGATCATCTCGGCTTCGACGACGTTCTCGCAGATATTCGCCTTCTCCGGCGCCTCCAACGGCTTTATCCAGTTCATCGTCGGCTACGATCTTGGACCGTATCCCATGCTGCTCATGATGGTGCTCGTCATCCTGCTGCTCGGCATGTTCATGGATCAGGTCTCGATGATGCTGATCACGCTGCCGATCTTCCTGCCGATCGCCCAGCAATTCGGCTACGAGCCGGTATGGTTCGGGCTGATCCTGCTGCTCGCCTACGAGGTCGGCTTCACCACGCCGCCGTTTGGCCTGCTGCTGTTCATCATGATCGGCGTTGCGCCGAAAGGCACATCGCTCAAGACGGTTGCCATGGCTGCGGCGCCTTACATCGCGCTGACGCTTCTGCTGATCCTGCTGATTGTCCTCTTTCCGCAGATCGCTCTCTTTCTTCCGAATTTGATCTAGTCGAACTCGATCCAGCAGGTGTCCACATGCGCTTTGCCTATCTTGCTTTCTTCCATGATGACCGCGAGGCAAATTTGGCCATCGCCGGCGAAGATGTTGACGCCGTGCGGCGTGTGATTGCATCGACGCCGGGCCTTGCGCTTGCAAACATCTATCTGCCCGAAGTGGCGGACATGTTCAACAACGATGGTCCGCCGCCGGTCTTCGGCTTCCAGCTCTATTTCGACGAACTGGCGGACATGGAGGCGGCGCTGGCGCCGTCCGGCCATCTGCAGGCGCTTGCCGCACCTGGTATGCTGTCGAGCATCGCCGGTTCGAGGCCGACGCAACAGGCAATGTGCGTGCGTCCGTTTCCCGTCGACGACGCTGGCGTCAAGACGTCCGGGCTCCCCTGCAGCTATCTTGTCCACTATCCCGGGCCGGCCGAAGACATGAATGCCTGGCTCTACCACTATGTGACGCATCATCCGCAATTGATGCGGGGCTTCCCCGGCATTCGCCACATCGAGGTTCTGTCGCGACTGGATTGGTGCGGTTCGCTGCCCTGGCCGCGGATCGACCATATGCAGCGCAATCGCGTCATGTTCGACAGTCCCGCTGCATTGACGCACGCGCTGCAATCGCCGGCGCGGCTGGAGATGCGCGCCGACTACAAGACCTTCCCGCCGTTTTCAGGCGGCAGCCGGCATTTTCCGATGTCGACGGAAGCCGTGCATCCTTCGTCAAGGGCCACATAGGCAAACAGGTTTTTGCCGACGCCGAAAATTTCTGGAGATTTCATGTACGACTTTCGCAAGAAATGTATCTCTCTCGATCGCCTCATCGGCACCTTCTGCGCCATCCCGCACCCTGTGGCGGTCGAAGTGGCCGCCGCCAGCGGGGTCGATTTCCTGTGCATCGACTGGGAGCATTCGCAGATCGGCCGCGAACGGCTCGAGGATCTGATCCGCGCCGCCGATGTCCACAAGGTTCCCGCGATGGTGCGCGTTCCCGGCCACACGCCGGAGTGGATGGCCGCCGCGCTCGACGCCGGCGCGTCGGGTGTCCTGGTACCGCGCGTCTCCACGGCCGAGCAAGCGCGCATGGCGGTCATGGCCTGCCGTTACCCGCCGGTCGGCGCCCGCGGTGTCGGCCCGGGCCGCGCCGCCGGTTATGGCTACAGCATTCCGGACTACCTCAAATCGGCCAACGATGTCCTGACGGTCGCCATCCAGGTCGAGACGGCCGAAGGGCTCGCCAACATCGACGACATCGTCCAGGTCGACGGCGTCGACGTGATCTTCATCGGTCCCGGCGACCTGTCGGTTTCGATCGACGCCATGGGGCCGGCCGGCCAGGAAAAGCTCAATGCAGCGATTATGAGGATCGCGGCCGCGGCGCGCACGGCCCGCAAGGCCGTCGGCATCTTTCGCCCTTCGGCGGATGATGTCAGCAAATGGTCGCGGCACGGCATCAGCTTCTACATGCTGGCCAGCGACACGATGTTTCTCGGGGCCGGCCTTGCCGCCGGCGTCGCCTCGGCGCGCAGCGCCTCATAGCAAGAGTTTGCCATGAAGATCATCAAGACCGACGGTGTGCTGTCAGTCGAGGAGGAGCAGCTGCGCTACCTCGACGGCTTGAACGCCGAGTTTGTCGAAAAGACGCTGCTCACGGAAGATGCCCTGATCGAACACTGCCGCGACGCCGACGCATTGATGGTATTGCGAGAGCCGATCACGGCTCGCGTTTTGGCGGAACTGAAGGGGCTCAAGGTCATCGGACGGTTCGGCGTAGGGCTCGATTCGATCGACGTCGAGGCCGCCAGCCGTGCCGGTGTTCAGGTAACCTACGTGCCGGACGCCAATCTGGTTGAAGTCAGCACCCACGCCATGGCCCTGATCCTGGCCTTGACGCGCAGGCTGAAGCAGTTCGACAGCGCGGTGCGCGCCGGCCGCTGGGCTGCAATGACCGACGGCGCCGGCATCACACGGCCCGACAGGCAGATCCTCGGCCTGATCGGCTTCGGCCAGATCGGGCGGCTGACTGCCGAGCGGGCGCGGGTCTTCGGCTACCACATCATCGCCTACGATCCGCATATGCCGGCCGAGCGAATCGCGGCCGGTGATGCCGAACCGGTCGGCTTCGACGAGTTGCTGGCCAGGGCCGACATCGTCTCGCTGCACGTTCCAGCGACACCGGAGACCAGAAACATCATGTCGGCGCAAGCCCTGTCGCGGATGAAGGAAGGGGCGATACTCATCAACGTGGCCCGCGGCGGCCTGGTCGACGAGGTCGCATTGGCGGACGCGATCCGGCGCGGCCATCTGGCAGGCGCCGGCATCGACACGTTCGAGCGGGAGCCGCCTTCGCCCGATAATCCGCTGCTGGCGCTGGACACCGTCCTGGTCAGTCCACACGCGGCGCACTACTCGACCCAGTCTTACGCGGAGGTTCGCAACAAGGTGTTTGCCGATGTCGCATCGGTCCTGCGCGGCGGCAAGCCTGTATATCCGGTCAACCGGATATGACCAATTCCCGATGTCGGCACCACCTCTATCCGCCTGCTCCGCGGAACCCAAGTCCTGCAAGTCGGGGTTCGCAGGGCGATAAGGGGCAGCGCAACCTGTCGCGATTTATCCGGTTTGCCACATTTTGTTCTTGCTTTGTGCCGGCAGCTATGCTACTAATTTGCGTATGGTGATGATTCACCGAGGACCCGCCGCAAGGCGGTTTTTTTGTCTTTAGGTTTCAGCGTCATCTGTCGAGGCTCTGCTCGGCTTGTCGCGACGCTCGACGATGTAGATGTGATCGGCGACGAGCACCACGTCGCCATGCTGGTTGATCACCTCGCAGCGCTCGACGACCCGGCCTGAATCGGGTCGCTTCGGGTCGTCTTCCCTAGCCGAGATGGTGGTGCGGGTCCTGATCGTATCGCCGATGAACACCGGCTTGATGAAGCGCAGCCGGTCGTAGCCATAGGAGAAGGCAACCGGGTTGACGACGCTGGCCGTCAGCCCGACGCCGACCGAAAACACCAGCGTGCCGTGGGCGATGCGCTGCCCGAACGGCATCGTCTTCATGAACTCGGCGTCCATGTGGTGGGGAAAGAAATCACCGGTATGGCCGGCATGGACGACGAAGTCGGTCTCGGTGATGGTGCGCCCGCTGGTCATGCGCGACGACCCGATCCGGTAGTCCTCGAAATAGACTGTCTGCTCCATGTCAGGGCCTCGCCGCTATCGGTGTTGCCGGCGCCGCGCTCGATCGGTAGGCGGCTTCGACCAGCGCCATGGTGTTCCAGCCGTCCTCGACGGAACTGACAAGCTCGGCGTCCTCGCCCGACGCGTAGCGCTGGACATTGGCCATGCGGCCGGCAAAGGCGTCCGGAAACCATGCGCCGACGAGTGGAACCGCAATCCAGTCCGTGCCGCCTTTGGGGTAGATTTCGAGAATGTCCGGCTCGCCGCGCGGATAGTCGAGGTTGACGCCCAGTTTGAGGTAAGCGGCGCCTTCGGTGCCGCAGATGCGGAATTCGCAGGCCTGGTGTTTTCGACCGAATTTGTGATCGTGGTTGATCGACAGTGCACAGCGCACCGTGTCGCCATAGTCGAGAATCGCGCTGGTGCGCGTTTGCGCAACCTTGTGGCCGGGATGGCCGAGCGTCTTGGCGTGAACCCCCTTGGGGTCGCCGAGCAATTGCCGGATCAGGTCGAGATAATGGATGGAATGCATGGCGATCTCGACGCGCGGCGCCTGCAACAGGAATTCCCAGAGATGCCAGGGTGTCGCCAGCGCCAGCCATGCATCGAAATCGACCACTTCGCCCAGCCAGCCCTTGGCGATCGCATCCTTGAGCGCCAGCATCATCGGCGCGAAGCGCAGCTGGAAATTCACCGCCGCCTTCAGGTCTTTGGAGCGGCAGATTTCGAGGATCTCGGTCGCCTCGGCGAGATTGCTGCCCATCGGCTTCTGGATCAGCGCCACCGCACCATCGGACAGCGCCCTGAGCACCCCGGCGTGGTGAGCCGGCGGCGTCGCCAGATCGAAGACGGCGTCCTTGATTGACGCAGCTTCCTCGACCGACCGGTAAGCGGTGACGCCCCATTTCGAGGCGAGTTTTTCCGCCTTGGCCAGGTCGGGGTCGAACAGCCCGGCAACCGGGAAGCCGGCTTTCCCATAGGCCGGGAAATGCGCATCGCCGACGATCGAGCCGGCGCCGAAAATCACGATCGGCCGGGGCTTTGACGGCTGTGCCCAGGCCTGGGAAAGCGAGGCAGGATCGAAAATGTCATCAGTCATAATGGAAGACTTCGTCCATCGACGCCCACCACTCGCCCTCCTTGCGGGTCGGCAGCGGCTCCTGGCATGGCATGCAGAGCGCCCACCATTCCTGCGTCGTGGGATCGGCAGCCATCTTCGCCATGTCGGCGGCATAGTCGGTGCCGTGGTACTCCAAGGTGCTGAACAAAAGGTGCTCCGGCTCCCTCAGATAAATCGAATAATTCTTGATGTTGCAGGCGGAAATCATCTTGAGGACGTCCGGCCAGACGGCGGCGTGAAGCCGCACATACTCGGCGACTTTCTCCGGCTTGAGGCCGAGCACCATTCCCATTCGCTGCATGTCCGCCTCCTATTTTTTTATCGCCATGGTGAATTCCGCGATGCTCTTCGCCTTGATCGCATCCCAGTCCCAGTCGATGCCGATGCCGGGTTCGTCCGGTGCCAATGCGTGCCCGTCCTCGATACGCATTTTCTTGCCGGTCAGCTCGTCGAGCTGGGGAATATACTCGACATATCTGCCGTTCTGAACGGCGCATGTCAGGCTGACATGCAGTTCCATCAGGAAATGCGGGCAGACCGGTATGTCGAACGCCTCGGCTGCATGCGCCACCTTCAGCCACGGCGTGATGCCGCCGATGCGGCCGACATCGACCTGCACGATCGAGCACGCGCCCTTCTGCATATATTCGCGGAAATGCCGGATCGAGTAGAGCGACTCGCCGACGGCGACCGGCGTCGACGTCGCATTCGACAGGCGGATATGGCCGTCTATGTCGTCGGCCGGCAGCGGTTCCTCGATCCAGGCGAGGTCGAGTTCACGCAGGCGCTCGGCCCGGCGGATCGCCTCGTCGACAGAAAAGCCCTGGTTGCAGTCGGTCATGATTTCGTAGGAGTCTCCAACCGCCCGGCGGACCGCCGTCAGCCGGGCAAGATCCTCGGAGCCGTGCGGCTTGCCGATCTTGACCTTCGAGCCGCGAAACCCCTTGCCCTTGGCGGCCAGCGCATCCTCGACCAGTGCCTCGGTTTCGATATGCAGCCAACCGCCTTCGGTCGTGTAGAGCGGGCAGCGGTCCTTGGCGCCGCCGGCCAGCTTCCACAGCGGCAGCCTCTTTTTCTTGGCCCGCAGGTCCCAAAGGGCAGTGTCGATGGCCGCCAGCGCGATTGCCGTGATCGCGCCGATCGTCGTGGCATGGCTGGCGAACTCCAGCTCGTGCCAGATCGCCTCGATCATGTCGGCGTCGCGGCCGATCAGCCGCGGCGCAAGGTGGTCGGCCAGCAGCCGCATCACCGAGGAGCCGCCCGTGCCGATCGTATAGCTGTAGCCGGTGCCGACCGCGCCGTCGGCGTCGGTGATGGTGACGATCGGTGTTTCCTGGCTGACAAAACTCTGGATGGCATCGGTGCGCTTGACCTTCGGCACCAGGTCGACCATCCGCAGTTCGATTTTCTCGATCTTTGCCATGGTTTTAACCTCGCAATGTCTTGCCCGTTTCAGCAGAAAACAGATGGGCCTGCGACAGGTCCAGGCTCATCTTGACCCGGTCGCCGGCTTTCAGCGGCTTTGGATTGAGCATCCGCGATACCCAGTCGCTGCCGTTGAATTCGGCGAACACCAGCGTCTCGTTGCCGAGCGGCTCGGTGACGGTCACCGGCAACTCCAGCTGGTGGACGTCGACGTCTTCGCCGGAGCTGATGCCATGCCCGGTCGGATAAATGTCGTCGGGCCTGAGGCCGAACACGACTTTGTCGCCGGCCTCGATATTGGCCTTGAACTGGCTGGGCAAAGGCAGCCTCTCGCCGCTGGCGAACAGCAACTGTCCGTCGTCGACAACCGCCTCATGCAGATTCATCGGCGGCGAGCCGATGAAGCCCGCGACGAAGCGTGTCTGGGGCCGGCGGAAGACCTCGTCGGGTGTGCCGACCTGCTCGATGAAACCGTCACGCATGATGACGATACGGTCCGCCAATGTCATCGCTTCGACCTGGTCATGGGTGACGTAGATCACCGTCGACTTGACCTTGGCATGCAGTTTCTTGATCTCGGTGCGCATCTGCGTCCGAAGCTTGGCGTCGAGATTTGAAAGCGGCTCGTCGAACAGGAAGACGTCGGGATCGCGCACGATGGCGCGGCCCATGGCGACGCGCTGGCGCTGTCCGCCGGACAGCTGCGACGGCCGGCGGTCGAGCAATTGGTCGAGGCCGAGAATGCCGGACGCTTCGGCGACGCGACGGTCCATTTCTTCTTTCGCGGCGCCCGCTATCTTGAGCGAGAAGCCGAGGTTTTCGCGCACCGTCATATGCGGGTAGAGCGCGTAGGACTGGAACACCATCGAGATGTTGCGCGAGCGCGGCGGCAGGTCGTTGACCATGCGGCCGCCGATCTCGATGATCCCGTCGCTGATCGCCTCGAGGCCGGCGATCATGCGCAGGGTTGTCGACTTGCCGCAGCCGGACGGCCCGACCAGCGCGATGAATTCGCGGTCGGCGACCTCGAGATCGATGCCGTGCACCACCGCCACCGGGCCGTAGCTTTTGGTGAGGTTCTTGAGCGATACGGTTGCCATGTCAGCCTTTCACCGCGCCGGAAGTGAGGCCGCCGACGAGGTGTTTCTGGACGATGAAGGTAAGCGTGAGCGCCGGTATGACCATGACCACGGCGAGCGCGCACATGCCGCGCCAGTCGATGGTGAATTCGGCCGTATAGTCGAGCAGGCCGACCGGCAGGGTCTTGGAGTTGATCGAGCGCGTCAGCTGCGAGGCGAGCGCGAACTCGTTCCAGGAGGTGAGGAAGGCAAAGATGCCGGCCGAGGCGATGCCGGGCCCGGCCAACGGAAACTCGACCTGCCAGAAGGCCTGCCAGCGCGTGCAGCCGTCGATCTGCGCGGCTTCGGCGAGGTCTTTCGGTACCTGGCGGAAAAAGCCGTCGATCAGCCAGACGGTGAACGGCACGTTGAGCGCGACATAGACCAGGATCAGCCCGAAATGCGTGTCGATGATGCCGAGCCGCGCAAAGACGAAGAACAGCGGCAGCGACAGCGCGATGCCGGGCACCGTGCGCGTCAGCATCAGGCCGAGGAACATCGCCGACTTGGCGCGAAAGCGGTAGCGCGCAAAGGCGTAGCCGCCGGCCATGCCGATGACGATGGCGATCACCGTCGAGGTCACCGAGATGATCAGCGAATTGCGGAAGTAGTCGAGCACCGGAATGCCGCCCTGGCCGACGCCGCTGAACATGGCGATGTAGGCGTCGAGCGAGAGTTGCTGCGGGATCCACACCGGCGGCTTGGCCATGATTTCGACGGTCGGCCGCAGCGACGACAGCACGATCCAGATGCCGGGCAGGCAGATGACCAGCATGGCCAGGAACAGTCCGATGCCGTGAACGATGCCGAGCGCTTTGTTGCCGACGCGATGCAGGCTGTTCTGGTCCATCCTCACCACTCCGCCGCGATCTGCGTGCGCGCCGCGGCGAGCTTGCGGTAGAAATAGACGGTGAACAGGATCGACAGCAGGATCGAGAAATAGGCCATGGCATTGGCCAGGCCCATCCTGGCGTCGCCATAGGCGGTGCGGGCGACCAGTGTCCAGACCAGTTCAGTGCGGCCGGCGGGGCCGCCGTCGGTCATGATCTTGACGATGTCGTAGGCGCGCGCGACGTCGAGTGAGCGGATGGTCATGGCAATGAAAGCAAACGGCATGATGAACGGCCAGGTGACATAGCGGAATGTCTGCCACGGCGTGCAGCCGTCGACGCGGGCCGCCTCGACCGGTTCGCGCGGCATCGCCAGCAGCCCGGCCAGGATCAGGATCGCGAACACCGAAGTCGACGACCAGATCTCGGCGGTCAGGATGGCAATGAAGGCGAGATTGCCGTCGATCAGCCACGGGATGGCGCGGTCAGTCAGGCCGAGCCCCTGCAGGGCGTTGTTCACCAGGCCGATATTGTCGTTGAACATGAATTTGAACTGGAAGCCGACGAGGATCGGCGAAAACATCATCGGAAACATCATGATGGTGCGCAGGATCCGCTGGCCGCGCGATGCCTTCTCCACCAGCAGGGCCAGCCCGAGCCCGATCAGCATTTCCAGGTTGAGCGCCACCGTCAGCAGCACCACGGTGCGCGCAAAGGCGACCCAGAAAGCGCGGCTGGTCAGGATGGCGACGTAGTTGCGCGCGCCGATGAAGACCCAGAACGTCTCCGGCCTGGTCAGCCGGAACGGCGTGAAGCTGGAATAGAGCGAAAGCAGCAGCGGCACCACCACCACCGCCGCCAGAACGATCACCGCCGGCAGCAGGAGCAGCAATGGCGGCGAAGGTCTCCAGCCTTTCATGGCGATCCGGTTCTGGTTGGTGCCCGGACACCGAAGGCCGCCATCGGCCAGCCGGGATCAAGACAAAGCGTGTTGCGCATGGTTCGCAAAAAGTTCGGGGACGCCGCTCTTCGATGAGCGGCGCCCCCTTGGGAGAATGGTCAAAGCTTGCCGGCGTCCTCGAGGATTTGGGTGGCCTTGGCGGCAGCGTCGTCCAGCGCCTGCTTGGAGGTCTTGTCGCCCAGGATGGCGGCCTGCAATTCGGGATAGACGGCGTTGGAGATTTCGATCCATTCAGGTGTCTGCGGCACGGCAAAAGCGTGCTTTGCCTCTTCCTGGAAAGCCGCCAGCACTTCCTTCTTGTAAGGATCGCTGGCCGCCTGCTGGATGTCCCAGTCCCACACCGCCGTGCGGGTCGGCAGTGGGCCGCTTGCCGCCTCGAGCTTCTGGCTGTCCTCATTGGTCAGGAACCAGACCAGCGACGCCGCGGCTTCCTTGCTGGCGCAGTTTTCGGTGACCGAAAATCCGTGGTGCCCCGACCAGCCGGTGCGAATGCCGGCCGATCCCTTCGGCGCCACCTTCACGCCGACATTGCCGGCGACCTTCGATGACTTCGGATCGTTGAAGAAGCCTGCCCAGCCCGGCCAGTCGAGGTTGATGGCGACGGTGCCGGAGGCAAAGCCCTGGCCGAGATCGTCCCACAGATAGTTGGTGGTGCCGGCCGGCACCGCCTTGGCCTTGTAGAGATTGACGAACCAGTCGAGCGCGTGCACGCCGGCTTCCGAGTTGAAGGCCGGCTTGCCGTCCTTGTCGAGGTATTCGCCGCCGTCGGCGATGAGCATCTCGTAAAAGCGTCCGTTGATCGCCTCTTCCTTGCCGGCGAACTGGGTGCCGTAGAAATCGGGCGGGCTGGCGAAGAATTCCGCCTGCTGGGCGACCTCGTCCCAGGTGTCGGGCGGTGTCAGCTCCTTGCCGTATTTGGCCTTGTAGGCGGCCTTCTTGGCTTCGTCCTGGTAGAGACTCTTCTGGTAATAGAGCGCCGAGACGTCGAACTGCGCGCGAGGCAGCATCACCAGCTTGTCGTCGAGCGTCGAGGCCTTGATCGTCGACGGCACGAAGGCGTCGATCTCCTCCTTCGGCAGCAGCTTGTTGAGATCGGTGTAGATATCAGGATATTGCGGCGCGAAGGACGAGTGGTTCGACCCAACGCACCAGTTGATGCTGCCGGAGGCGATGTCCGACTTGATTTCCTTGTCGAGCTCGAAGTGGTTTTTCTTCGAGATCACGTTGACCTTGGCGCCGGTCAGTTTTTCCCATTCGCCGATGCGCGCGTACAGCCCTTCATATTGCTGGCCGCCGATCAGCTTGGCGTCGATGGTGACGCCGTCGAATTTGCCGGGCAGGTCGGCAGCAAGGGCACTCGCACCCAGTGCGAGCAGCGTTACGCCGGCCGACAGGCCGCAAAACAGTTTCGTCATCGGTATCCTCCCAAGAGTCCGCGTCGATCCATAGCGAGGGCGGATCGGCAGCTTCATTCATATACAAACAAAACATTTACAGGATCGTCAAGCCGAAAGTTCTTTCGGAAACAATACCGTTATGCGTATATGAAAAGTGCAATTCACTGGAGAAGCCCAATGGCAGAGGACGAGGAAGATGACCGCTATCGAGCCCCGGCGCTGGACAAGGGGCTCGACATCCTCGAGTTGCTGGCCGGTGTCGATGGCGGCCTGACGCAGGCGGAAATCGCCAAGAAGCTCGACCGCAGTCCGAACGAGTTCTACCGCATGCTGGACCGGCTGGTGCGGCGCGGCTACGTCACGCGGCCGGATGGCGACCGTTATTCGCTGACGCTCAAGCTGTTTGGCCTGGCGCAGCTGCACGCGCCGGTGCGCCGGCTGGTTTCCTACGCGACGCCGCTGATGCGCGAGCTGGCAGAAACCTCGCAGCAGGCAAACCAGCTCGTCGTTTTCGATCGCGGCTCCGCCGTGGTGATTGCCCAGCAGGAGGCGCCGGATTACTGGGGCATCTCGATCCGCGTCGGCTCGCATATCAGCCTGTTCGACACCGGCTCCGGCCATGTGCTGCTGGCGTTCCGCCAGCCGGAAGAGCGGCAGATGATGATCTCAGAACATCTGCGCAGCACCGACAAGCCACCGCAATCGCCGGAGTTCTTTGCCCGCCTCGACCAGATCCGGGAACGCGGCTACGAGATGATGGCATCGATGCAGACCGCCGGTGTCTTCAACCTGTCGACACCGGTTCTCGGCTCGGACGGCAGGGCGATCGCCGCGCTGTCGATCCCCTACATAACCCTGGTCAACGCACCCAAGGCGCCCGACATTACGAGGACGATTGAGCTGCTGCTGGCAGCGACCGAAAAGCTGTCGCAACTGGCGGGATCGACCGTCAAGCAATCGAGATGAATTCTTATTTGAATGAAGAATTTCTCCGTGAGATGATCTCGAAGTCGCCAAGGAGGAGCGCGCCACCATGATCTTCGACACCCATCTGCACCTGATCGACCAGTCCGCGCTGCGCTATCCCTGGCTGGCCGGCGTGCCGGCACTCAACCGCGATTTCTCCTACGACGAATATGCAGTCCAGGCCCGCCGCGCCGGCATCGAGGGCGCATTGCATATGGAGGTCGATGTCGATCCTGCCGACATCGAGGCTGAAACCAGCCGTGTCAAAGCGCTGTCGCGGGAAAAGGCCAGCTTGCTGCGGGGGGCAATTGCCTCCTGCCGCCCCGAGGAGCCTGGCTTTGCCGCCTATCTCGAGCGCCAGCGCGCCGATCCTTTCGTCAAAGGCTTTCGCCGCGTGCTGCACGTCATGCCGGACGAGCTTTCGGAGGGCGCGCTGTTTCGTGAAAACATCAGGCGGCTTGCCGGCAGCGGCCTGACCTTCGACCTTGTCGTTCTGCCGCACCAGATCCCCAAGGCGATTGCACTCGCCGACCTCGCGCCAGATGTGCAGTTCGTGCTCGACCATTGTGGCGTGCCCGACATCAAGGGTGGTGCCGAGCACCCCTGGCGCGAGCACATGGCGGAGATCGCGCGGCGCCCGAACGTCGTCGGCAAAATTTCCGGTGTGGTCGCCTATGCGGATGCCGGATCCTGGACTGTCGAAACGCTGCGTTCCTATGTCGAGCACACCATCGAATGCTTCGGCTGGGACCGCGTTGTGTGGGGCAGCGACTGGCCGGTCTGCACGCTTGGCGGCGGGCTTGCGACCTGGGTGGCGGCAACGCACGCGCTGCTCGCCGGTGCAAGCATCGATGAGCGGCAAAAGCTGCTCTCCGGCAACGCCAAGCGGCTGTGGCGTTTGTAGAGCATTTTGCAGCCAAGTGACGGATCACTTGGCGTCGCACAAATGCGGCTCAAACGAATAGGTGGCCTCAGATCGTCGCCGACACGTGCCGCTCGCGACCGTAGAGCGAAACCAGGAGCACGATGACCAGGCCAAGTGCCGCCTGCACGGTCGAGGGCCGGAAGCCGAGGCCGATCAACAGCGTGTTGATCTCCGTCAGCACCAGCACGCCGGCAATGGTGCCGAAATAGCTGCCGCGGCCGCCGACAAGGGCGGCGCCGCCGACCACCACTGCCGCGATCGTCTGGAACAGATAGGGCTGGCCGACATCGCCATAGGCCGAGCCGGTGAAGCCGAGCAGCAGCACGCCGGCTGCGGCGGCGAAGAAGGCGCTCGCGGCATAGGTCACGGTCCACATGCGGACCGGATCGATCAGCGCCAGCGGCGCAGCACCTGGATTGCTGCCTAGGGCGTAGAGACGGCGGCCGTATGGCGTGCGCGCCAGCACCAGCGCCACCAGCAAGGTCAACACCGCGACGCATGGCACCAGCCCCGGCACCGGCAGCGGTCCGACCGAACCGCCGATCGAAACGAAGGCGGAAACCGCTTGCGGCGCCGATCCGGATGGAAAACCACCGGTCCACAACAGGACGGCGCCTTGCACAATCATGCCGATGCCGAGCGTGACGATCAGCGGGTGGATGTCGAGCCCGCGCGAGATCAGGCCGTTCAGCGCCCCGATCAGTAAGGCGAGCGCGCTGACGACCGCGCAGACAAGAGCAAAATTCCAGCCGACGCCGTAGAGCTGTGCGGCAACGACATTGGCAAAGCCGATGATGAAGGGGATCGACAGATCGATACCGCCCAGGATGACGACGAGGGTCTGGCCGATCGATGCCACCGCCAGCAGCGAGGCGATCACCAGCAGCGCCCGGATGGCGAACGGCTGGGAGTAGCCCGGGATGAGCAAGGTGCCAAGGAGATGCAAGGCGACAGCGACGGCAAAGGCACCGGCGACGCGGGCATTGGTGGACTGGAACCAGTTCCGGCTCATGCTTCTCAGCCTTTCCGTCCCGAGAGCCGCTCCTGCAGCGCCGTCATGATGACCGCCACAACCAGGATCGCGCCATAGGCGATCTGCAGCACATAGGTGGAGACGTTGAAGGCGGTCAGCACGCTCTGCAGCAGGAAGATGTCGACAGCGCCGATGGCGGCGCCGGCGAGCCCGCCGCGCCCGCCGGCAAGGCTGACGCCGCCGAGCGCCACCGCGGCAATCGCGATCAGCGTGTAGGTCGGCCCGATATTAGGGTCGGCCGAACCGATCAGGGCGGTCAGCATGAGGCCGGCACAGGCGGCAAGTATGCCGGTCATGACATAGGCGATGAAACGTACTTTCGTCACCGGAATGCCGGCCGTGTAGGCGGCGCGGTCGTCGCTGCCCACCGCCATCAGCTGGTCGTAATAAGGCGTCTGCCGCACCAGCCACCAGAACAGGAAGATCAGCGCCAGCGGCAGTGCCGACCAGGGTCCGGCCATTGCCTTCAGCCAGCCCGGCGCCGGACCGATCGGCGCCGGCAGGATGGTCAGCGTCATGCCGGTGAGGATCAGATAGGTGCCGAGCGTCGCAACGATCGGCTGGATGCGAACGATGGTCGCCAAGAAGCCGTTGGCAGCGCCGACGATCGCGCCGATCAGAAGCGCCGCCGGCACGATGACCAGCGGCGAAGATATGCCAAGCCTGAGAAACAGCAGCTGGATCACCATCGCATTGACGAAGCCCATCAATGGCCCGACGGAAATGTCGATGCCGCCGCGCCCAGCGAGGATCACCGGAGCCGAGGCGACCGCTGCGCCGATCAGCGGCGCGGCGAGCCCGATCAGCGCCCCCCAGGCGGCAGGATGGAAGCGCGCCGGATTGAGCAGCAGATTGACCGCGATCAGGATGGCCAGCAGCACTGCCGCAAAGCCAGCGCCGCGCCATCGCGCCGCCATGCGCCGCAACCCGCTCATGCCGCGCGCCCGAACATGGCGGCGATCACCGTATCGCTTTTCATCGCATCTCCGGTGATTTCAGCCGCCACCTGCTGTTCGCGGAACACCAGCACGCGATGGCAAAGCAGGAGGATCTCCTCGATCTCGCTCGACAGGATGACCAGAGCCATGCCGTTCGCCGCCAGTCCACGAAACACATCGTAGAGGACATGGCGCGTCGCCACGTCGACACCGCGCGTCGGATCATTGAGGAGCAGGATCGCCGGTTCCAGCGCCAATGCGCGGGCCAGCAGCACCTTCTGCTGATTGCCGCCGGAAAGCGTGGTGATCGGGGCGTCCGGCCGTGGCGCGATGATCGACAGTCTGTCCCGATAGCGTTCATAGCGCTGCCGCCGCGCGGCGAAGCTGAGCAGACCGAAACGCATATCGCGCGACAGCGTCGAGACGGCAAAATTGTCGAGCACCGATTGGGTCGGAAAAATGCCGGTGGTGCGCCGGTCGCGCGGCAAATAGGCGATGCCGCCGGCGACCGCCTTGCGGAAATTGGTGATCGCGCGTGCTCCGGTTGGCGCCTCGACGGTCACCTCGCCGCCGGCCGGGCGTTCCAGGCCGGCCAGCACTTTCAGGAACCGCTCCTGTCCGTGGCCGTCGAGGCCGGCAAGGCCGACGATCTCGCCAGGCGCGATGGTTTGCGTCATGGGGCTTGCGCCCGGCGCGATCACCAGGCCACGCACCGAAAGGCTGGCGCGATCAGCCATGCGCCAGCTCCGCCGCCGTGCGTGGCGCCATCGCTCTGAGAAGTTCGGATGCGGAGGACGTGCCGCGTTCCTCAGTCGTCACCACGCTGCCGCCGCGCAGCACGGAAATCCGGTCCGAAAGCGACATCACCTCGTCCATGCGATGGGTGATGAACAGGATCAGGCAGCCTTCGGAGGCAAGCTTGCGTATCATGGCGAAGACCGCCTCGCGATCGGCAAAGTCGAGCGCCGCCGTAACCTCGTCAAGGATGAGAATGCGCGGGCTGCGCACCACGGCGCGGGCGAGCACTACCAATTGCTGAACCGCAAGCGGCAATTGCCCGGCCAACTGGTCGAGCGGGATCTCGGTCACCGCGAAGCGCTTCAGCACCGCTTGCGCGCGTTGCCGCCGCTCGGCACGCGGCACGGTGCGCGTCAGCAAGCCGTCGAGGCCGAGCAGGATGTTGTCCGTCACCGAACGGTCAGGCGCGATCAGCACTTCCTGGAACACGGTGGCGAACCCGGCGCCCTGGAACGCCGCCGGCGAGAGGCCGGTAAAGGGCGCTCCGTCGAGCAGGATCGCGCCGCTGTCCGGCTGGACGATCCCCGACAGCAGCTTGACCAGCGTGCTCTTGCCCGAACCATTCTCGCCCAGGATGGTGTGGATCGTGCCGGCGCGGAATGCGATTGAGGCATTGGCCAGCGCAATCGTTTCGCCGTAGCGTTTCGAGATGGCCTGGACTTCCAGCATGAGCAATCCTGATGGAGAAAGCCGGCACCGCCCGTGCGGAGCCGGCCTTCGTATCCTACTTGGCGCAGGCGTCCGGCACCTTCGAATAATCCCAGCCCTTGGTGGGTGCCGGATTGGCGAAGTAGGCATCGAGCCATTCCTCCGGCATCGGATCCTTCGGCGGGACCGGGAAGATCGAGACGGCGTCCGGCGTCATGCAGTCCTTGTACCAGGCGCCGAGGTCGGCATTGTGCACCGGCGGAATCGGGATCAGCAGCGTGTTGAGCTTCGCCTTCTGTCCGTCGAGCATGCGCACGCCGACACGAAACAGCGTCTCGGCCGTCCAGTGCGGCAGAACCGCATGGCCTTCGAAGCGGTATTTGTCGGGATTGGCCTTCCAGTAGCCGAGCGCATCGCCGGTGATCGAGCCGGTGATCAGCGGGGCAGGGCGGCCGGCCTCGGCAAAGGCCTCGGCGACGACGCGGCTTTCGCTGCCCGTCGTCCACACCGCATCGATCGGCGCCGGATTGGTGGCGATCGCCTGCAGCACCGCCGTCTTGGTGACGTTTGCAGTCCAGTTGCCGTTGACGCTGCGCGAGACCTTGAGCTTTGAATTTTCGGCCAGCGCCTTGTCGGCGCCCTGGCGCTCCTGCACGACGATCGGGTGACCGGCAATGCCTTCGACCAGAAGCACGCTGCCGCCGTCCGGCATTGCTTTGCCGATCGCGGTCATCATGTCGTAGCCCCAGCGCGCATAGTTGGAATCGACATTGATCGCATTCGGGCTGGTCACCGACCCAGCTGCCGTGATGAAGGGGATGCCGGCTTTGGCTGCGGCATCGATGGCATCGTCCAGCGCCGTCGCCGAGCCGGGGATCGAGGTGATGATCGAGCATTTCTTGTCGATGAAGGCGCGGATCTGGTTGATCTGCTGACTGGCGTCGTTGTTGGAATCCGACACCTCGAAGCTCGCCACGGTGCCGTCGGCGATCAGGCCGTCGACCAGCCGCTTCAACTCCTTGGTCACGGTGACGCGCCACGGATTGCCCTGGTAGGACTCGGAGTGGCACCATTTCCACGGCTTTGACGGCGGCGTGAAATTATCCCAGGCCGACGGCAGCACCTTTTGCGGCGCGCCGTCATATTGTGCCTTCAGTTCGGTCGGCAATCCAGCAATCACGCCCGAAACGTCTTGAGCGCAAGCTATGGTCGTGACCGATGCAAGTGCGGTTGCGGCCATAAGGCCGCGGATCAGGCTGTTCATGTTCTCCTCCGTTCGGTTGTTTCAGGCTCCTCCGCCGGCAACGCCGGACACCTGCGTCGAAAGGCTCTCCCGAAACAGGCGATTGAGATCGGCAACGACGCGAGCGGCATTGTGCCTTTCGCTCAGGCCGAGATTGATGCGATCGGACGCCGCCTGCTGGAACGCCATGTAGCCGTCGTGCCGCGGCCTCACCCAGGCACCTTCGAGCGTAGTCCGCGTGTCCTTGTAGAAATTGCCGGCGGCGGCGTTGACGGCGGCATCCGCCCAGGCTGCCGCATGGCCCGGCTGGCCGCCGGCCGAGGCGTAAGGGCCGCGCTGCACGTCACCGCTGGCGATCCAGTAGGCGAAGTCGATTGCTGCCTGTCCGGCCCTCGAGAAGGCCGACACGGCGATGCCGGTCCCGCCGAGCGCCGAGCTTTTGGGGCCGGCATTGCCAGCGGCCGGGATATCCGCGAAAGCCAGGCGGGTGGGTCGAAACCCGGCGATGGCATAGGAGACATAGCCATAGATCAGCGGCGCGCAGGCGATCCGCGAGCCGGATCCGGCCGTTTGCTCCAGAACCGCGATCGGATCCATGCCAAGACAGGCCGGGTCGACGAGGGCTGCGATCTCGCGCATCATCTCGAAGACCTGCTTGCCCGCTGCCGGATCCACGTGGTCGCCAGGGCCTTCACCGGCGGGCCGGCCGAGATTGCCGGCAAGCGTGTAGAACACCATCAGCGAATGCGGCGGCCTCAGCGGCAACATCACGTGGCCTTGCCGGGCCAGATCGAGGGCATCGGCCCAGCTCGCCGGCGCAGCCGAAAGCATGTCGGGCCGCCATGCCTGCACCTGGCTGGCCGCGTCGATCGGAAACGCCCACTGCCGGCCTTGCCAGTTGTAGCTCGGAAAGGACCGGCCGACACTGCCCGCCGCAAGTGCCGCGCGTTCGGCTTCCCGGCCGGCGACATCGAGCGGCGCCAGGCAATTCTCGGCGGTGATCTGGCCGACATGCGGATGGTCGACGACGATCAGGTCGTAGGCACGGGCCAGTTCCTCGACCGGGAAGGATTCGAAATCCTGCAGCGAGCGCTTGTCCCATTCAACGGCGATGCCAGTTTGTTGCTTCCACAGTCTCGAACAGGCGACCATCGGGTCATAGCCGCGCGGATGGCTCCAGGTCATGCCTTTGAGCGTGGCGTCGCTCACAGCCCGAACTCCGCGCGGATTTTTGCGCTGTGCTCGCCGATGCGCGGCGCGGCCCGCTCGACCTTGGCTCGGATGCCGTCGACCCTGAGCGGCGAGCGCGTGGTGAGGATCGAAACGTCATCCTCGCGCGTCACCGTCTGCAGCATGTCGAGGACCTGGAAGCCTTCGCTGGCCATCATTTCCGGCCAGGTCAAAACCTTGGCGCACCAGATGTCGGCAGGCTCGAGGATGGCAAGCCATTCGTCGACCGTCTTCGTTGCGATCTTTTGCGCGATGATCGCCTTGATCTCGTCGCGGGCAGTGAACCAGGTCGACGGCTGATCGCGGTAGGGCGCAAGTTCCTCGAGCCCGAGGAGATCGGCGAGTTTCGAGATCGGCGTCATGGCGATCGCCAGATAGCCGTCCTTGGCCGGATAGACGCCGTAGGGCGCCGAGAGATAGGCGTGCGCGCTGCGGAAGCTCGACCGCCGCGGCAGCCGGCGCCCGTCATTGAGGTGCGTGGTCAGCACCTCGAATTGGAAGTCGACCAGCGCTTCGAGCAGGCTGGTCTCGACATGGCTGCCCTTGCCGGTCACGCCGCGCCGCACCAGTGCGGCGAGGATGCCTTGCGCGGCGGCGGAACCCGCCAGCATGTCGGCGATCGCCAGGCCGAAGGGCACCGGCCCTTGGTCCTCGTCGCCGTTCAGCCACATCACGCCGGAGCGCGCCTGCGCCAGCAGATCCTGCCCCGGCCGCTTGACCCACGGGCCTTCCTCGCCATAGCCACTGATCGAGGCATAGACCAGGCGCGGATTGATCTTGCGCACCGCCTCGTAATCGAAGCCCAGGCGTTCGATGACGCCGGGCCTGAAATTCTGGATCAGCACGTCGGCCTTGGCCAGCAGGCCGCGCAGCGCCGCAAGGTCGGCCTCGTCCTTCAAGTCGATGGCAAGGCTTTCCTTGGCGCGGTTGATCGCATGGAAAATGGTGGAATCGCCGCCGATCTCGGTGTCGCTGAGATAGAGCCGGCGCGACAGGTCGCCGCCGTCAGGCCGTTCGATCTTGATGACCCGAGCGCCGAGGTCGAGCAGCCGCAGCGAGCAGTAAGGCCCGGACAAGAACTGGCTCATATCGACAACGATGAGCCCGGTCAGCGGCAGTTCGGCAATGGCAGCCATTGCCTATTTCTCCGTCTTACCGGCGAAATCGGCCGGATTGCGGTACTTCACCGTCTGCAGGTGCTCGCAATAAAGCACGAGCTCGCCTTCACCCTTGAAGACTTCATAGCTGGCGCGGATCAGCCCCATTTCCTTGTATTTTGGCTTCTTGTCGAGGTTGGAGCGGATTGAATAGATCGTGTCGCCTATGAACACCGGCTTGATGAAGCGCAATTTGTCGTAGCCATACGAAAAGGCGTTGACGCAATTGGTGGCGACGAGACCGAGCCCGGCCGAGAACACGAAGGCCCCTGCCACCAGCCGCTTGCCGAAAATGCCTTGCGTCTCGGCGAACATCTGGTCCTGCACGTATGGATGGATGTCGAGCACCAGCGTGTTGAACAGATGGCTGTCGCCCTCGGCAATGGTCCGGCGCAGCGAGCGGATCTTCTGGCCGACCGGCCAGTCTTCGTAGAACCAGTTCTCCGCGTTCCAGACGGGAAGGTCGGCGTGATCCCTAGGCATGTTGGCGGGGTGTGTCGATGCCACGCCCACGGTTGGCGCGAAACTGCTCATGACAACTTCCTCTGGGAGCGGGAATCGTCCATCAGGGCGCGCCGCAGACCAGCGAAATGCATGATCGATCCTCCCGTCAATCTTCTTTTGTGAATAGTATTTTCACATATGGGGTTGCGTTGCAAGCGAGTCTCGGCGAAATTTTGCCTGCTCCGTTGGGGCCAATGCCGGCGGAACAAGGGAGGAAGTGATGCAGAATGCCTGTCTGATTTTCGTCGGCAGCCTCAATCGCGACGCCCCGTATTTTCAGGGCGCGCGCGGCATCGGGCTGGGTGTCTACAGTTTCGACGAAGGGACGCTGCAGACGAAGAAACTGGCCGAGACGGGAGACATCGACAATCCCACCTTCCTGTCGGTGACGCCGGACGGCTCCCACGTCTATGCCAACTCAGAAGTGTTCACCTGGCGCGAAGGGGTGGTCTCGGCCTACCGTTTCGACAGGCAGACCGCCACGCTGTCCTACATCAACAAGCAGCCGACGCTGGGCAGCATCACGGCGCACAACACCATCACGCGCGACCGGACCAAGCTGCTGGTCGCCAATTACGGCATGGGCGAGGGCGGCCCCGATCGCTCGGTCGTGGTCTATGGGTTGGGTGAGAATGGCGGCCTGACAGCGCCGTTGTCGAGCGTTGCCCATAGCGGGACCGGACCAGATCCTGCCCGCCAGGAGCGGCCGCATGCCCATAGCGTAACCGAGACGGTTGCCGGCGGCATGGCGATCGTCGCTGACCTCGGCATCGACCGGCTGGTGTCCTATCGCATCGGGCGCGACGGCAGCCTGACGAAACTCGCCGAGTCGGCGCTTGCGCCAGGCGCGGGTCCGCGCCATCTCGCACTGCATCCGGGCGGTCGCTTCGTGTTCGTCATGAACGAGCTGGATTCGACGGTTGTCTCGCTGGCGCTGGACGAAGCATCAGGCAAGCTTACGGTGATCGACAGCAAGCCGGCCGTGCCGCCCGAGGCGCGCGACGGCAATCACTGTGCCGACGTCCAGATCTCGCCTGACGGCCGCTTTCTCTACGGCTCCAACCGCGGTCATGACAGCATCGTCGTGTTTTCGGTCGACCAGCAAACCGGCAGGATTGCTCTTGTCGACTATACGCCTTGCGGCGGTGCCACGCCGCGCAATCTGGCACTGACGCCCTCGGGCGGCCATCTGTTCTCGGCCAACCAGAATGCCGACCGCATCTCGATTTTCGCCCGTGATGCCGCAACCGGCCGGCTGACCGACACCGGCCGATCCATCGATATTGGCACGCCGATGTGCGTGAGGATCGTGCGTTGAGCGCTGGCGGGTGAAAATTCCGCCAGTACCATGGCCATAAGAACGTGTCGTTTCAATACGAGGATCGGGACGCCCGTCGCGCGAGATAGGGAGCCACCAGCGCGCGTATGTCTGCGGCCGCTACGTCACCGGCAGCACGCAATGCGCGCTCGCAGCGCCCATATTCGTCAACTGCGCCTTCGAAATCATTGCGGCACAGTTGCTCCTTTATCAGCGCTTTGCAGATCGGTCCGGCATCTGGATAGAAGTCCAATACCGCTAGATATATCGCCCGTGCTTTGTCGGCTTGGTCGGCCGCCTCCAGCCGCTGGCCGAGCCGCAGCCCAAGATCGATCAGTTCGCGACGCACGCGCTCGCAAGCCGGGAGCGACCAGGAAGCGGTTCGCTCGTGCAACAACAACGGACCCGGGAATGCATGGAAGA
Organism: Mesorhizobium sp. M0207; assembly: GCF_040321995.1. Lineage (NCBI taxonomy): Bacteria > Pseudomonadati > Pseudomonadota > Alphaproteobacteria > Hyphomicrobiales > Phyllobacteriaceae > Mesorhizobium > Mesorhizobium sp. M0207. The sequence goes on from NZ_JAMYSQ010000003.1 coordinate 94,215, forward strand.
GCGCCTCCGCGTCTGGCCGCAATCCCTCCGCATTGACCTTTGCGACAGTCTTGAGCCGTGCTTCCCAGTCGGCGAGGTCGACCCAGACCTTGTCCGATGCAAGGCGAAGCTTGCCTTCGCGCTGGACGATGAGGTCGGTCCGTCCCAACAGCTTGCGCAGCCGATGAAGCGCCTGGTCGCACGCCGCCCGCGCCTGGTCGCCGTCGAGGTTGGGCCACAGCCAGTCCTGAATGGTCTCCTGCGAGCGGGTATTTTCCTTTGAGATCGCCAGCACTCGCAGGATGTCGAGGGCCTTCGTCGGCGGCTTCGCGCCGAGCGCGAGAGGGTTTGCATCGAGTTCGAGCCGAAAGCCTCCGAGGACGTGGACCCTGAGCGGCCAGGGCCAGGCGGTGGGCCGCCGGGGCGGCGGCTCGAGCCGGCGTTCGCGGATCAACGACCGGCAGAACTCGGGCTCGATGCCGCGCTCAAGCGCATCGCCAAGCAGTTCGGCGAGCAATTCCGGGACATTGAGCAGCACCATTGGCCAGCTGATGTCGCGCAGCGCTTCCAGGAAGGCCTGCAGCCGGTCGCCATAGTGCGGATCGTCGCTCCACAGGTTCTCCAATGCGGCCGCTGCCAGAATGCATATCTCGGTTCGCTTGTGGGCGCCGCCGTCCAGCCGCGGCAGCAGATCGCTGAGAAGCACGGCGGCTTCGCGCGGCTTCCTGTCCGCCAGCAGCACCTGGAACTGCGTGATGTAGTGCGGCCAGCGCTCGATCATCGGCTCGTTCGCCGCCTCGATGGCAGTCATGAAGCGCTCGCAATCCTGGTAAGCGGCCGTGAAATCGCCTTGCCTGGCATGGAGCGCGGCGTGGCAATCGGCGACGACGGCGACCTGCGTGGTGAAACGGCTGTCGGCGATCTCGGCCAAACGCTCGACCACTTGGTGGAACTCGGCAAAATCGTTGCGGACCTTCATCTGCATTTGCAAATGATAAAGCCCCCCGAACTCCACGCCCCTCAGCGATTCGCGCTCGCCAATTGCGATCGCCGCCCGCAACGCCGCTTCGGCCGACGGATAGGGAAAATCCCTTCTCTTATAGGGAAAATAACGTCCACTTTCCGCACCAAAGGCGACCAGCCACATGCCGAGAATCCAAGGCAGCACGCTCTTGTCACTCAAATCGTCAACGACGCTGTCGACGGCCTTGGCGAACAGATCGGCGCGCATGGTCGATACCGAAAGATCGATCAGCGTTTCGCTGGCAAGCAGCCGCAATCCGCTCGGATCGTGCTCGGGATTCCGGGTCAACCGCTCCAGGAGTTCGGTTTCGAGTGCTTGTCCGGCGGGGCTGCTGCGATAGCAGTCGTCGCCGAAGTTCAGCGCCCGCATCATGCCAATGCGTACCAGCATCGCTTCCTCGGAAGGTAGTTCCGGAAGCCCGCGTTCGATCAGCTCGAACGCCCGTCGCGTCCACATGGACAGACCTTCGTACGTGCGCCAGCTGGCAGTCTTGACCAACACCGCCCGCGACACAGTGAGGCACAGGCCGCGCAGATCGTCGGCCTCGCCAAAGGCTTGCCACGCCTTGGACAGCCAACGCTCCGCCGCAGCGTCGTCGGGCATGTGGGCCACGCCCAGCCAATAGAAATGCCAGCCATTCATGATGGTTTCCGGCAATCGGCCGCACCACTCGATGAAGGTCGCGCGGCTCCCTTGCGCCAGCAAGTCCTCTGCGCGGCTCAGCAGCAGGTCGCTCGCTTGGTCCCAGTCGTCGGCCTGTAAGGCGAGGCGTATGGCTTCGTCATGACGGCCCGCCCCCGCAAGGACCTTCGCCGCCTTTCGCCGGAGCGATTGCTGCTCTTCCCTGGCAATTTGCTGTGCGAAACGACGCTCGAGGAAGTCGCGCAAGAGGTCATGAAGGTGAAAGATATCGCGGTTGTTTTCCGAGCGCGTGACCAGAAACTGTCGCCTGTAAAGCCTGTCGAGCAGCTTTCCTGCTTCGCCCGACCCGATCATCTCGTCAGCCAACCCGGCGCTGATTTCGGGCAGCAGATTGAGTTTCAGCAGCATGTCCTGGTCGACGGAGGGAAGGGAAAGGAAGAAATGACGACCGAGAACGTCGGGCAGCACGTTCTGCCCGCCGGGGACCGTCTCCGTTGTGCCGTCCAGTCCGGCTTTGGTGCCTTGGTCCGCGAGCAGGACGAGCCCGACCGCCCAACCGCGCGCCGCCTCGACATCGACCCGAGCGGCGTCCCTCGAACGCAGGTGGACGAGATCGCGCGCTTCCGCGGTCGAGAATTCGAGCGCGTGGCGGTCGATGACAGCCATTTTGCCCTTGAGAATGAGGTCGCCCAATTCCTCCTGGGGCAGCGTGCGTGAGACACAGATGCAGCGGACGGTGTCAGGAAGTTCACGGAACATCTCGGAAAGCACCGCCCGAAATTCTGCGGTATCGGCGTCGTGCAAATCATCGAGCACCAGAATTGTGCCGGGCTTTAGCCGAGCGAAATAGGCTCTGGAAAAGCGCCTGGCGAACTCCTTCGGCTGCTCGGCATACTCGACGCCGAAGACCGGCATGTCTCCAGCCGAGACTGAGTCCAGCGACTGCGCCAGATATTGAAAGAACCGCGCTATATCCTGGTCGCCCTCATCGACACGGTACCATATGTGCGGCGCCTCGACGCTTTCGAGATAATCGATGACCGCGGTCGTCTTGCCGTAGCCGGCCGGTGCCGCCACCCAGCATACGCTCGACCGCGACACCCGATCGATCGCTTCGAGAACGCGGTTCCGCCTCAATATCCTGGCGCTGCGCGGGGCCGCCAGCTTGGCGATCCGGCCTGTGCCCGAGAGCGGTTGCGTCGCATCGGCTTCAAAGGCATCTAAGGCGGCCATGGGGGCTCCCGCTCGACCAATCATCGAGCGACGGTCGTGCTGCCATGACCGTCCCGCCGATCCGATTGACGTTAGCCTGGCGCAGTCATGCGACAATTCGTGGGGGCTTCGTAGATGAAGCGGCACTGGCTGATCCCGGGAGGGCGGATCTCGATGGTTGCGCAACCTGAAACTGGGCAATGGACGGCGGGCGAACCTCGCACTCGGTCTTCGACCGTCGGCTCCAAATCCGGTAGAAGACCTGATCATGGCTATTCCCTCCGATTGGCAAGCTCATGGGCTGCCTGGCAGTCCTTTCCAAACGCACGAGCTCATCCTGTGCGCAGTGGCATCCGCGCACATCGGTACGGTCACCTAGTTTCCCGGCGATTGATCTCCCAGTTTTCGCAAGCGTGCCTAGTTTTCAAGGCTTGTTGGGCGCCCGGGTCTTCGGTGCCTTACGCAACCGGAAATCGGGAAGCGGACGGGACCGGATTGTGCGAGGGGATGGGCGACCGGTGGATCCCGCACTCTGTTTTCGACAATCCGCTCCAGCGGCCCGCGCGCGGATTGTCCGCACTGCCGCACGCGACGGTGCAGGGCGCACAACCGATCGAGAAATAGCCTTTTTCGATGAGCGGATGCCGGGGGAGGCGATGATGGTCGAGATAGACCTCGATCTGCTGCCGGGTGAAGCGGGCGAGTGGCTCGATCTTCAGGCGTCCGTCAGTTTCTTCCAGCGTCGCAACATCCGTGCGAACTCCGCCATGATAGCGCTTGCGGCCGGAAATCCAGGCCTTGAAACCGCTCAGGGCCTTCTCGAGCGGCAGCACCTTGCGGATGTGGCAGCACCGGTCCGGATCGCTGCGGTGCAGCGATCCAGAGCCGTCGAGCACCCGCAGGACGTTTGCCCGGGGCGTGACGATGCGCACGTCGGTGAGGCCGAGCAAGGCCGTCAATTGCGTACGATAGGCGACCGTTTCCGCAAACAGCTTTCCGGTATCGAGCGTGGCGATGGGGAGCGACCTGTCGATCGATGCGGCCATGTGCAGCAACACCGCAGATTCCGCGCCAAATGAGGAGACGAGCGCTACCTTTCCGCGGAACAAGTCGGTGACGAGTGGCGCCAGCAGCTCGGGTCCGTCGAGATGGTTCAGCTCCGCGATGATGCCTTCATGCATGGCGATTCGGTCCGGTTTTGGCGTGACGCGGCCGGTTCATAGTCTGCTCACGAAATCGAGGACCGCCTGGCGGTCGGCCTCGTCCAGGCCGAAGAAGCGGTCGCGGACGATCTGCGCCGTGCCGCCATGCGCGAACACTGCATCGCGCAGTGTGGTCGCGCGGCCGTCATGCAGGAAGCGCTGGCGCAGGCGGATGCCGACCAGCGGCGTTGTCCGCCATTCGGCGCCGATGGCGTTGCCCTGGATGATCTTGTCGTCGAGCGCCGATCCCATGTCGTGCAGTAAAAGGTCCGAGTAGAGCCTGACTTCGCCTTTTGTGCCCGCCAGCGCCGGCACATGGCATTTGGCGCAGCCGACCGAAGCGAAGAGCCTTCCGCCATCGCTGGCCAGCATTGCGCTTTCGCTCGAGACCGACGGCGAGGCCAGGAAGCCGGCCGAGAACGGGATCAGTGCGCCAGAGGCCAGGGTTGCCGACAAAAGCACTCCGCTGGAGCCGAGGCCGATCAGGCGCCACGCACCGCCGGCTTCGCCGAGACGGCCGATGCGTGTGTGATCCCGAGCGCGACCATCACCATCAGGAACAGGAACTGGTCGACGTCGAGAATGCCGCGGCGCAATTGCGGATCGAGCGTGATTTGCGAATTGAGCATCACCACGCCGATGAAGGCGACGATGAACCACGGGAACGGGATCGGCGTTGCTCCGGGCGCGCTCTTGCGGCCGCGAAAGAACGTGCCGATGGCCAGCAGAAGCGGGATGAGCATCAGCACCTTGCTGAGCTTGACGAGGGTAGCGGTGTTCAGCGCCCCGTCCGAGACTGCGAAGGAGGCGCCGTAGACCTGCGCCAGTTCGAAGATGCTCGCGCCGACGAACACGCCGTAGAGCCGGTCGTCGAGATGCGGCAGCCAGCCGCCCAGGAACATCACGGGATAGACGAGCAGCGCCGCGGTGCCGCTGAGCGTGATCAGGGCGATCGCAACCCCCGCGCTCTGGTCGCGTGCGCGCATCAGCGCAGCCACTGAGAGAATGGCGGCTGCGCCGCAGACGGCGCTTCCGACCGCGACCAGCAACGCGATCTCGGCCTCCAGCCTGAACAGCCTACGTGCGATGGCGTAGAGCAAAGCCGCGACCAGGATCAGTTCGATGGCCGCCACCGCGAGCGGCATCAGCCCGAGATCGAGGAACAGTCGCGTCGTGATGCGGAAGCCGACAAGGACGACCGCCAGGCGCAACAGGTAGCGCTTGGTGAAGTCGAGCCCCGGGCGCAGGACGTCGGGGCAGGCAAAGCTGTTGCCGATCAGCAGCCCGAAGAGCATGGCGACGAGGACCGGATTGCGCGACAGCGGCTCGCCCAATCCGCCGGCAATCCAGCCGCCCGCAAGGGCGAGCGCGGCCGCCACGGCTATACCGGGCAAGATCGAGTGCGCTTGTTCCGGCGCATGCGAAAACGTCAGGGCGATGCTCATCGCCTGGCCTCCTCGGCCGGGGTGAGCGTTCGCAGATAGGCAGCCACCGCCTCGATCTCTCCGGACCCTTGTTCGACGGGTTGCGTGTCCGTCCCGCTGTGGCCGGAGACGACGCTGGTGATGCCGAGCTCCCTGGTGAAAGCGTCGGCGACCATCTCTTCGAGGACCGCAATGTCGGCCTTCCAGCCATAGCGGCCGACGCGCGTCGCGCCGTTGGCATCGAGGACATAGTGCGGGCGGCCCTTGATCCCGTCGCCTTTGCTGACTGCCTGCGCCTCGATGACGCTGTCGGGTATGTCGTCTATGCCAGCGACGCCGTAGAGGCTGGGCGGCATGCGCAGCGAGATGACATTGGCCTGCTGCGGCAGTGCAGCCGGTTCAGCCGCGATGCCGGCACCATCGCGCAGCATGTAGCGCCGGGCGACCGGGCTGTTGGGATGATCGATCGGGACCGTGCGCCCGGATCCCGGATCCATATGGGCTATCCTGCGCGCGAAACGGTTCTCATCCGCGCTCGCACCGCCGGGGCCGGGATGACAGGACAGGCAGGACGTCGCATTGAACAATGGTCCAAGACCGGTCCGCGGCGTGAAATCGGTGTGAAACAGCTCCCTTCCGCGAGCGGCGAGATCGGGGTTGGCGGCAGCATTTTGCGTCTGCTGGGCCGTCGCCGACACGCCGTGCTCGTCAAAAGCAGGAACCTCGAGCAGCGCTCCGTCGCGGCCGGGAAATCCGGGAAGCTCGCCGCCTATCGTTATCCAGATCCGCTGCGCGTCCGCCGACATTGCGATGGCTCGCAGGCGATCGCCGCCGAGAGGCCCAAGGCCAGGGATGTCGATCGTCGCTCGGGCGAGAAGCCGGCCGTCCTGGCTTATGCGCAGCAGCGAGCCGTCGCCGCGATTGGCGACGAACAGGTCCGACCCCCCGGCAAGCGTCGTATGGCTCGAAAAGTGCGGATTGGCGATCTCGGGGACAGCGGCGGCAATGTCGACTGGACGATCGAATTCCGGCAGCGAGACCATGCCAGCCCCGGCGACCGTGAAATGCCGCCGGTCGTCTTGCAGTTTCAGCAGCACCAGCCGGTCGCGGCCGGGGTCGGCGATGTAGAGAACACGGTCCGGGTTCCACTTGAAGGCAATGCCGATGACGCCGGGATCGTCGCCGCTGTTGCGGCCCATGCTCACCGTGCCAGGGCCGGCTAGGCCGTCGACACCGTCCTGGACATGGATCTGGACCACGCTGCCGTCCGCAGTGACCGCGCCGAACACGGCAAATCCGCTGCCGTCCGGTGACGGGCCGAGAAACGCCGTTCCGAGCGCACCGGTCTGCAGCCCGCCGGGCGTCAGTTGGCCGCTTGCCCGGTAGTTCAGCCGCTTCGCCAGCCATCCGTTGGCCAGCCAGCCGCTCGCCAGCCATCCAGTGGGTTGAGCGATCTGCGCTTGTTCGCGATCGGTAGACCGGCCGCCGGCCAATCCGTTCGGCGCGTTGGCGATCCAGGGCCTTCCAAAGGCGTTGTTGATCGAGATGTAGCGCGGTCCGGATGCCGCCGCCAGCCGCGCCGTTCGAGCCTGGCCATTGTAGCGCCGGTTGAGGAATGGCTCGCTCTGCGCCGTGTAGAGCTGGACTGGGCTCGCTCCGCCATAGTCGGCTAGATCTTGGTCGGTGAGATCCTGCGGAACCAGGATCGTGCCCGATTTGTCGCCGCGCGGATCGATTGACAGGATCGCGCCAGGTTGGAAGACGAGATCGCTTGGTGGCGCGCCGAAATTGCTGCCTACCGCGACCAGAACCCTAAGCGGATCGAGCACACGTCCTTCGCGCGTGGTCAGCAGGAATTCCGGATTTCCCGGTATCGGTCCGCCATTATGAAAACGCCCCACCTCGCGCACGCCGGCCACGCCCGGCAGCCCGACGGCGACGATACGGGCGCCCAGGCGCCAGGCGGAGATGTGATCGCTGGTGAAGCCCACCGTCGGCAGCAAGATGAAAGACACCGCTGTCATTCCGGAGATAATCCGGCCAAACGAAAGGTCCAGCGAGGCGCAGCTTCGCCGCGACCGACGAGCTCTGACGAAATCCATAAGCACCGCGGCAAGGCCCTTGCGCATTGCGACATCCCCGGCTCGATACCTCGATGCGTCTACATGCGGCCCCGAGCATGTGACGCTTATCTCGACGCAATCATTGAGCGGGTGCACTTACGTATCGTGTACGGCACCTCAACCGCCGGCCGTATCTTGCGCTTTGGGGGAAGGCGTGCGGCCGCGCGCGCTTCGCAAGGCAAGCGCTTGTCGGGCAAAGGTGATTATGGGCATGGCGAGGTTGCCGCGAACGGCAAATTTTCAGAACTCGAGCGCCTGCCTGAGTGCCGGGCCGCTCCTGACGCGCAAATCGAGGTCGGCCTCGATATGGTCGATGTGGTGCAGCATCAGCGCGCTGGCGCGTTCGGCATTGCCATTTTCCAGCGCCTCGAGGATCTGCGTGTGTTCGTTGTGGCCGCAGCTCGAGATGCCCGAGCGGCCATAGAGTGCGATCACCAGCGATGAACGAGCGACCAATTCCTCCATGAAGCGCTGCAGGATGACGTTTCCCGCGACCGACGCCAGAAGCAGGTGAAAATCCCCCGACGCCTTGATCTCCGATCGCCTTGCGTTCGGTCCGCGTTCGGCGATGAAACGGCCTTCTTCGTCGAGCTGGGCCTTGAACGCGGCGACATGCGCCGGCGTCATCCGTCCGGCGGCGGCGATCGCGATGCCTGGTTCGATGAGCCGGCGCGAAGCAAAAACCTGCCGCGCTTCCTCCGGCGACGGATTGGCGACGAAGGCGCCGCGATTGCGCTCGGTGCGCACCAATCCCTCGAAGGAAAGCATCTGCAGTGCGGCACGCGCCACGGTGCGGCTGACATCGAACAGCGTGCCGACTTCGCCTTCGGAAAGCTTTGTTCCCGGCGCCAGCCGGCGATCGACGATCGCGTCGCGCAACTGGTCGCGGATCGCCTGCGCGCGATCCTCGTTGGCGGCCTCGATAGCAGGGAAGGTCTGGTCGGCAATGTTCATGGCAGTGGTCCTGCCTTCTTCTACCCTGAATCGCATCGCTTGGACGAGAGACAAAGTGAATACAGAGATGAAAAAGATTGCATACGATCTTTGCGGAGATCGGCGGCAATCGCCTATAATTTGTGCATTGCACAAGGCCGACGTATCGGCAGCTACATAGAGGCGGCCCTGATTTCTTCGAGGATTCAGTCAGTTGGTGCGGCGGTGCGCAACTGGCACGCATGATGCTTTGGCTAATCCGACCAAAGGGGAAGCTGGATGTCCAAAGCCGCCGAAATCGACATTGTGTCCGTTTCGAAAGTCTATGGCGCGACGACTGCCGTCGAAGGCATCAGCCTGAAAATCCCTGCCGGAACCTATTGCTGCCTGCTCGGTCCGTCCGGCTGTGGCAAGACCTCGACGCTGCGCATGATCGCCGGGCACGAGAGCATATCGAGTGGCGACGTGCGTCTCGGCAACACAGTGGTCACCGACCTGCCGCCGGCCAGGCGCGGCACTGCCATGATGTTCCAGTCCTACGCACTGTTTCCGCATCTCGACCTGATCGACAACGTCGCCTTCAGCCTGAAGATGAAAGGCGTCGGCAAGGAGGAGCGCCGCGCCAAGGCGCTCGACATGCTGAAGCTGATGCAGATGGAGGCCTATGCCAGCCGCCGCCCGGCGCAGCTTTCCGGCGGGCAGCAGCAGCGCGTTGCCCTTGCGCGCGCCTTGATCACCGATCCCGAGGCGCTGTTGCTCGACGAACCGCTTTCGGCGCTCGATCCTTTCCTGAAGATCCGCATGCGAGCCGAACTGAAGAAGCTGCAGACGTCGCTCGGCATCACTTTCGTCCACGTCACCCACAGCCAGGAAGAGGCGATGGCGCTGGCCGACCTGATCGTGGTGATGAACGACGGCCGTATCGAGCAGGCGGCGCACCCTCGCACGGTGTTCGAGCGGCCGGCCACGGCCTTCGTCGCTCGTTTCATGGGCGACCACAATGTCATCTCCGGGCGCGTCGCCGGCAGTCGCGACGGCATGGTCGTTTTCGATGTGCCCGGCGGCGTCACGCTCGCCGCCAGCGGGCAGGGCAGGGAGACCGGGGAACCCATCGACATCGCCATTCGCACCGACCACGTGCGCATCGGCGAGCCGCCGGCAGCCGGGCTCGGCTTCACCGGCATTATTGCAAACGTCGAGTACCGCGGTTCGACCGTGAAGCTCTCAGTCAATGGCGCCGGCATCGAGGATTTCACGGTGATCGTCGACGACACCAGCTTCTTCGCCAGGCCGGTTGCCGTCGGCGACGCAGTGCCGATCGCCTGGGACGCCGAGGACGCGATCGTCCTTGGCCGTCTCGATTCCTGAAATCCAGCATAACCAACCAAAACAGGGGAACTGAACATGACCAACACCACCGACAAGAAGACTGGAATATCGCGACGTTCGCTGCTCAAGACAGGTGCCGCCGCCGTCGGTTTCGCCGCCGGTTCCGGCGCCATATCAGGCTTTCCGACCATCTGGGCGCAATCGAACATCACGCTGCGCCAGTTCGGCACCGGCGTATCCAACCTCAATGCCATCGCCGACAAGTGCAAGGCCGACCTCGGCATCACGCTGGAGATGACAGCAACCGATTCCGACGCCGCCGCGCAGCGCGCTGTGACGCAGCCCGACAGCTACGACATCGCCGACATCGAATACTGGATCTGCAAGAAGGTGTTCCCGACAGGCGTCCTGCAGCCGATGGATGTCAGCAAGCTGAAATATTACGACGAGCTGGTGCCGCTGTTCAAAACCGGCAAGCTGACGCCGGACAGCGTCATTGCCCAGGGCACCGCGCCGCATACCGTCGGTTACGTCGAGGCGCAGGACAGCAAGGTCTTCGCCAAGGCGCCGACCAACTGGTTCACCATGGTGCCGACGATCTACAATGCCGATACGCTCGGCATCCGCCCCGACCTCGTCGGCCGCGATATCACCACCTGGGCCGACATCATGGATCCGGCCTTCAAGGGCAAGACCGCCATCCTCAACATCCCGTCGATCGGCATCATGGATGCGGCGATGATCATGGAGGCAACGGGCAACATCAAATACGCCGACAAGGGCAACATGACCAAGGAGGAGATCGACAAGACGATCGACTTCCTGATCAAGGCCAAGCAAGCCGGCCAGTTCCGCGCCTTCTGGAAATCCTTCGACGAGAGCGTCAACCTGATGGCTTCAGGCGAAGTCGTAATCCAGTCGATGTGGTCGCCGGCCGTGGCCGCGGTCCGCTCCAAGGGCATCGCGTGCCGGTTCCAGCCGCTCAAGGAAGGCTACCGGTCCTGGGGTGGCGGGCTTGGCCTGGCAGCCCATCTCTCCGGCGCCGAACTCGATGCCGCCTATGAATACATCAACTGGTACACGTCCGGCTGGGTTGGCGGCTATCTCAACCGTCAGGGCTATTACTCGGCCAACATGGTGTCGGCCAAGAAGTTCATGTCCGAGGACGAGTGGGGCTACTGGATCGAAGGCAAGCCGGCAAAGGGCGATATCCTGTCGCCGGACGGCAAGGTCATGGAAAAGGCTGGCGCCGTGCGTGACGGCGGCTCGTTCGAAGAGCGCATGGGCAAGGTCGCCTGCTGGAACTCGGTCATGGACGAGGACCGCTACATGGTGAAGCGCTGGAACGAGTTCATCGCTGCTTGATGCCCTCTGCCTTCTCCCCTTGTGGGAGAAGGCAGATTGGCGCGCAGCGCCAAGACGGTTGAGGGGTGCTGGACGGAGCACTGTTGGTGCCAAGCTGGAACACCCCTCATCCGATCGAGCTTCGCTCGGCCACCTTCTCCCACAGGGGGAGAAGGGCACACCCCTCAGTCGCATCGCCGACTTCGACCGAGATATAGATGGCAGTAGCGCTCGAACAATCCACGCACGTTACGTCTGCAAGGCCTGCCAGACGTAGGCGCTCCTTTGCCGGAGTCGCACCCTATCTCCAGGCGGCACCGCTGGCGCTGATCCTCGGCGCGTTCCTCCTGCTGCCAATTCTGATGATCGCCGTGGTCTCATTCTGGGATTACGATTTCGCGGCGATGTATCCGGATTTCCTGACCACCAATTATTCCGACACGCTCGGCTCCTGGGTCACCTGGAAAACCTACCTGAATACGCTGAAATACGCCGCCATCGTCTGGGCGCTGACGCTGTTCATCGGTTTCTGGGTCGCCTATTTCCTTGCCTTCCATATCAGGACCACGGCCATGCAGATGGTGCTGTTCCTTGTCTGCACGGTGCCGTTCCTGACCTCTAACATCATCCGCATGATCTCGTGGATTCCGGTGCTTGGCCGCAATGGCCTGGTCAACTCGACGCTGGTGCAAATGGGGCTGATCCCGAAGCCGATCGAATGGCTGCTCTATTCCGAATTCGCCGTGGTGCTGGCCATGGTGCATCTCTATACGCTGTTCATGGTGACGCCGATCTTCAACACGCTGATGCGCATCGACAAGTCGTTGATAGAAGCCGCGCGCGACGCCGGTGCTTCCGGCTGGCAGGTTCTGTGGAACGTCGTCATTCCGCTCGCCAAGCCCGGCATGGCGATCGGCACCATTTTCGTCGTCACCCTGGTGATGGCCGACTTCTCGACGGTGCAGGTGATGTCCGGCGGGCAGAGCGCCTCCGTCGCGCTGATGATGAAGAACCAGATGTCGCTGCTGCAATATCCGGCAGCTGCCGCCAACGCCGTCGTGCTCTTGGTGCTGGTGCTGCTGATGGTCGCGGGCATCCTGCGCATCGTCGACATCCGCAAGGAGCTGTGAGGCGATGAGCCAGGACAAGCGCACCCTCGAATTCTATGTGTTGGCGGCGTTCTTCGGTCTTTTCGTGTTGTTCCTCTACGGCCCGCTTTCGGCGATCCTGATCCTCTCTTTCCAGGGCGAGAACGGCGGTCTGACATTTCCGCTGAACGGCGTGTCGCTGCACTGGTTCGCCAATTTGTTCGAGCGCCAGGCGGTCGGCGACTTCGGCGGCAGCTTCAAACGCTCGCTCGTCCTTGGCCTGATGGTGATGGTCGTCACTGTCGCCGTGTCGCTGCTCGCCGGCCTGGCCTTCCGGCAGAAATTTCGCGGCGCAACCGCACTGTTCTATCTGGCCGTCGCCAGCCTGGTCGTGCCGTCGATCATCATCAGTCTCGGCATCGGCGTCGTCTTCCAGCAGATCGGCTTCCGCCCCGCCTGGGACACCTCCGCTTTCGGCGCCCATCTGACCTGGACCTTGCCTTTCGGCGTGCTGATTATGTTTGCTGTCTTCAACCGGTTCTCGCCAGCCTATGAGGAAGCCGCGCGCGATCTCGGAGCATCGTCGTGGCAGACCTTTGCCCATGTCGTGCTGCCGATGATCGCGCCCAGCCTGATCGGCGTCGGCCTGTTCGGCTTCACTCTGTCATATGACGAGTTCGCCCGCACGCTGATGACCTCGGGCACGTTCAACACGTTGCCGCTCGAAATCTACGGCATGACGACGAATGTCACGACGCCGGTGCTCTATGCGCTGGGCACCGTGACGACCGTGTTTTCCTTCCTGGTGATCCTGCTGACGCTCGGCGCAATCGTCTATGTCGGCCGCCGCCGCGAGCGTGCCTGACAGTGCAGATCCTCGTCGTCAATCCAAACACCACCGCCAGCATGACCGACACTATCGCGGCGGCAGCCCGATCGGTCGCTGCTCAATCGACGAAGATCGTTGCCGTCACCTCGTCGATGGGACCTGTATCGATCGAAGGCTATTACGATGAAGCACTTGCCGTGCCCGGCCTGCTGGTCGAGATCGCCGCCGGCGAACGCTCCGGCGCGCAAGCCGCGATCATTGCCTGTTTCGACGACACCGGCCTCGATGCCGCGCGCGCCATGGCCAACATTCCGGTCATCGGCATTTGCGAGGCATCGCTCAGCACGGCCTCGTTCATCGCCCAGCGCTTCACCGTCGTCACCACCACCGGACGTTCGCGCGTGCCGGTCGAAGGCCTGGTGCAACGCTATGGCATGGCGGGGCGGGCACGCGTGCGCGCCGCCGACATCCCGGTTCTTGCCCTCGAAGATCCGGCGTCCGACGCACTGCTCAGGCTGCGCAGCGAGATTGCGCGCGCCATCGACGAGGATCGCGCCGAGGCGATCGTGCTCGGCTGTGCCGGCATGGCCGATCTGGCGGCGGCGCTGCAGCGGGAATTCGGGCTTCCGGTCATCGACGGCGTGGGCGCTGCCGTGAAACAGGCCGAGGCATTGATCGCCCTTGGCCTGACGACATCCAAGCGCGGCGCCTATGCAAGCCCGTTGGCAAAGTCTTATCATGGCGCGTTGAAATCCTTCGCGCCTGGCGCCGCCGAGTGATCGCAATGCCCCGAACGATCCGAACGCTCGCACGTGAAGAAGTGCAAACCCTTGTCGATTGGGCGGCGGCGGAAGGCTGGAATCCCGGCCTTAACGATGCCGCGCTGTTTCAGGCAGCCGACCCGCAGGGCTTCATCGGCGCCTTTATCGATGGCGAGATGGCGGCCGGCATTTCGGCCGTCGCCTATGGCGATGGTTTCGGCTTCATCGGCCTCTACATCTGCCGGCCGGACAGGCGTGCCCAAGGTCATGGCAAGGCGGTCTGGGATGCCGGCATAGCGCGGCTCGGCAAGCGCACGATCGGCCTCGACGGCGTTGTCGAACAGCAGGCCAACTACCGCAGCATGGGTTTTGCACCGGCCTACCGGACGATCCGGTTCATGGGGTCACCGAATGTCCCGGCAGCCGTCGGCAACGACATTCGCGCCATAGGGCCGGAACTCGTGCCGGACATACTGGACTATGACCGCCGCTTCTTTCCCGGTCCGAGGCGATCCTTCCTGGAACACTGGCTGCGCCCGCCGCACATGGCGCTTGCGATCCTCAAGCACGGCGCCATTGCGGGATACGGCGTCGCGCGCCAATGCCGGGACGGCTGCAAGATCGGCCCGCTCTTTGCCGACAGCCTGGACGCGGCAAGCCATCTCTTCGCCGCGCTCGCGCACATGTCCGGTCCCGGAAACGTCCATCTCGACGTTCCCGAAACCAGCCGGCAATTTGCAGACTTGCTGTCGTCCGCAGGCCTTCAACAGGGCTTCGAGACGGCTCGGATGTACAAGGGAAAGGCGCCGCAGCTCATGCAGTCCGGAATTTTTGCGATAACGACGTTGGAGTTGGGGTGAGGCGGTACAAGCCGACTTCCAGTGCAAAGTCGGGCAACAGGACTACGCGGTCTATTTTTCCTGAACTGAAATGCCGGAATCGTCGATGCGAAGTTCCACGCCTTTCGGCCTAGTCTCCTCGCGATAAACGTAAATCCCCAACGCAATAACGGCGACGGCCAAAGCGCCGATGATGAGATAAAGATAGTTCTGCTTCATCCGCTGTCGTTAACAACATGATGTGGGCGAGTCTAGCAGTTCGGGTATCAGGACGGCGGCCGGAGACGCACGTCGATCAGCCATCCAGCCGGTCGCGCAGCATGCTCCAGGGGAGCACCATGTTTGGTGCATGCCGCATCAGGCTATGGAACGGGATCGGCGACGGCGGCGCAAACGGCAGCGGCAAATCCTGAGGTTTTGTTCCATCAGCCCAATCCGCAAGCACCTTGCCCATCGCAGTGGTCATGGCGATGCCGCGTCCGTTGCACGCCAAGCCGGCGATCAGCCCGGGGCCGAGATCGCCGAGGTGCGGCAGGAAGTCGGGCTCGACGGCAGCCATCCCCGACCAGCTGTATTCAAGCGGCGGGATGTCCGGGAGATCGAGATGCCCGGCAAGCCGCCGCCAGATCGCCCGCGGCACCCGCGTGTCGGCACCGGGGCCAAAAACATGCATGCCGCCGGTGATCAGCCTGTTTTCGCCGTCGAAGCGGAAGGTGAAGAGATTGCGTCTTGTGTCGCCGACGCCTTGCCCGCCAGGAAGCAGGCGAGTGCGTATTTCGCGCGGCAGCGGCGCTGTCGCGATCTGGAAGATTTTCAGCGGGATGTAGGTTCGCTCAAGCGTGCGGTTCAGCGACCCGCCATAGGCATTGGTGGCGACCAGCACTTTTTCGGCACGCACCGAACCGGCAGCCGTCTTCAAAGCCCAACCATCGCCTATGTGATCGATCGACGCGACACGCGTATTCTCGAAGATGCGCGCTCCGGCCTTTTCCGCCGCGTCGGCCAATCCGCGCGCATATTCGACCGGATTGAGGACGCCACCCGATCTGTCGATCCAGCCGCCGAGATAACCGCGAACGCCGGTCAGCTCTTCGACCGCCTGTCCGTCCAGCGCAACAGCCGGCCTTCCGCGCCTTGCCCATTGTTCGGCGCGCGATCTGGTCTTTTGCAAAGCGGCCGGTGAATGGGCTGGTTGTATCCAGCCGCTCTGGACAGAATCGCATTCGATGGCATGCCGCCTGATCAGGTCGAAGACGAGGTCGGCGCTGCCGGCGGCGAAATCGACAAGGCGTTCACCGCGTTCGGGGCCGAGCTGGGCAATGATATTGTCGGGGTCTCTTTTCGCGAAATTCGGCACGACGAAGCCGGCATTCCTGCCGGTTGCCCCCCAGGCGATGATTTCCGCCTCGAGGACGGCAACCGAGTTGCCTTTCTCGGCACTGTGCAGCGCGGTGGAAAGGCCTAAAAAACCGCCGCCGACAATTGCCAGATCGACATCGAGTGCGCCTTCGAGGGTGGGCCGGTCGCGGCGACTGCGGCTGACGGCATGCCAAAGGGAAACGCCGTGCGGCCCGGTCACGCCGTTCATGAGCCGCTCTCGCTCGGGGCCACGCGTCGACGTTTGCCGAACCTTGGACGCCGCGGCCTGTCGCCAAACAGGCCGTTCGGCCTGACCAGAAGGATGACGCACAGCATCACGCCGATGGCGACGATCTGCAGCGAAGCGGCGCGGGCCTGCTGTTCCGGCGAGAACAACATACTGGTCAGGGCTCCCGATCCGGCCCATATCGCCCAGACCAGGATGCTGCCGATGACGGCGCCGATGTTGCTGCCCGAGCCACCGACGATCAGCATCACCCAGACCTGGAAAGTCAGCGCCGGCAAATAATTGTCCGGGGCGATGAAGCCGGTGAAATGCGCCTGCAGCGCACCGGCAAGCCCCATGATGGCGCCACCGACGGCAAAGGCCTGGACGCGGTAGAACCGTGCGCTTTTGCCTAGGGATATCGCGGCCCGCTCATCCTCGCGAAGCGCCTTCAACACGCGCCCCCACGGGCTGCGCGACAGATGCTCCAGCGCGAGATAGACGATCAGCGTCACCACCGAGACGATTGCAAGGTTCGAAAGGTTGAACAGCAACGGCGTTTCGGCAAGACCGCCGAACGGACGCGGAATAAAGCCGATGCCGAACGGCCCGCCGGTCAGCTTCTGGGCATTGAGCGCTACCAGTTGCACGACGACGGCGACGCCGAAAGTAGTGATCGCCAGATAGTCCGATCTCAGGCGTAGCGTGGCAATGCCGGTGATGGCGGCGGTGACGCCGCCCAACAGCATGGCGCCAAGCCAGCCGATAAGGATCGGCAGGTCGAAGCCGCCCAGGCGCGCGGCATCGTCGGGCGTGGTCAGCAGCGCCGAGGTGTAGGCGCCGATGGCAACGAAGCCGGCGACCCCGACATTGAAAAGCCCGGTCAGCCCCCATTGCAGATTGAGCCCGAGCGTGATGAGCGAAAAGATCAGCGCGGTGGTCAGGAAGAAGGCGCCGTAGCCGAGCAGATCCATCAGCGTTCCCTCACTCCGAAAAGGCCGATGGGCCGCACGAACAGCACCGCCATCAGGATGATGAACGAGGCGGCTGCCCGCCATTCGGCGCCGATCAAATGCACGGCAGCCGCTTCGGCCATGCCGATGATCAGGCCGCCGAGAACGGCGCCAGGCACGCTGCCGATGCCGCCGAGGATGGCGGCCGCGAACATCGGCAGCAGCATCTCGAAACCCATGAACGGGCGGATCTGGATGAGAATGCCGATCATGACGCCGGCGACGCAGGCCAGCGCGCCGCCGATGATCCAGGTGACGCGCACCACCCTGGCGACGTCGATGCCGACGATGCGGGCAAGTGCCGCGTTCTGACTCAATGCCTGCATCGAGCGGCCGGTCTGGGTCCGCGTCATCAGGAGATGCACGCCGAGCACCAGCACGGCGGTCAGCAGCAGCAGCGCGATCTGGTCCGGGGTGATGCGGATGCCGAAACCTATCGGCATGGCGATCTGGATCGCCCGGCTGAAATAGGTCGGACGCGAGGTGAAGATGAATTCGAGCAGGCTTCTCAGCGCCATCGAGGCGCCGAAGCTGGCCATCACCACGATGATCGCCTGGCCCTTGGCCCGCAGCCGCGCGAACAGCACCATGTCGAGCACCAGCCCCAGCAGGCCGGTGGCCGCCATGCCGATGATGAGCGCGACGATCAGCGGCCAACCGAATGAGAGGGGCGCGATCGGCGCGATCTTGCCGAAAATCGCGCCAATGGCGCCAACCACGGCGAGCGTCGCATAGGCGCCCCAGGCCATGAAGTCGCCATGGGCGAAGTTCGAGAAGCGCAGGATCGAATAGGTGAGTGTCACGCCGATGGCGCCGAGGCCGATCATCGAGCCTGCCAACAGTCCGTCGACGACGAATTGCAGGTTCATGCCGCGCTTCCTTGTCCAAGATCGAGGCGGCGCTGGCCAAGATAGAGTTCAGCCACGACCGGGTCGCTCCAGAGCTCGGAGGCGACGCCTTGGTGCCGCTCCTTGCCCTCAACCAGCACATAGGCGCGGTCTCCAATGGCAAGCGCTGCCTTGGCGTTCTGTTCGACCAGCAGGATGGTGACGCCGGACTTTCGGATGCCGGCCAGCATCTCGAACACCATCGCCACGAATTTCGGCGACAGGCCGGCCGACGGCTCGTCGAGCACCAGCACCTTGGGATGGACAATCAACGCCCGGGCGACGCCCAGCATCTGCCGCTGTCCACCCGACAGATTGCCCGCGGCCGTTCTGCGCTGACGGGCGAGATCGGGAAAGGCCGCATACATCTCCTCGATGCGGGCTGGGACCTCGCGCGGCCTCAGGATGCCGCAGGCGACCCTGAGATTGTCCTCGACCGACATCAGCGGGAAGATGTTCTCTGTCTGTGGCACGAAGGCAAGGCCACGGCGGACCATGATGTGAGCGGGCGACGCCGTGATATCCTTGCCGTCCAGCAGCACCGTGCCGCCGGTGATCGGGACAAGGCCGGCGATGGCCTTGATAAGGCTCGACTTGCCGGCGCCGTTGGGACCGAGAACGACGACGATCTCGCCCTGGTCGACGGTGATCGAAGCGCCGCGCACGATCGGAACGCCAGGCTCGTAGCCGGCTTCGAGATCGCGGACATCGAGTACCTTTTGGCTCATGCCGTGCCTCCGAGGTAGGCCTCGATGACGCGCGGGTCGCGCGCCACCTCCTCCGGGGTGCCTTCGCACAGAAGCTGGCCGCTTGCCATGACCAGGACGCGGTGGCAAAGCCGCGTCACCATTTCGATATTGTGCTCGATCAGCAGGAAGGTGATGCCGCGCGCATTGATGTCGCGGATGCGATCGATAATGATCTCGAGCAGGGTTGCGTTGACCCCGGCCGCCGGCTCGTCGAGCAGGATGATCGCCGGGTCGGCCATCATCACGCGGGCCAACTCGAGCAGCTTGCGCTGGCCGCCTGAAAGCACGCGCGCAGGTTCGTGCGCGAGGTGAGCGATCGTGACGAGCTCGAGCAGTTCGACGGCTCTTGTCTCGGCAGCCCTTTCTTCGGCAGCGACTCGCCGGGGCGTCAGGAAATTGGCGAGCAGTTTTTCTCCAGTCTGTCCTTGCGCGGCCAGCATGACGTTTTCGATCAGCGTCAGGTTAGGCAAGGGCCGGGGGATCTGGAACGTGCGGCCAAGGCCGCGGCCGATGCGGCGATGGGCTGCTTCCCCCGACACCGATACGCCATTGAGGAGGATTTCGCCGCTGGTCGGCAGAATGCTGCCGGCGAGCAGGTCGAACATCGTGGTCTTGCCGGCGCCGTTCGGGCCGATGAGGCCGAGTATTTCACCCGGCCGGACGTCAAACGAGACATTGTTGACCGCGACGAGGCCGCCGAAGCGCTTGACGACGTTCCTGGCCGTCAGAACCGGCGTGCGGATCTCCTCCTGCCGTTCCGTCGTGTCGCCCATGAATCCCTCAGGCCGAAAGCGATCTTCGCCGCCTATGATTTGATTTGTGATCACACTTGCTTTGATCACGCTATTCGGCTTTAATTTCTTCCGCAAGCCGAAAACGGCCAAGACCGGGATTGCCCATGCAGAAGGCCGCCATCGAAAAGAACAATGAGGTGATCGCAGCCCAGCTTACGCCGGTCGGCCGCGAGACCGTGCAGGATCGCGTCTATTCGGAGCTGCGCCGCGCCTTGATCGGCGGCCTTTTCGAGCCGAGCCAGGTGCTAACCATCCGCGGCCTCGCCGACGCGCTGGTCACAAGCACCATGCCGGTGCGCGAGGCGCTCGGACGGCTGATCACCGAGAAGGCGCTGGAGGCGCTTCCCAACCGTTCGGTGCGCGTGCCGCCGATCACGCTGGAGCGCATCGACGACCTCTTGCGGGCCCGCTCCCTGATCGAGGGCGAAGCGATCGCCCTGGCCGCCACGCGCATGAACGCGCGCCAGATTGCTTCGGTCGAGGCCATGCTCGGCGAATGGGACGAGATGCGGGCGCTGAAGCACAAGAAGGATATCGACCGCGAGGCCACGCTCAACCAGAGCTTCCACTTCGAGATCTACCGTTGCTGCGGTTCCGCCGTGCTGATCCCGATGATCGAGAGCCTGTGGTTGCAATCCGGGCCTTGCATCCGCGTTGCCATCTACGCCTTCTCCGACGCCGGCGAGGTCGATACGGCCCACTACCACCGCAGCATCGTCGCAGCGCTTGCGAGGCAGGATGCGCAAGCGGCGCGCGAGGCGCTGGTGGCCGATATCAGCCGGCCCTTCGCCTTTCTGCGCGACAAGCTCCAATCCACAAGCAAGGAAGGATTGAGGGCATGACGGCGCCTGGCATCAGCATCACCGAGCCACGCTCGAAGCTTTCCGTGACCGCGCTTCTGTTGCCTGAAAAGGCGCCCGACAACGCCGCCTTCCTGCTGGCGTATCTCGAGCAGCCGCGCGTCGTTTCCGGCATCCATGCTATGTGGACGGGGCCGGAAATCTCCTGCCCGGTTCCATCAGCCGAACTTGAGGGCCAAACCTATGCCAGGCCCTTGCCGGCGGAGAACGCAACGCTGACGCCGCAGCCGGGCGACATCGTGTTGTCCTACGTGCCGCCGCGCATGTGGGGCGGCAACCCGAATGCCATCTTTGACGTCGGCCTGTTCTACGGAGCGGGTGCACGCCTGCTGTTCCCGATCGGCTGGCTTGCCGGAAGCGTCGTCGCGCAGGTGGTGCCTGAGGATCGCGACAAATTCGCAGCTGCTTGTGGCGTGATCCGCCGCAACGGTGCCTGCGACATCACCTTCACCCGGGTGGAGATCTGAATGGCTGAGACCGACGACAGTTTTGAGCTCTTCGACCTTCGCGTCGAGGCGGTTATCCCCGAGGGCAAGCCGATCTATTGCGGCGCCAAGCCCGGCGACTATTTCGAGTTGAAGGGCGAGATGCTGTCGATGCCAGCGGGGCAAGGTTTCTCGATCTATTCCATTGCGGCAGTGTTGCCGCTTCTGGCCGCAAAGCAGCGCCCGACCCACAGGAACGACTGGATGACGTCGGACGCCGAGATCGCTTGTCCGGATCCCAATTGTGCCAGCCGGCTGAGGATCGTCAGGACCGGCAAGCGGCGGTTCAGCCATGCCGAAACGACGGCGGTGCCGCTGCCGAAGGAGAATGACCGGAGATGACCGCCAAGGCTTTCGAGCTCAGCCCCGGCTATACGATCTCGCGCGTTATTCGCGGCGGCTGGCAGCTTGCCGGCGGGCACGGCGCGATCGACCGCCAACAGGCGGTAACCGACCTGATCGCCACCTTCGACGCCGGCATCAGGACCTATGATTGCGCCGATATCTATACCGGTGTCGAGGAGCTGATCGGCGCGGCACGCCTGCGCCTTGCCAATGAGCGTGGCCTTGATGCTGCCGCCAAGATGAAGGTGCACACCAAGCTAGTGCCTGACCTCGAACGGCTTTCCACGATCAGCCGCGACTACATCAGCAGCATCGTCGAGCAGTCGCTGCGGCGGCTGAAGACCGAGCGGCTCGATCTCGTGCAGTTCCACTGGTGGGACTATGCGCTGCCCGGCTATGTCGAAGCGATGGGCTGGCTCAACGAAATCCGCGGGGAAGGCAAGGTGCGCAACATCGGCACCACGAACTTCGACACGCCGCGGTTGGCCGAGATCCTGGCCGCCGGTGTGCCGCTGGTCAGCCAGCAATTGCAATACTCGGTGCTCGACCAGCGGCCAGCCAACAGCCTTGCAGCGCTCGCCAGCCGGCACGGCGTCAGTTTCCTCTGCTACGGTTCGGTGGCGGGCGGCTTCCTCAGCGAAAAATGGCTTGGCGCTGCCGAGCCGCAGACGCCGCTCGAAAACCGATCGCTGGTCAAATACAAGCTGATCATTGACGACTTTGGTGGCTGGGAGCTTTTCCAGGAGTTGCTTCGCACACTGAAGGCCGTCGCCGACCGCCACGGCGTCGATATCGCCACCATCGCCAGCGCCTGGGTGCTGGAGCAGCCGCAAGTGGCGGCCGTCATCGTCGGCGCTCGCAACCAGGCGCACGCCCTTGCCAATGCCAGAATCATGGACGTCGCGCTCGATGCCGACGACTGGGCGAGGATCGCTGCCGTGATCGCGCAAAGCCGTGGGCCGCTGGGCGACGTCTACACTTTGGAACGCGACCGTCACGGCCGCCACGGCTCGATCATGCATTACAATTTGAATGCAGGCAGGAAATGAACGCGGCCATGGACGAAAAGCCCTCCTTGCTTTCCCGCGCCAGCGCCGAGGTGGTCGATCTCCACCGCTTCTTCGTCGACTGGTTCAATGCGGCGAGTGCGGACAATTCAGATTTCAGGCGCTTCGAACGCGTCATGGGCGAAGGCTTCCGCATGGTTGTGCCGGATGGCCAGGTCCTCGATCGTGACGCGGTGCTCGACCATGTCAGGGCAAGCCGCGCCACTTGTGACGGCAATTTCACCATCTCGATCGAGGAAATCCGGGCCGGCTGGCAACAAGGCGACACGATCGTCGTCAGCTACATCGAAGCGCAGCAGCGCGCCGGCAAACATAGCCGCCGCCGCTCAAGTGCCGTTTTCACCACCAGTTCATCGGCGCCCAACGGCGTCGAATGGCGACATCTGCATGAAACCTGGCTGCAGATGCCGGAAGGCTGAACAGGCTCAAGACATCAATGAGAGTCGTGTAACGAAAGGGGAACAACAATGAAAAAGACCATACTTCAGATCACCACCGCGCTCGCACTGCTGACAGCGGCCGGCGCAGCGCAAGCCGCCGATTGCAAGATCACCGTCGGCCTCGTCATGGAACTGACAGGCCCGGCCGGCGAGTACGGCCAGGCCGGCGCCAAATCGGTCGAGATGGCCTTCCGCGACATCAACGATGCGGGTGGCGTCCGCGGCTGCGATCTCGCAACCGACACGCGCGACAGCCAGAGCCAGGGCAACATTGCGGTCGACGCCGCGACGCAGCTCGTGCAGGTCAAGAAGGTGCCAGTGATCATCGGCGGCATCATCTCCTCGGTGTCGATCCCGATCCTGACCTCGGTCACCGCTCCGGCCAAGATAGTCCAGGTGTCGCCTGCTTCCTCGTCGCCGACGCTGACGGCGCTCGGGCGCGACGGCAAGACCAACGGCATCTTCTTCCGCACCATCACATCTGATGCGCTGCAGGGCGTCGCCGCCGCCAAATATGCCATCGACAAAGGCTTCAAGAAGCTGGCGGTCATCCACGTCAACAACGACTTCGGCGTCAACATGGTGGCGGAATTTTCGCGCGCCTATAAGGCACTCGGCGGCACCATCGTCTCCGACACGCCCTACAATGAAAAGCAGTCGAGCTATGCCTCGGAAGTGACGGCGGCGATGGCCGGCGAGCCCGACGGGCTTTATCTCGTCAGCACGCCTGTCGACGGCGCAACCATCGCCCGCACTTGGATTTCGCAGGGCGGTGTCCAGAAATTCCTGCTCAATGACGGCATGAACAGCCCGGACTTCATCGAATCCGTTGGCGCGGATTATCTGAAGGATGCGTACGGCACTTCCTCCGGCACCAGCCCGACCGCATCGACCGAGTATTTCACCAAGAACTATAAGGAATTTTCGGGCATCGAACCGTCGAACCCGGCGGCCGACCGGTCGTATGATGCCGGCGCCATCGTCGGCCTGGCCATCGCCATTGCGGGCTCCGAGGATCCGGCCAAGATCAAGGAGGCGATGTACAAGGCGGTCGACCCGGCCGGCACGCCGATCTATGCCGGCAAGGATGAGTTCGCCAAGGCGCTCGGCCTGATCAAGGATGGCAAGCCGATCCGCTACGAAGGCGTCATCGGCCCGGTCGCCTTCGACAAATACGGCGACATCACCGGCCCGTTCCGCCTCTGGAAGATCGTCGACGGCAAGGTGACGACCGACGGCGAAATGACGACGGATGACGTCAACGCCCTGCAGGCGAAGCTTCAGTAAGCCGCCCATGTCTTGTCCGGCATCGATCCCATTCCATTGAGGTTGATGCCGGACACTTGCATGTCCTGTTGCTGGTCAGGCCGGCCTGGAAACGACCACCGCACCAGCCCAGAGCGGCCTCGGTTCAACGCAGCTTTGACACCACCCACGGTCGAGCCGACGAGATCGGCAATCTCTTCCAGCGAATAGTCGAAGACATCCTTGAGCAGGACGCAGGCGCGCTCCTTGGGCGGCAGATGGATCACCAGCCGCTCGATGGCGCGATCCGCGCCCTGGCCCGCCGTCCAGCGAAATGAAGCTGCCCACGATCAATTTTCTCATCGCGTGTCTCCGGTTGCGCAACAGGCATCCAGTCGGATCCAAGAACCGGCGCAAACGAACCGGCCCGACGGATGACCACAGGATGCTTGCCTGAGACGTTTCCGGTTCGACTTTGGATACGCGTGAGGACCGTTTGAGCTAATAAAGCGGCTTGGCCATGTGCCGGGGGGTCGGCCATTCCGTCGTTATCCCCGGCTGCACCGGCCGCTCGAGATAGGTCGACAGGACCACATAGCTTCGGGTCGAGGTGACGCCGGGTGTTTCGTAGAGGCGCGACAGCAGGCCCTCGAGCGCCCGCGTGTCCTCGGTGCGGACCTTGATCAGCATGCATGTGTCGCCGGCCACCGAATGGATCTCCTCGACTTCGGGGTGTTCGGAGATTGCCATCAGCTCCGGCGTCTTTCCCCACCCCTTTGTGTCGATATGGACGAAGGCAAGCAGCGGCTTGTGCACCGCCTTGGGATCGATGATGACCGCGGTGTTGCGGATGGCGCCGCTGCGCCGGAGGCGCTTGACGCGTTCATGGGCTGCCGGCGGTGAAAGGCCGACGCGGTCGCCGAGCTCGGCATAGCTGATCGTGGCGTCGTCGACCAGAACGCCTAATATTTTTCGGTCGGTTGCATCGATATCGCGGGCGGCGGGCCTGTTCTGCGGAATGCCATCTGTTTCTTCATCCATATTAAAATTCCCGATTGATGCAGAATTTAATACGGCCATTATTGCCATATGTCGAACACTGATCAAGTCGCAACATTTACAGCAAGGCCGCCTATCCCGGCCCTCGCTTACCTCCTCACCGGATGCATTGCCGTGATCGGCTCGAACTCGCTGGTGCTCGGTCCGATCGCACCGGCGGTGGCCGCGTCCTTCGGCACAAGCGTGCCGGCGGTTATGATCGCGTCCGCCGCGTTCGGGCTCGGTACGTCGGCGAGCGCCTTGTTCCTGGCGCGCTATATCGATCGGCTTGGCGCCCGTCGCATGCTGCAAGGGGCGTTGCTGCTGCTGGCGATAGCGCTCGTCGCCAGCGCCGCTGCGCCGACCGTGACGACGCTGGTCGCGGCCCAGCTTCTCGCCGGCATCGCTGCAGGTGTCGCCATGCCGGCAATCTATGCCAGCTCCGCCGCGATTGCGCCGCCCGGTCGTGAAAGCGGCACCATAGGCGTCGTGCTGACCGGCTGGACGCTGAGCATGGTCGCCGGCGTTTCGCTGTCGGCCGTACTTGCCGATCTGGTGCATTGGCGCGCCGTTTTCGCGGCGGTCGCGGTGCTCGCAGCACTCGCATTGGCAAGCCTGGCGCTGACGTCGCTGAGCGATGTCAGGAAGAGCGGTCCGGCACCGACGCCGCTGGGTGCGTTGGCCGTTCCGGGCATAGTGCCGCTGCTGGTCGCCTGCGCCGCCTTCATGACCGCGTTCTACGGCATCTACGGCTATCTTGGCGATCACCTTCACAACGGCTTGGGACGGCCGGTCAGCGCGAACGGGCTGGCCGCGCTCGCCTATGGTGTCGGCTTTGGCGCGGCGGCGCTCGTTGACGGCGTTATCGATCGCCTGGGTGCGCGGCGTGTCATGCCGTTTGCCTACCTGCTCGTCGCGGTCGTCTATGTCGCGATTGCCGCGGCAAGCAGTAGTTTTCATCTGACCATAGCGGTGATAGCCGTCTGGGGCCTTGCCAATCATTTCGGGCTGAACGTGCTGGTGATGCGCCTGTCGGCGCTCGACCCTGCGCGCCGCGGCACGATCATGGGTTTGAACAGCGCGGTGACCTATCTTGCGGTGTTCGTCGGCACCACGGCGTTCGGACCGCTCTATTCCACGTTCGGTTTTGCGGCATCGGCGGTGGTTGCAGCCTTGCTCATGCTAATCGCTGCTGCGGCAGCGGCGTGGCGTTCGCCGAAGCTATAGCACAGCAAGGCTTGCGTCTCGGTCCCGTCCTTCGATAGATGCTTGGTGGATGGACAATACAACGCTTGAGACAACCGCCGACCCCTTGCCGCACGAGCTGGCTTTTCTCGGAGAGCGGCTTGCGGCGTTCAACGACAGTGATGTCGGCGC
The DNA here is from genome assembly GCF_040321995.1 of Mesorhizobium sp. M0207. Lineage (NCBI taxonomy): Bacteria > Pseudomonadati > Pseudomonadota > Alphaproteobacteria > Hyphomicrobiales > Phyllobacteriaceae > Mesorhizobium > Mesorhizobium sp. M0207. Next base: position 120,829 of record NZ_JAMYSQ010000003.1, read on the forward strand.
CTCCTGCAGGAAGGCATTGGCCGTGTTCGTGCGCGATGAGCACGGCGCTATTGTCGCCGGCATCTCGGGATACACCGCCTGGGGCTGGCTCTATGTGCAATGGCTCTGGGTCAATGAAAAACTGCGCGGTCACCGCATGGCCGGCAGGATGCTCGAGGCGGCCGAGAGGGAGGCGATCGCGCGCGACTGTCGCGGCGCCTGGATCGACACGTTCAATCCCAAGGCCGCCAAGGCCTATGAGCGCCAGGGCTATCAGCCCTTCGGCGTGCTTGCCGATTTTCCCGTCGGCCGCAGCCGCATCTTCCTGCAGAAGAGGCTGAAGCCTGACTAGCCGGCAAGGCGTCCGCCGCACATCGGCTTTGGCACGCCGGTCGTACTGGGGAAGCTGATCGGCAAGCCCCTGAGCACGCGCACTGCCAGGAACGCAAAACACTCCGCCTCCACCGCATCGCCCTTCCAGCCAAGCGCCTCGGCCGGAACCGCTTCGACGCCAGCGCGGCTGGCAAGCATGGCCATGATCGTTGGGTTGTGTCGACCGCCACCGCTGACCACCAGCCGCTTCGGCCGGCGCGGCAGAAGATCGAGCGCCTTGCCGACGGCGGCCGCGGTGAAGGCCGTCAGCAGGGCTGCGCCGTCCTCGGCGTTCATTCCGTCCGCCATTGAGGCGCCGAAATCGAAACGGTCCAGCGATTTCGGGTAGGGTTTGGTCAAATACGGATGCTGCAGGAGCTTGGCCAGCCGCGCTTCGTCGACCGTGCCGGCGCGGGCAAGGGCGCCGTCGCGGTCCATTTCGCCGAGCCCCTTCGATTTGATGAAATCGTTCAGCGGTGCGTTGGCGGGCCCGGTGTCGAAGGCAACAACATTGTCCGTGCCATCCCACCAGGTGATGTTGGCGACGCCGCCGAGATTGAGCACCGCCGTGTCGCCGGTGGCGTCGGCTTCGCGCAGCAGCGCGGCGTGATAGGCGGCCGACAGCGGCGCGCCCTGGCCGCCGGCGCGCATGTCGGCCGAGCGGAAGTCATAGGCGACCCTGGTGCCAAGGATGGCATGCATCAGCTCGCCGTCGCCAAGCTGGCGGGTCTGGCCCAGTCGGCCCACTTGCGGGGCACGGTGCAGCACGGTCTGGCCGTGGAAGCCGACGACCCCTATATCGGCCATCGTCAGCCCGTGGCTTTCGACCAGATCCTTGACTGCCGCGGACTGGGCGCGCGTCAGCGCTTCCTCTGCCTCGTCGAAGATTGCCGGTTCCGGCCCTGTGAAATTCCAGCTCCTTGCCTGCCGCAGCGTCTCTTCCAGCAAGGTCCGGATCGACTGCGGGTAGGGGGCAAGCGTGTAGATGCCGAAGTCGTCAATCCGTTCGCCGTCGGTCTTGATCAGCGCGACATCGATATTGCCGTCCAGCACGGTGCCGGTCATCAGGCCGACGGCCCACATGGGTTCGCCATTTTTCGGATTCATGGTTGTCAGGCTCCGTTGACGAGATCGCCGACCGCTTGGCGAAGCGCTACGATCCCGCTGTTGAAATGACGTGTCGGATGGATCCGGTTGGTGAGCAAGGTCCAGGCTCTGCCTTTGTCGAAGTCGACCCACAGCCCGACACCGGTAAAGCCGGTATGCCCGATGGTTTCGGGGCTGCATAACCGGCCGCCGGACCAGCCTTCGTAGGGTCGCTCCCAGCCATGGGTGCGGGTTGCCGACAAGGGCGTGCGCATTAGCGCGATCGAACGCTGCGACGCGCCGGTCCCGTCCAGCAGCCCTTGCGCAAAGTCGAGGACCGAAGCCGCCGTTCCGAACAGGCCGGCGTGACCGGCACCTTGCAAGGCCGAGCAATTGTCGTCGTGGACTTCGCCGCAGAGCACGCGATGACGCCATGTGCAGTCTTCGGTCGCCGCCGCTTGATCTGGTTCGGCGGAGAACGCGAAGCCCGGACCGGGATCCATCTCGCGAATGGTCTTGCCAGACAGGCGCTCTAGGACGAAGCCGAGCAGGATGAAGTTGATATCAGAATAGACCGGCTCGCCAGCCTGCCATTCGCGCTGCAGGATGAAGGCGCGCAGCAGGTCCGGATCGTGGCCATAGGTGTAGATCGGCGCGACGGCGGGAAACGGTGTCTGATGGCCGAGACACTGGCGAAACGTTACGTTCCGTTCCCAGGCTTTTTCGTCATATTGGCGAAGGTCGGACAGGACGGAAATCAGCGGCGCGTCGAGGTCGATGACGCCTTCTTCCGCCAGTGCCAGGATACGCGACGTGGTGAAGATGACTTTGGTCAGGGAGGCCAGGTCGAACCATGTCCCGACATGCATCGGCCGTATCTTGGGCACGACTTGGGCTGAGCCGATTGCCCGGACGATGCGTTCGCCGTCCCCGTCAACTATGCCGAGCACGCAGCCCGGAATGCGCGATGCGGCCACGGCCGCTTCGAGCGGGGCGAATGCGCGGGAGAAGAAATCATGGTCGATCAACTACGCCTCCGTTTGGAAGGCAGCGAGGGGCTGTCCGTCTGACTCTGCATGCTTTCGAGCGACAATCATCACGCTTCCACCCGTGCCCTATGATCCGGCCCGAATTGCTGCCAATTGGCCGGCCCCGGCTCAAACCCCAGCGGACGCACGAGCGAGGGGACCTGGCGCGTGTCCAGCTCGAAACGTTCATGCCGCCGGTCTATAGTAGGAACGGCCGCGATAAGCTGTTTGGTATAGGAGTGCTTCGGCTCCGAGAGCACCGATCTGGCATCGCCGATCTCGACGATCTGGCCGGCATAGATGACCGCGATGCGATGGGCGATCCGCTCGACGACAGCCATGTCATGCGAGATGAACAGATAGGCCAGCCCGAATTCACGCTGCAGCTCGATCAAAAGCTCCAACACCCTGGCCTGCACCGACACATCGAGCGCCGAAACCGCTTCGTCGAGGACGACAACCGAAGGATTGAGCATCAGCGCGCGAGCGATGCACAGGCGTTGCCGCTGGCCGCCGGAGAATTCGTGCGGATAGCGCTGCAGGCTGTTTTCCGGAAGGCCGACGCGTTTCAGCAGCGCGGCCATTTTCGCCCGCGTTTCAGCAGTTATCCGTCCGCCGGTAGCGATCACAGGCTCTGCGAGGATGCTTTGGATGGTGAGTCTGGGATTGAGCGAGCCATAGGGATTCTGGAACACCATCTGCATGGGAAGGGCGCTCTGCCCGGTGACGGGCTTGCGCGCGCTGGCCGAGATCGTGCCGCGCGTCGAGCGCACCAGCCCCAGAATCGCGCGGGCGGTGGTGGACTTTCCGGAACCGCTCTCGCCGACGACCGCCAATGTCTCGCCCGGCGTTAGCTCGAAATCCACACCGTCCACGGCATGGACGGCACCGCTGGTACGGCTGAAAAACCCAGCCTTGACCGGAAACCGCACTACGAGGCCATCGACCTTCAGCGCCGGCTCGGCAGCTTTTTGCGTTTCGCGTTGCACGTCCTTGCGTGCGGCACTGCCGCCGGCGAAATGCGGCACCGCATGAAGCAGATGCCGCGTATAGGGATGCCGCGGATCGTCCAATATCTGGTTCAATGCGCCCTGCTCGACAGCTTCTCCGCCTTGCATCACCATCACCTTGTCGGCGATGCCTGCAACCAGACCGATGTCGTGGGTGATGAAGATCATCGACATCCCGGTTTCCTGCTTCAACTCGGCGAGCAGCGCCATGATCTGCGCCTGCACCGTAACATCCAGCGCCGTCGTTGGCTCGTCGGCAATGAGCAGGCGCGGGTTGCACGCAATCGCCATGGCGATCATCACCCGCTGCAGCATGCCGCCCGAAAGCTGGTTGGGCGTGTATTTCAGCCGCCGTGCAGCGTCGGGAATACGCACGCGGTCGAGCGCGTCCTTGGCCGCCGCCGTCGCTCGCCGGCCGGTCAGGCCGCGATGCAGGCGAAACGATTCCTCGATCTGCCTGCCGATGGTCAGCACCGGATTGAGCGAGGTCATCGGCTCCTGGAAGATCATGCCGATTTCGCCGCCGCGGATCTTCGTCAATTGCGGCTCGGCTGCGGCTGTCAGGTCGAAGGTGCTGCCGTCGGCCCGCCTCAGCTTGATCGACCCGCCGGTGATGCGGCCGCCGCCATAATCGACGAGGCGATTGATCGACAGCGCCGTGACCGACTTGCCCGAGCCGCTTTCGCCGACGATGGCCAGCGTTTCGCCGTCGGCGAGATCGAAGCTGACGCCGCGCACGACCTCATTGGCTTGCGGGTTGCGACCGAAGCCGACGCGCAATCCGCTGACGGACAGCAGCGGGATCATGCGATCGATCTCCGCATCTTCGGGTCGAGGACATCGCGCAACGCATCGCCGAGCAGGTTGAAACCGAGGATGCCGATCATGATCGCCACGCCCGGGAAGATCATCAGCCAGGGAGCTGTCTCCATCAGATTGCGGCTGTCGCTCAGCATCAGGCCGAGCGACGCCGCGGGCGGCTGCGTGCCGAGCCCGAGGAAGCTTAAGCCGGCTTCGGTCAGCAGTGCCCAGGCCAGCGCCAGCGTCACCTGAACCGTCAGTGGCGCCACCAGATTGAGCAGCAGATGCCGTGTTACGATATAGCCCGCACTGCTGCCGAACGTGCGGGCCGCGTCGACGAACTCGCGCGCCTTGAGCGACAGAGCCGGACCTCGCACGACGCGCGTGAAGATCGGTGTGTAGACGACGGCGATGGCAATGACGCTGGTCGAGGTTCCCGGTCCCGCAACCGCGACGATCAGCAGCGCCAGCAGGATCGCCGGGAACGCCAGCACAACGTCCATGATGCGCATCACCATGCCGTCCCAGCGGCGCCCGAACCAGGCTGCCGCCAGCCCGAGCACGGTGCCGGCCAGTGTCGCAAAGGCGACCGAAAAGAAGGCCACGATGAAGGACTGGTCGATCCCGGTCATCAGCCGACTTGCGACATCGCGGCCGAACAGGTCCGTGCCCATCCAGTAGATGCCGTCAGGCGCATGCAGTCGCTCGACCCGGTGCTGCGTCAACGGATTGTGCGGCGTCAGCCCCAGCATGCCAAGCACGGCAAGCAGCAGATAAAGCGCAACGATGGCACCGCCGATCCGGCCGCTGGGATGCGCAAATATAGCCCGCAATGTCGCCATCAGTGCTCGCTTAGCCGGATACGCGGGTCGAGCGCGACATAGGCGAGGTCGACGAGGAGATTGACGATCATGAAGTTGAAGGCGATGAATAGCACGCTTCCCTGCACCAGCGCGTAGTCGCGCTGCAGGATGGCATCCAGCACCATGCGGCCGAGACCGGGCAGCGCATAGATCTGCTCGACGATGACAGCTCCGCCCAGGAGGTAGCCGAACTCTATGCCGCTCAGCGTCACGACCGGGATGAGCGCGTTGGGCAAAGCATGCCGCCAGATGACGCCGCGCGCCGAAACGCCCTTGCTGCGCGCCGTCCTGACATAGTCGTCGCTGAGCACATCGAGCATCGCCGAACGCGATATGCGGGTCACCGAAGCCGCGAAGGCAAATCCAAGCGTGACCGCAGGCAGCAACAGCTGGCCGAGATTGCGCAGCGGATCCTGCCACAGCGGCGAAAACTCGCCCATCGCCGGCAAAACGCCAAACCCCGCCGACAGCGTGTAGATGATCAGCAGGGCAAGGACGAAGTTCGGCGTCGACTGCCCGATCATTGCGACAACGCGCACGCCGAGGTCGGATAGCTTTTCATTATGGGTGGCGGCAAAAATCCCGGCCGGCATGCCGACAACCAGGGCGATGATCATCGACAGCAAGGCGAGTTCCAGCGTTAGCGGGAAACGCTCGAGGATGACGTCGAGCACCGGCCTGCCATAGGTGGACGAAATGCCGAGATTACCTTGGAAAAGACCAAGCAGCCAGCGCCAGTATTGGATGAACCAGGGCTGGTCGATGCCGAAATAAGCTGCAAGCGCATCGCGCTGCTGCGGCGTCAGCAGGCCGGCTTCGGTCCCCAGCATTGCCGTGATCGAATCGCCCGGAACCATCCTGATCGCCAGGAACACCACGATGGACACGCCAAGCAGGACGAGAGGGAAGGTCGCCAGTCGCCGCATCAGATAGTTCACGCGAAGAATATCCTCTCGTCCGGCATCAAAGCAGCTACTGGATCGTCACCTTGGCGAGGCTGAACAGCGAACCTGTCGGCACCGGTTCGAATCCTGCGATATTCTTCTGCTGTGCCGTGTAGCTGTAGGACGTGTAGAGCCAGATCCAGGGCGACATCTCAGTGATGTGCTTCTCGAAGTCGGCGAAGATCGCTTTGCGCGCTGCCGGGTCGGTCTCGGTGCGGCCCTTCTGCATAAGACTGTCCAGCGTGTCGTCGACATAGTTCGCCACCTTCTGCAGATTGCCCGTCTTGGTCCAGTAGCGGTTGTACATAGTGTAGGGATCGGCCCTGCCGCCGTTCAGCGCGACGGCCATGTCGAAATCGCCCTTCAGCCAGGCGTCGACATAGACGTTGAGCTCCATCATCTTGATGTCGAGCTTGACGCCGATTTCTGCGAGTTGCGACTGGATGACCTGGGCTTCCGCCGCTGCCGTCGGCGGCTCGCCGGTGGCGCCGATCACGGTCGCCGAAAAGCCGTCGGCATACCCGGCTTCGGCCATCAACTGCTTGGCCTTCTCAATGTCGCGCTTATAGCAGAACAACTGCTTCGGATCGGTCGCCAGTGCCGGGATGGTCAGCGGGCCGGTGACCTTGCCTTCGCCGAGCGAGGCGGTGTCCAGCACTTCCTGCCGGTCGATGGCGCAGGAAATCGCCTGACGCACCTTGAGTTCGGTCATCGGTTTGCGGGAGGGATTGAGCTGCAGCACGTGATAGGCAAGCACCGGCACGCGGTTCAACTGCAGGCTGGCTTCCTTGGGCACCAGCGTGGCGACAAGCGGATCGTTGAGCAGGGCAAAATCGATCTGCTTGGTGCGCATCGCCGCCAGGATCGCCGTCTCGTCCGGCAGCACGCTGATATCGATGCCGTCGACGCCGGTCGCGCCGCCTGCCCAGTCCTTGTTGGCGACAAGCACTTCCTTGGAATTCGGATCCCATTTTTCGAGCTTGAACGGACCCGAGCCGATCGTTGTCGTGCCGATCGAGCCAGTCGCGATTTCGCTTGCCGGGACGATCGCCGCGTTGACGTCGCTCATCGCCGTCAGGATCGGCACATCCGGCTGCGAGAGGTGGAACACGACGGTGGCTGGATCGGGCGTGTCGATGCTGGCGATCGAGAGAAAGTTCGCGCGCGCCGCAGCACCCGTCTTCTCGTCGAGTATGCGCTCGAACGATGCCTTGACGTCGGCCGAGGTCACGGCGGCGCCGTTCTGGAATTTTGCTTTCGGATTGAGCTTGAAGCTCAGCTCCTTGCCGCCCGGCGAGAACTGCCATGAATCGGCAATCGCGGGCGTGATTTGCAGGTTTGCGTCGAGCCGCACCAGCGGTTCGTAGATCAGCTCCAGCAGCCGCAGTGAGGAGAATGCCGTCTGCTTGTGCGGATCAAGACCGGTGGCGTCCTGCGACCACGCCATATGCAGCGTCGCCGCACTCGCCTGCACCGGTAGCGCGGCGATGCCAACCATTGCCGCGAGCGTCATGCCGGAAAGCAGTTTCTTGCCAATGTGCCGTACCATTGTCGTCTCCCATTATTGTTAAACCAGATGCCTTGCAGTTCCCCGGACCGCTTCAAAGGGACACACGCCCCGGAACATCGGCCCAGTATCCATGCGGTTTTACACCGTCTTTTCGCCTATCGCCTTGCGCAGGAAACCTCCCGCGTTGGCAAGCGCCTTACGTGCTTCTTCGACACCCATGCCGGTGATCGTCACGAGGATTGCCAGTTTTACATCATTGCCGGTCTGGTCGAGTGCCTGTCGTGCCTGCTGTGCCGCGCAGCCGGTCGTCTGCATCACGATCCTGACCGCCCTTGCGACAAGCTTCTTGTTGCTTGGATTGAGGTCAACCATCAGGTTCTGATAGCTCTTGCCGATGCGGATCATACTGGCGGTGGACAGCATATTGAGCACCAGCTTTTGCGCGGTTCCCGATTTCAGCCGGGTCGAGCCGGTGAGGACCTCCGGGCCAACCACCGGAGAGATGGCAATATCGGCAATGCCGGCAATGGTCGATCGAGGATTGCAGGACAACGCCACGGTGGTGGCTCCCACCTCCTTGGCATAGGTCAGGCCGCCGATGACATAAGGTGTGCGTCCGCTGACAGCGATGCCGACCACCACGTCGTCGGCGGTCAGCTTGATGTCCTGCAGCGCCTTTATTCCCTGTTTCGGATCGTCCTCGGCGCCTTCCGCAGAGTGCACCAGCGCGTCGACGCCGCCGGCGATCAGGCCCACCACCATGTCCTCGGGTACGCCGAAGGTCGGCGGGCATTCCGAGGCGTCAAGGACGCCGAGCCGGCCGCTGGTGCCAGCCCCCATATAGACAAGGCGTGCACCGTCCTGGAACGCGCTCACGATCCGGTCCACGGCCGCAGCAATATCGGGGATGACCTTCTCGACGGCTGCCGCAACGCCTTTGTCCTCGTCATTGATCTTGCGCAGCACCTCGAGGGTCGGCAACAGATCGATGTCCATGGTTTTCGGGTTCCGGTCCTCGGAAACCAGCCGCTCCAGCTCCGACATCAACCCTTGTTCGACCACTTCGCTTACTTTCAAGTGCGACTGCGAGCAGGACTGTGATGCCCACAGCAAGCGGCGTCCAGTGCCTGCACCTGGCCGTCGGCTCCGTACCGGCTGCGCCGGTTCTGTTTCGTTAACTTTTTAGAATTCGATATTCCCTATGTCAACAGAAAGTAGGAATATTATATTCCTTGCGAGCAAGGCATCACTGGCGGCAGAGGGATTTTCTGGCCAGGATTATGGCTCCCGAAACCGCGTCGCCGTCGGCCGGCTTCAGCCGTCGGCGGACGTCGGGAGCGAGCCATGGCTCAAGCGGGCTGGACAACCCTCCGAGCAGCGTAACCCGCGGCGCGCCTTTTTCGAACAGCACCCGCACGAAGGTGTCGATCTGCTCGGCAGCGCCTTGCACGATCCGCCGACCGGCCGGATCGCCCTGATCGGCATGGCGGATCACCATCGGCGCCAGGGCGGCATAGTCAGTCGCACTGGCGCGGTCCATCCAGGCCACCGCCTCGAACGGATCGTCCTTGAAGCGCTGCATCACCTCGGCCAGCAGCGCCGTCCGCTCATGCCGACCGTCATGGGCTCGCAAGGCAAGCTGCACTGCCTTCAGTCCGAGATCGGCGCCGCTGCCCTCATCGGAAATCGGAAAACCGTAGCCGCCGACGCGCAGGTCGCGCCCTTCGACAAAGCCGAGCCCGATCGAACCGGTCCCGGCTATGACGATGGCGCCGTCTTGACCCGAATGCGCGCCAAGGCAAGCCGCGACGCCGTCGCTGACGAAGTCGATGCTCGCAAAGGGTTGTTCGATGCCATGAAACGCCTCGAGCGCACCCTTACGGCCGATGCCGGCAACACCGATACCCGCGCGGATCCTGGCGATTTCCGCCGCCGTGAACCCTCCCTCTTCGATCGCCGCGCCAAAGGCTTTGGCAATCGAGGCCCAGGCCACCTCTATACCGAGTCGCGTTGTCGCCGGGCCCGACAGGCCTTGCCCGAGCACGGTTCCTGCCTCGTCTTCGATACGCGCCCGGCAGCCGGTTCCGCCGCCATCGACGCCCAGGAAATAATGCGGAGACGCCCCACCGGCACTCATTGCCTTATTCGTTCGATCTGGGCACCGCACAGCCGGAGCTTGCGGTCCAACTGCTCGTACCCGCGGTCGAGATGATAGACGCGATTGATCGTCGTCTCGCCCTCCGACACCAGCGCTGCCAGCACCAGCGAGACGGAGGCGCGCAGGTCGGTCGCCATCACTTGCGCGCCCTTCAGCTTCTCGCCTCCGCGCACCAGCGCCATGGTGCCTTGCAGCTTGATATTGGCGCCGAGCCGCATCAGTTCAGGCACATGCATGAAGCGGTTCTCGAAGATCGTCTCGCGCAACAGCGAAGCGCCCTCGGCACAGCACATCAACGCCATGAACTGCGCCTGGAGATCGGTCGGAAAGCCCGGATATGGCTCCGTCGTCACGTCGACCGCCTTGAGCGGCCCGTCTCTCGACACGATCAGCCCGCGGTCGCCCGGCCATATTTTCACACCGGCTGCTTCGAGCAGCTGGACGATGGATGCCATGTGCTCGAGCCGCGCGTGGGTCAGCTCGAGCTGACCGCCGGTGATGGCCGCTGCGACGGCATAGGTGCCGGCCTCTATCCGGTCCGGGATGATGTCGTGCGTGGCGGCGCGCCAGTCTGTGCTGCCCCCGATCAGGATGCGGTGCGTGCCGGCGCCCTCGATCTGCGCGCCCATGTCGTTCAGGCAGGCGGCAAGATCGGCCACCTCCGGCTCGCGGGCCGCGTTGAGGATCTCGGTCTCGCCGTTTGCCGTCGTCGCCGCCATCATCGCCGTTTCGGTCGCGCCGACCGACGGCGAGCTCAAAACGATGCGCGCGCCTTTCAGTCCGCCCGGCGCAGACGCGACGATCAGTCCGTTTTCGATCGCGATATCGGCGCCAAGTGCGGCAAGTGCGGCGACATGCATGTCGACCGGCCGTGCGCCGATCGCGCAGCCGCCAGGCAGCGAGACCCGGGCATGGCCGAAGCGGGCAAGCAGTGGACCGAGAACCAGCACCGTCGCGCGCATGCGCCTGACTGTATCGTAGCTTGTCTCCCTGGAAGCGGCGGCACTGGTATCGATTGTGGCGGCATGCGCCGATCTGGTGACTTCGGCCCCATGAAGGCCGACGACGCCAAGCATGTTATCGACATCCGTCACCTCAGGCAGGTTGGTCAGCTGCAGCGGATAGGGGCTGAGCAACGCCGCCGCTATTTGCGGCAAGGCCGCGTTCTTGGCGCCGGAGATCGTAACCGCGCCCTCAAGCCTGTGCCCGCCGACGATCCGCAATTTGTCCATGGCTCTGACCTAATCCCGAGCTGTCGGCGAGTCTACGATCTTTTCATGTCCGAATCGTCGACATGCCCGAAGGCTGGGCCGCAACTGCATCAGTCGAGATTTGATGGTTCATTCTTGGCTGTCAATCAGAGACGGAATAATTTATTCCTTGGCTTGGCATTGTCGATGACAGGCAATGGGGGAACGCATGTCCGTCCTGAAGAAGATCGAGGCCAAGCTCGAAGTCATGGCGCCCGGCGACCGCGAGATCGGTCGGTATATCGTCGATAATCCCGACCAGATGCTCCGCCTGTCGACGGCGGCGCTTGCCGCCGAGATCGGCCGCAGCCAGTCGAGCGTCGTCAAGTTCAGCCAGAAGCTCGGCTATTCCAGCTATCAGGAGCTTAAGCTCGCCGTCAGCGAGGCCAAGTCGCAGGAATGGCACGTGCCGGCCGGCATGATCCACGGTTCGATCGAGGTCGGCGACAGCTATCTGGTCATCCTGCGCAAGCTGATCGGCAGCAAGCTCTTGTCGATGCAACAGACCGTCGCGGCCAACACCGAGCAGGAAATCGGCAAGGCCCTCGAAGCGTTGAACGGTGCGCGCCGCATTCATTTGGCCGGCGTCGGCGCATCCTCGCTGGTGGCGCGCGATTTTTCCTACAAGCTGATGAAACTCGGCCGCAACGTGCTGCACGACAGCGACAGCCATGTGCAAATGGCCAATGTCTCGACGCTTGGACGAGGTGACGTGCTGTTCGCGCTCTCCTATTCCGGGGCGAGCATCGAAACCCTGCGGATAGCTGAACTTGCCCGCAAACGTGGCACCACCGTGATCGCCGTCACCGGACTTCGCGACAATCCGCTGAGCCGGGTTGCCGACATTCGCCTCCACACGATCGCCGATGAAGAGCGCGCGCGCTCTTCATCGATAACTGCGCGTGATGCACAACTGACGCTGACCGACCTGCTGTTCATCCTGCTCGTGCAGAAGCAGCCTGACGCCAACGAATACGTCCACAACAGCGAATTGGCCGTCTCGGTGCTGAAGGCTTAGCGGTATTCGCGGCCTGGTGTTAAAGAGTCCCGTTTTTCGACGGAATCCCCGCGGCGTACGGACCTTCAGCGTGAGCACGATCGATACGTCGATACAGTCGCCAAGTGGACTGACTGGGCGTCGCCGAAATGCGGGCAGTCGACTGGAACGCCCAGCTTCAAACAAATATTGACAAGAGCATCTGTTGTTTAGAATATCGTACATTCAGCCTCGAATTTGGCGGGCCAGGTGAGACGATGGACGACATTGGAGCACAGGAACAAGCGGTTCTCGACCTCATTGCGGCGAATCCGTTCGCCGGCCAGCAGGATATTGCAACCGCGCTCGGCATTGCCCGCTCGACGGTTGCGGCCCACATCGTGCAACTCGTCAACAAGGGATACATTCTCGGCCGTGGTTACGTCTTGCCGACGTCAAAGCGCATGGTCTGCGTCGGCGGCGCGGTGCTCGACCGCAAATGCCACGCCAAGAAGGATCTGATTTTCGAGACGTCGAACCCGGTCGACGGCTATCGCAGCTTCGGCGGGGTTGCCCGCAACGTCGCCGAAAACCTTGCCCGCCTCGGCGTCGACATAAGCTTCGTCTCGATCGTCGGCGACGATGAAACCGGCCGCTCACTGGTGCGGCATCTGCGCGACCTCGGCGCCGATGTCAGCCAGGTCATCACCACCACGGAACGGCCGACGGCGGAATACGCGGCCATCCTCGACCGCAACAACGACCTCGTGCTCGGCATTGCCGACATGGAGATCTTCGATCTGTTTTCGTCGTCCTATCTCGACCGCTTCTGGCCGCATCTGGCTTCGGCGACATGGGTGTTCATCGACTGCAATCTGCCGGCCGCGACCCTCGCAGCACTGATGTCGCGCAAGCAGGGTGCGCGCTTCAAGCTCGCCGTCGACACGGTATCGGCGCCGAAATCAGCGCGCCTGCCGAAGGACCTGACCGGCATCGATCTTCTGTTCACCAATCATGACGAGGCCAATACGATGCTCGGCATGACGGATGCCGACAGGCGGCTGACGCCGGAGGAAGCAGCGGCAGCGCTGCGCGCGGCCGGCGCCGGCGAGGTGATCGTGACCGTGGGCGCGCATGGATTTGCCGTTGCGACTGAGAGCGGTGTGACGACCATGCACTCCGTCCCGGCCAAGCCCGTCGATATCACCGGCGCCGGTGACGCGATGATCGCCGGCACACTGTACAAGGTGCTTTCGGGTGAGCCGGTCGCTCATGCCGTGCGCACCGGCGCGCTGCTTGCCACACTGACCACCGAGAGCGAAGCCAGCGTCCATCCCGATCTGTCGCCGCGCTTCCTTGCCGCCGGCATGTACCGCATTCCTGCCTGAAAGCGAGATGATATGAAACCTTTCCTTGTCCACCTGAACGATGAAGTCGCTGCTGCGCTTGATGAAGGCCGCGCGGTGGTGGCATTGGAATCGACGATCATCACCCACGGCATGCCCTATCCGGCCAATCTGGAAACTGCCCGTGGTGTCGAGACCGTGGTGCGTGAAAACGGCGCCGTGCCCGCCACAATCGCAGTGGTCGCCGGCAAGATCAAGGTTGGCCTCGACGACCGTGAGCTGGAAGAGCTGGCAGCGGCAAAGGGCGTGGTCAAGGCTTCCGGGCGCGATCTCGCCGCCATCATGGTGCGCGGCGGCTCGGCCGGAACCACCGTCTCGGCGACGATGCGGATCGCCGCGTTAGCCGGGATCGGCATTTTTGCGACCGGCGGCGTGGGCGGCGTGCATCGCGGCGCCGAAGCCACTTTCGATATCTCCGCCGACCTGACCGAACTCGGCCAAACCGGCACGACCGTGGTCTGCGCCGGAGTTAAGTCGATCCTCGATATTGCGAAGACGCTGGAATATCTGGAAACTCAGCGCGTGCCGGTGATCGCCTATGGGAGCGATGATTTTCCGGCTTTCTACACCCGCTCCAGCGGGCTCAAGGCCGATCATCGCCTCGACACGCCCGACGAGATCGCGCGAGCCATGCTGCTGCATGACGAGATGGAATCCGGCACCGGCATTCTCGTCGCCAACCCTATTCCCGAAGCGGACGCGCTCGATCCGGCGTTCATCGACGGCACGATCGCAGCGGCCGTGGCTGAGGCCGAGAAGCGCGGCATCGGGCGCAAGGAACTGACGCCGTTTCTGCTCGCACGCATCAATGAGCTTTCGCAAGGCCGCAGCCTGAAGGCCAACATCGCGCTGGTCCGCAACAACGCCGCGCTTGCTGCCCGCATCGCGGTTGCGCATGCGGAATTGAAGGGCGCGACCAGATAGAGACAGCGCCCGGCCAGCGCTACGCACCTTCGATTTCAGCCCGGCGCGAGGTCGAAGATGCGCCCGGCATTGAGGATGTTGTTCGGGTCGAAGGCTGCTTTCAGGCGCCGCATGGCCGCGATCTCGGCGTCGCTGCGCACAAGGTGCAGCCATTCCTTCTTGTCCAGGCCGATGCCATGCTCGGCCGAGACGCCGCCGCCAGCCGCGGCCACGCGCCGGTAGACGATGTCGTATGCGGCCGCCGGATCCCCGGTGCGAACCTGATAATGCAGATTGCCATCGCCAAGATGGCCGAAGACGTAGACGTCGGCGCTGCGGTCGACGGCCTTGATGACGGCTTCTGTTTCGCCCAGGAAAGTCGCCATTCTCGCCAGTGGGATGCTGATATCGACGCCGATCAGGCCTGCCATCGAAAACAGGAAACGGTTGGCCTCCTCGCGCACCGCCCAGAGCGCCCGGAATTCGCGCGGCGATTGCGAGACGACCACGTCGTCGATCACGCCATCTTCAACCGCCTGCATCAGCACCGCGGCAAAACGTTCGCGGTCGCGGTCGGGCTCGCTGCCCTGTATCTCGGCAAGCACATAGACGGGCGAGCCGACCGGCAGCGGCGCCGGCGCCTCCATGCCGGCGATCATGGCGCCATAGAGCGGTGCGAAATTCACCTCATAGGCCGATAGCAAGGGCCCGAGCTTCCGCCTGAGCAGCGCAAGCAACGTGATCGCCGCGTCCAGCGAAGCAAGCGCGCAGAAGGCATTGATCTCGGTGGCCGGCTTCGGATGCAGCCGCAGGCATGCGCGCGTGACCACGCCGAGCGTGCCTTCGCTGCCGATGAACAATTGGCTGAGGTCGTAGCCGGAGTTGTCCTTCGCCAAACCCTTGAGCGAGGTCAGGATACTGCCGTCGGCAAGCACCGCTTCCAGCCCAAGCACCTGCGCCCGGTACATGCCGTAGCGCAGCACACGGATGCCGCCGGCATTGGTGGCGACATTGCCGCCGACGGTGGCCGTGCCGCGCGCTCCGATGTCGACGCCGAACAGCAAGCCGGCCGCATCGGCGGCTTCCTGCACCGCTTGCAGCGGCGCGCCGGCCTCGGCGATGATGGTCGCCGCCTCGCGGTCGATAGCCTCAACGGAAGTCATGCGCTCCAGCGACAGCACCGCTTCGCCGCGCTGGATGCGCGCCGCGCCCGCAAGACCGGTGCGGCCACCCTGGACGACGAGCCTTTGCCCGACCTCGTTGCACAGGCGCAGAATGTCCGACACCTCGCCGGTCGTGCGTGGACGCAAGACGATCGCCGGCGGCGCGCCGTCCTTGCCGTCGGGGTCTTCCCGGTAGCGTGGTCCGGCCTCCTCAGCCGAGACAATCGCTGACCTGTCCAGCCGCTTTTCCAGCCGCGACAGAAGCTCGGTAATTTTCTGCGACATGTGGCTCAAGGACATGAACGGCCCGGGCGAATCGACGCGGCCGGGAGAGGGAAGGGCGAGGGCTGTGAAAGCGGCCGTGGCTGATTTCTACTGTTCAGCAAATGTGCGGAAAACCCGCCAAGAATACAGCCGGTTGTCTTCGCCATGCGTCGCTCCTGTAACAGGTCGACCATAGGCGCGGCCGGCTATTTGTCAAACCTTTGACCGCAAGCGCTTACCTGCGGGCGGCCCAGTATTCTGGACCGAGGCAAACGCTCACTCACGCGTCCCAGGCGCCTCAGCCTCGGCGCAAATGAGCTTGATGTCGGCTCCCGCCGCCCAGGCGCCGATATCCTCCCGCCGCAGTGCCGCCGCCATCATGTCCGGAAACAGATCCGGGGTGCAGGCGAAGACCGGAATGCCAAGTGCCGCGAGCCGCGCTTCTCCCCGCCTCGACGCAGTATAGATAGCGGTTTGTGAAGAATTATTATAGCTCTGGCATGGTGAAGATTGGCATGCCTTGGCCCTGTTTTGATGGACCAGGACGTGCCTCAGACGCAAATAGTATCGACTGTTATTCGGCGGACAGAACGGGCTTTGGTAGCCGGCGGCCTTGGCGGAAGCTTCAGGCTCTGCCCTTCAGGAACTCGATCACCATTGCCGCGGTCCAGGTGAAGCGATTGCCGCCGAGCGGCTCGCCGTTGAGGGGATCGTAATATTCGGCAAAACCGCTCTCGGCGATCAGCTCGAGACTGGATTGCGTGATGCGTTGTGCGATTTGGCTGTGGCCGGCGACGGCAAGGCCGTCGGCGATCATGTAGTTGACCACCAGCCAGACCGGGCCGCGCCAGTAGCGCTTTGGGTCGAAGCGCCCATCCTCAGGATCGTGCGACGGGACGATGCAACGCGTTTTGCCGGCGATGCGCTCGATCGTTGCAGCGATGGTCGCTGCCCGGCTTTCCGGGATGGCCGAAAATACCGACAGAATGCCGCCGACCGACGCGCTGTCAACATGCTTTCCGGCCACTCGGTCGAAACAAATGTACTGGCCATGCGCGTCGCTCCACAGCCGTTCCATTGCCGAAAGCCCCTTTTCGGCACGGGCGCGATTGGCTTCTGCGATTTCGGTTTCGCCAAGTGCCTCGGCGAGATCGGCAAGGTCGGCGGCGGAACGGATCAGGATGGCGTTGAAGCCGGGATCGACGACCTGGAATGGCGAGGCATCGTGCAGCCGGGCATTGTCCCAGCCAAGCCCGCGGAAATGCTGCAACAGCCAGACATAGCGGTCATACTGTGCCTTGGTTGGACGATGCGCCGGATCGGCGTGCAGGATGTCGCGGCGGGTGTAGGGCTCGACGCCTTCGGTCGGCACGCGCTCGAACGCCTCGTCCCAGTCGATCGAGTTGTCGCGACCGGACTCCCATGGGTGGATTATGGCGACCAGCCCTTCGCCGTCCGGGTCGCGATTTTCGTAGAACCAGCGGTGCCAGGCATCGATTTTCGGCAACAGTGCGCGGGCGCGCTCGGCCGCCGGGGTCTTGTCCTTGGCCTGGTCGAACAAGCGGCGCACGGCAAAGCCGGCGACCGCCGGCTGGGTGATGCCGGAGGTGGCAGTCGGGCGATTGGTTCGCCAGACCTCCGGCCCGGGGAAATAGCCGTCGCTCCAGACATGGAAGACGATGTGCGGCACCATGCCGTCTGGCCATTGGTGGGCGAACAGCGTGTCGATCTCGGTCCAGGCGCGCGCCTCGTCATAGTGGGCAAGGCCGAGCGCGGTCAGGCAGGAATCCCAGTTCCACTGAAACGGGTAGAGGCCCTTGGTCGGTATGGTGTAGGTGCCTTGGTCATTTTCCCTCAGCACCTCGACGGCGCGGGCGATGGTTTCGTCGACAGCAAGAGATATCATCGGGCGTTCGTACTTTCAGAATCGAAGGGGATCAAAGGGCGTTGGTGGTTTCGGGATCGAACCAGCGGATGCGATCGGGTTTGGGCGAAAGCCGCAAGTGATCGCCGACGGCGACCGTGGCATTCGATTCGAGGATGGCGCGGAACAGGCCGCCCTCGACGCCGCAGGTGACCAGCGTGTGCGGTCCGAGCGGCTCGACAACGCGCACGGTGGCGTTAATACCTTCGTTGCCGGCGTCTACATCCTCGGGGCGAATGGCGAATTCTATCGTCTGCTTGTCCGATTTGGGGCCGGGCAGCGTCAGCCCGGCGACGGTCCAACTGCCGTCGGCCGTCTTCGTCGCCGGGATGAAATTCATCGGCGGGTTGCCGATGAAGGAGCCGACGAAGCGGGCCGCCGGATTGCGGTAGACCTCTACCGGCGAGGCGGCCTGGACGATACGGCCCTGATGCATGACGGCGATGCGGTCGGCAAGGCTCATCGCCTCGACCTGGTCGTGGGTAACGTAGATGGTGGTGGTCTTGGACGCCGCGAGCACACCTTTGAGCTCGGCGCGCATTTCGAGCCGCAGCAGCGCGTCCAGGTTGGACAGCGGCTCGTCCATCAAGATCACGTCAGGCTCCATCGCCAGGGCGCGGGCCACAGCCACGCGTTGGCGCTGACCGCCGGAAAGCTGGCCCGAATAGCGCTTCAAAAGCTGTTCGATATGCATTAGCTCGGCGGTGCGGTTGACGCGCCCGTCGACCTCCTGCTGCGGCAGCTTCTTCATGCGCAGGCCGAAGGCGATATTCTCGAATACCGTCAGGTGCGGAAACACGGCGTAATTCTGGAACACCATAGCGATGCCGCGTTCGCGCGGCGGCAGATGGTCGACGCGACGGCCGCCGATCCAGACCTCGCCCTGGCTTGGCGTTTCCAGCCCGGCGACGATCCTCAGCAGCGTGGTCTTGCCGCAACCCGAGGCGCCGAGCAGCACCATGAATTCCTGGTCGGCGATGGTCAGGTCGATCGAATGCAGCGCGGTGAAGCCGCCGAAACGTTTTGCCACCTGCTTGATGACGATCTCAGCCATCGGCGTTCTCTTTTGTGCGCGTCATCGATTGGCGATCCCCCACATGGCGAACAGATATTTGCGGACGGCAAAAATGAAGATCAGTGCCGGGATAACCAAGGCAGCACCGCCGGTGAATTTGAGGTAGAGCGGCGATTCGCCAAGGCTCTGCAGCAGGAAGGCGGTCAGCGTCCGGTTCTCGATGGTGAGCACGGCGGCGGCAAACACCTCGTTCCAGGAGATGGTGAAGGCAAACACCGCGGACGCCGCGATGCCCGGCAGCGCCAGCGGCAGAATGACTTTTCGGAATGCCTGCAATCTCGTGCAGCCGAGCGTCCAGGCCGCCTCCTCCAACTCGACGGGAATGCCGGAGAACAGCGAGAAGGTGATCAGCACCGCAAACGGCAGCGCCAGCGTGGTGTGGACCAGCGCCAGCCCGATCGCGGTGTCGTCGAGGCCGGTGCGGATGAACATCACCGCCAGCGGCAGCGCCAGCAGCGGCAGCGGGAAGGCGCGGGTCATCAGCACGAGGAAACGGAACGTTTCCTTGCCTGGGAAATCGAAGCGCGACAGTGCGTAGCCCGCGGGTGCGCCGAAGCCGATCGAGAGGAGCATCGTCAGCGTGGCGACGAGAACGGAGTTCCACAGCGCCTTGGCGACGCCGGCGAAATTGATGAAGAAAGAAAGGCTGCCGAAATCGAATGACGGGAAGAAGCGCTTGGGGAAGGCGGTCACCTCTTCCGGCGACGACAGCGCGTTGACGATCAGCAGATAGATCGGCAGCAGCACCCAGACGCAAAGCAGGATGACCGTTGCGACCAGCAGCCAGTTGCCGGCTTTGCGGGCCGCAGGCGCGGCGATCGAGATCTCCGCGACGGTGCTCATATCCGCGCCTCCTTCGGCACACGCAGCACACGCAGGAAGAACAGTGTGAAACCGATCGAGATGGCGAGGATGAACAGCGCCATGGCGGCGGCGACATTGTGGTCCTGCAGCGTGAACTGCCAATTGTAGGTCTCGCCCATCAGCACCGGCAGATTGGTGCCGCCGAGTGCTGCAACCACGGCAAAGACCTCAAAGGCAAGGATGACGCGCAGGATGATCGCCGTCTGCAGGCTTGGGCGCAGCAGAGGCAGCGTGATCTTGATGAAGCGCTTCCACGGGCTAGCGCCAAAAACCTCCGCCGCCTCGTAGTATTCCCGGGGGATCAGCCCCATGCCGGCGACCAGAATGACCATCATGATGGCGGTCGCGCGCCAGATCTCGGCCAGCGCCACGGCGATGAAGATCGTCAGCTTGCTCTGGTAGCCGAGGAACATGACCGGGCTGTCGATGACGCCGAGATTGGAGAGCAAGGTGTTCAGGAAGCCGGACTGGTCGAAGATGGCGAGCCAGATCAGCCCGGCGGCCAGATCGGAGATGCCGAGCGGAATGGCGAAGATATAAAGCGCGGCGCTGCGTCCCGTTTCGAGCCGCGACACCGCGGTTGCCATCAGCAGTGCCATGACCAACTGAATCGGCACGACGACGACGCTCAGCAGTAGCGTATTGCGGACAGTGACCGGAAACTTCCAGCTGCCCGCCATGGTGCGGAAATTGTCGAGCGTAAAGCCGCCGTCGCGGGTGAACGCCTCGAAGGCGACCAACACGAACGGGTAGAGGAAGAAGACGCAGAGGAACAGCGTCGCCGGTGTCAGCAGCAGATAGGGCAGGGCCTTGCTGTGCATGGAGCGCTCTCTATTCGAAGCTTCAAAAGGGGTGGGCGCCCGGCGCGCTGGAAATCCGGACGCCCGGGAGGATTCTTAATCGACCGGGCAGGCGCCTTGCGAGGGCTTGTCGGGCGCCCAGCACGGCGCCTTCGCCTGTTCGATGATCGCTTTCAGCGCCGTCGCCTGTTCGTCGAGCACGCCGTGCACATCTTCGCCGCCGAGCACGATGCGCTCGAAGCTGTCGGTGTAGATCTGATTGAACTTGCCGCCGAGGCCGCCAAGTCCCATCGGCAGCAGCGCCGGCAATGCATCGGGAGCTCCGGTCATGGTGGCGATCACTGGGCTGAAGGCCTTCACCGAGGCCGGCATGTCGTCGGGCAGCTTGACGTCGACGATGGGGAAGAAGTTTGTCGCCTTCAGCGTCGCGATCTGGGTTTCCGGTTTCAGCATATAGGCGACCAGCGCCTTGGCCTTGTCCATGTCGGGCGAGGTCTTCGGGATAGCGACGCCGGCCACCACCGGCATGTAGCCGCGGCCTGACGGGCCAGCCGGCGCCGGGAAGGCGACGAAGTCATCGGGTTTCTGGTTGAAGGCGTCGGCGAGGCGCGCCACGTGATCGAATGCCACCCAGACTTCGCCGGTCAGCAGCGGCTCCTGCATGAAGGCATAGTTGGTCGAATTCGGGTTGGTGTATTGCCACAATTCCTTGAACTTGTTCCACGCCGTTTCGGCCTCCGCCGAGCGGAACTTCGTCATCATCGAGCCGGTATACGATGGAAGGAGAAAACCCTCGAAGAAACGGTGCTTCAGCCCTTTCGGGCCGGCCGGAAAACCGAATTTGGGCGAACCGGTCTTTTCAGCGATGTTTTTCGCCCACTCGATCAGTTGGTCATAAGTGATGGTGTTGAGATCGGTGCCGGCCGGCAGATATTGCAGCGCCTGTTTGTTGGCCGCCATCAGAAAGGTGGCCTGCATCCATGGAAGGTACTTCTGCTCGCCGGTGCCGAGCATGCCGAGCTTCTTGTAGGTCTCGTTGACCTTGACGCCACCGAGATCGACGCCAGAGAGATCGACAAGGTTCGCGCCGACGGTGGAGAAGTCTCCGTGCAGGCCGCCGAGCACGGCTATGGTGCCGGCGCCGGCCTGCAGTTCGGCCTGAAGGCGGGTGAGCCAGGGCCCGTCCTCGGCGACCTGATAGTCGACCTGGCCGTCAAACCCCTTCAGCACTTCGCTGCGCATCTTCTGTGTCTCTTCCACTGGTCGCGCCTGTGTCGACCAGAACAACACCTGCTGGGCTTGTGCTGCGCCGGCAGCAAGCGACAACGCCAGCACCGCACCTGCCAATGTCCTCAACGCATTCATCGTCGTCTTCCTCCCTGGTTGTGCGCCGCTAAGGCGTCAGTTCCGTCCTGTGGGTGCCGGGCCATGGCTTGCCCGCAAGACAAGTGTCGGCCGGACCAGCCGCGTCAGTGGCGCGTCCGGCCTGTCGCCGATGACGGTCAGCAGCATCTCGCCGATCTCGCGCGCGCACTGGCGGATCGAGGCGTCGAAAGTGGTCAGCCCCGGCGGCGCATAGGCGGAGGCGGCTATGTTGTCGAAGCCGATCACCGAAAGGTCGCGAGGAATGGCAAGTCCGGCGCGCCCCGCCTCTTCCATCACAGTCAGCGCCAGCTCGTCGAACAGTGCGACAATCGCCGTCGGCCGCTCGGTGGCGTGCAGAAGCCGGTTGATTGCCTGGATGCGGGCACCGCGATCGAAACGCGGCGCCGTCGCCACATCGAGACTGACGGACGGATCGCCCCGGCGGGCGATCGCGGCGGCGAGCCCGTCCTGCCTGAGATGGCGAAATGTCATCGGCTCCGAAATCGTCACCAGGCCGAAATGGCGGTGTCCGAGATCGTAGAGCATGTCGAAGGCCTCGCCGAAAGCATGCGCGCCATCGGTATCGAGCCAATGGTAGGCAAAGTCGCCGTCGAGCAGCCGGCCATGCGCGACGAACGGGAAATTGCGCTGGCGCAGATAGGCAAGCCGCTCGTCGACCTCGGCGATGCGGGTGACGACGACCCCGTCGGCGCGGCCCGATTCGACGACATGGCGAAGCACGGAAAGTTCCGACTGGCCCTGCGCCGCTGCGGCCAGGATCAGGTCGGAGCCGTGCGAAACCAGCCCTTCGCCGAGCCCTGTGACGAATTCACCGAGGAAGGAGTCGACCAGATTGGGGCCGCGGATCGGAAGCACCATGCCGACAAAGCCGCTGCGGCCGGAGACCAGCGTGCGGGCTGCGGTGTTCGGCACATAGCCGGCCTGATGCGCAGCCTCGGCGACACGTTGGCGCGTTTTCAAGGCGATCTGCACGTGGCCGGCAAGGGCGCGCGAAACGGTGGTAATCGACAGGCCGAGCTGCGCAGCAAGTTCCTTGAGGGTGGTAACGCGGGCCGGCATCGTTTCTCCCGAACGAAGTTTGAAACGTTTGTAATGCGTCCAATCCAAATTGCAAACGTTTTAAATGCGCATGGTCGGTGTTGTTTCTTGCCCGTTGGTTAGCGCGGCCCAATTCGGCCCCGGCCGGCAAGCTCCTGGCCGGAGATTTAAACGCAGCGGTTGCTTGACTCGGGCGACGCCTTGTGAAAAATTTTGCAGCAACTGATAAAAATATCAAAGGGCGGAAATGGTTGGTTTTGGCAACGGCCTGCTGCGCGACGATGAGACCGGGATGGCCGCCCGTGCCGCCTGGCTTCACTATGCCGGCGGCCTGACCCAGTCGGAGGTCGCCAAGCGGCTCGGCCTGACCAGTCTCAAGGCGCATCGCCTGATCACCAAGGCCAATCAGGAAGGCCTGGTCAAAGTCTACATCGACGGCGAAGTCTCAGAATGCGTGGAGCTTGAGGATGAGTTGTCCGGCCGCTACGGCCTCGACTACTGCGAGGTGGTTCCGGACTTCGATGCCGAAGACCTGCCGCTCAAGGCGCTCGGCATTGCCGGCGCGCAGTTTCTCAAGCGCGAGATCGAACGCGGCGAAGAGGCGCTGATCGGCGTCGGCCACGGCCGCACTCTTGCCGCCTGCGTCGAATATCTGCCGCGCATATCGGCGGGCAGGATCCGTTTCGTTTCGCTGCTTGGCGGCCTGACGCGCAAGTTCTCCGCCAATCCGCATGACGTCATCCACCGTGTCGCCGAACGCACCGGCGCGGAGGCCTATGTGATGCCCGTACCGATGTTCGCCAACACGGTCGAGGATCGAACAGTATTGCTCGGGCAGAAAGGCGTCAGCGATGTCTTCGACCTCGCCAAGTCCGCCGACTTGCTCATCGCCGGCATCGGCACCGCTGAACGTGAGGCCTCGCTTGTCGCCACCGGCATGATCGAGAAGGGCGAGATGGAGGAGATCCGCCGCAACGGCGGTGTCGGCGAACTGCTCGGCCATTTCTTCGACGATGCCGGAAAGGCCGTTGCGACGACGCTTTCCGACCGGGCGCTGGCACTGGCGCGCGAAGACATCAGCAACCGCAGGATTGTCGCCGTCGCCGGCGGCAAGGTGAAGGTTCGCGCCATCAAGTCAGTGCTGGAGGGCCGTTATCTCAAAGGCTTGATAACCGACGAGCGGACGGCGCGATCGCTCGTGGAACAGACGCCGGTCGGGTAGCCGGCAACCATTTCGTTGAAACTACCCTGTGGAGGAGAAGAGAAATGCATGAGAAAGAGAAAGACCTCATCGACGCATTCCTGCGTGGACAAGTCGACCGCCGTGGGCTGATCAAGGGCCTCGGTGCAATGGGCCTTGCCGCCAGCACCGCCGGCACACTGCTCAATTTCGGGCAGACCCGCGCCCTGGCGGCAGATTTCGACTGGCAGGCGCATAAGGGCAAGACCATCAAGCTGCTGCTCAACAAGCATCCTTACGCCGATGCGATGATTGCCAACCTCGACAATTTCAAGAAGCTGACCGGCATGGAAGTCGTCTATGACGTGTTCCCCGAAGACGTCTATTTCGACAAGGTTACCGCCGCGCTGTCGGCCAGCTCGCCCGAATACGATGCCTTCATGACCGGCGCCTACATGACCTGGACCTACGGTCCGGCCGGCTGGATCACCGACCTCAACGAATGGATCAAGGATCCGGCCAAGACCAACCCGAAATATGCCTGGGACGACTTTCTGCCGGGCGTCAAGAACTCCTGCGCCTGGAACGGCCAGCCGGGCGGCGCGCTCGGTTCGGCGGACGCCAAGCAATGGTGCATTCCGTGGGGCTTCGAGCAGAACAACATCACCTACAACAAGGGCATGTTCGACAAGGTCGGCGTCAGCGTTCCCGGCAATATGGATGAGATGGTCGCTACGGCGGCGAAGCTCACCAAGGACGTCGGTGGCGGCGTCTACGGCATCGGCGTGCGCGGCTCGCGCTCCTGGGCGACGATCCACCCGGGATTCCTGTCGGCTTACGCCAATTTCGACCAGAAGGACCTGAACGTCTCGGCTGACGGCAAGCTGTCGGCCGCGATGAGCACCGCCGAATCCAAGGCTTTCCACAAGCAGTGGGTCCAGATGATCCAGGAGAGCGGCCCGAAGGACTGGTCGACCTACACCTGGTACCAGGTCGGCACCGATCTCGGTGCAGGTGCTTCGGCGATGATTTACGACGCCGACATCCTTGGCTACTTCATGAATGGCGGCGACAACAAGATGGCCGGCAAGCTCGCCTTTTCGGCATTCAAGGCCAATCCTGCCGCCAAGGCGCCGACGCCCAATATCTGGATCTGGTCGCTGTCGATGTCCAACTTCTCCAAGGACAAGGACGCCACCTGGTACTTCATGCAATGGGCATCCGGACCCGAGCATGCATTGTTCGGTGCGACCAAGATGGACTTCGTCAATCCGGTTCGTCAGTCGGTCTGGAACGACGAGATGTTCCGCGAGAAGCTGAACAAGAGCTATCCGGGTTATGTCGAGATGTTCGACGTCTCGGCGCCGGGCGCCAGCATCAAGTTCACCCCGCAGCCGCTGTTCTTCGATCTCACCACCGAATGGGCGGCGACGCTGCAGAAGATGGTGGCCAAGGAAGTGCCGGTCGACGAGGGCCTCGACAAGCTGGCCGAGAGCATCAACAGCCAGCTCAAGGAAGCCGGGCTCGGCTAAGCCGCGGCCAAGGCTGGCCCGTCCGCGGGCCAGCCTTTGAGATGTGATACGTTTGCGACGCGGTCCCGAAAGGTGCCGCCTGCTCGCCCGACCGGCCGCCTTGCTCCCTTGGGCGGCCGGGACGGCGAAGCAACAGGATGACGGAGCAGCCGATGACTGCGGCGACAATACAAAGAAACAGGCCGTCGGGCTTCAGGATCAGCAAGCGGGTGCTGCCCTATCTCCTCAGCCTGCCGGCTCTGCTGGTCTGCATCGGCATCCTGATCCCGTTCCTGACGTCGGTGGTCTATTCGTTCCAGCGCTACCGGTTGAGCCAACCCTGGGCGCGGCAGTTCAACTGGGGCGACAACTATATCTCCTTCTTCACCGACCCGAAGTTCTGGAACACCCTGGAGATCTCGCTGCTCTACGCCGGCATCACCGTTGTGCTTGAACTGCTTCTCGGTCTCGGCATCGCCATGCTGCTGCAAAAGCGCTCGACGCTGAACAACTTCATCTCGATCATGCTGCTGATGCCGCTGATGACGGCGCCGGCGCTCGCCGCGCTGATGTGGAAGCTGATGACCAATCCCGGTTTCGGCGTGCTCAGCTATCTCGCCAGCCTGATCGGGTTGCAGGATTTCCGCTGGGCCTCGTCTCCGTCGACGGCGCTGCTCACCGTCGTGCTCGTCGACATTTGGGTCTACACCCCCTTCATCATGATCCTGCTGCTTGCAGGCCTGCGCAGCCTGCCAACGCAGCCCTTCGAGGCGGCAGCACTCGACGGCGTGCCACGCAGCTTCGTCTTCTTCCGCATCACACTGCCGATGCTGACCCCCTACATCCTGACGGCGACCCTGTTCCGCCTGCTTGATTCCATCCAGCAGTTCGACATCATCTACGCCATGACGCAGGGCGGTCCGGGCGACACGCTGACCGTGTTCCAGGTCGAGGCCTATCTCAATTTCTTCCAGTCGACCAATGTCGGCCGCTCGGCGGCACTGATGATCATCCTGTGGGCGATCACCTATTTCCTCTCGAACATTTTCATCAAGAACTGGCTGCGGCTGCGCGAACGCGCCCGCGGCCAGGCATAGGAGGCTGGCGTGGAACACACCTCGCTTCTCGAACGCATCCTGCGCGGCATTGCCCTGGCGCTGGTCGTGATCTTCTTCATGTTCCCGATCGTCTGGATCCTGATGATGTCGTTCCAGACCAACGAGACAATCCTGCGGATTCCGCCGCAGCTTGTCTTCGAGCCGACGCTCGCCAACTACACTGCCTTGATCACCGGCAAGCTGATGACGGCGGCCGGCACGCTCGACATCGCCTTCATGCGCAACCTCTGGAATTCCGTCTTCCTGTCGGTCACCTCGGTTGCCGTCGCGTTGCTGCTCGGCGTTCCGGCGGCCTACGCCTTTGCGCGGCACAAATTCCGCGGCTCGGAGGACATTGCCTTTACGCTGCTGTCGTTCCGGTTCGCGCCGGCGCTGCTGGTGCTCCTGCCGCTCACCCTCTATTTCCAGAAGCTCGGGCTGGCCAACACCTATATCGGGCTGATCTGGGTCTATCAGCTGATCTGCCTGCCGTTGATCCTGTGGATCGTGCGCGGCTATTTCGAGGACATTCCCGCCGACATCGAATACGCCTACCGCATTGCCGGACATTCCTGGTTTGCCACCTTCCGCAAGATCGCGCTGCCGCTCGCCGGCCCAGGCATCGCCGCTGCCGGTCTGCTCGCCTTCATCTTTGCCTGGAACAATTTCGTTTTTGCGCTGGTGCTCGCCTCGGCCGACAAGCAGCCGGTGACGGTCGGCGCGCTCGCCTTCATCACCTCCTCGGGCATCCAGTATGGCCAGATCTCGGCGGCGATCGTGCTGTCGATCACGCCAACGCTGGCGCTCGCGCTCTATGCGCAACGCTATCTCGTCGAAGGCCTGTCGCTTGGCGCGGTGAAAGGATAGTCCGATGGCAAGCCTCGAACTGCGAAACATCGTCAAGCGCTATAAAAGCCAGACTGTTCTCGACAATCTGTCGCTGACCGTCGCCGACGGCGAAACGCTGGTCCTGTTCGGGCCGTCCGGCGCCGGCAAGACCGTTCTGCTGCGGCTGGTGGCCGGCGTCATCGACCCCGACGAGGGAAAGATACTCATCGGCGGCGAGGACATGACCGATCTCGACGCCGAGTTCCGCGGCGTCGGCATGGCATTTCAGAACTTCGCGCTGTTCCCGCATATGACGGCGTTCGATAACATTGCGACGCCGCTGCAGGCGAAGCACTCATCGCAAGGCACGATAAAGACCGGCGTCGAGAGCGTCGCCAAGCTGTTGAAAATCGGCCATGTGCTCAGCCACAAGCCGCGGGCGCTGTCCAATGGCCAGAAGCAACGCACCGCGCTTGCCCGCGCCCTGGTCGGCTCGCCGCCGGTGCTGCTGCTCGATGATCCCTTGCGCAACGTCGATGCCAAATTGCGCTTCGAAATGCGGCTGGAACTGCCAAGACTGCTGGCGGATCGTGGCGCGACCGTCATCTACGTCACCCAGGACTACAAGGAAGCGATGGCGCTCGGCGACCGCATCGCGGTGATGTCGCAGGGCGTCGTCAAACAGCTCGGCACGCCCGAGCAGATCTATCGCGAGCCGGCCAATGTCGAGATTGCCCGGCTGTTCGGCGACCCGACCATCAACCTTCTGGACGTCAAGCCGGCGCGGGACGCCAAGGGCATCTATGTCGGCCTGTCCAACGTCCAGGTCCATCTTGCCGGCGCTCATGAGACGGCGGTCGGCCGCGACTGCGTGATCGGTTTGCGGCCGGAGGCGCTGGCGTTTGTCGATGAACGCACGCTCGGCGCCATCCCGGTGACGGTCGAGGCTGAGACGCCGCTCAACGAGAAGATCGTCACGCTGGTGCGCACCGTGCGCGGCCGTGAAATCCTGGTTTCGCGTCCTTCCGGGACACCGGGCCAATCCGAGGGCAAGGTCTACATTGCCGTCGACAGTAAAAGCGCCCTTTTGTTCGATCGCACAAGCGGCGAGCGCATCGGCTCGAAAAACGTCGTCAATTTGCGCAGCGGAGAAGCGGCATGAGCCCGACCGCAATCACCATTTCGGGCGTCGACAAGTTCTACGGTCCGATTGACCGTGGCGTACACGCCGTCAAGAACCTGACGATGGAAATCGTCAAGGGCGAGATCGTGGCGCTGCTCGGCTCCTCCGGCTGCGGCAAGACCTCGAC
This sequence comes from Mesorhizobium sp. M0207, assembly GCF_040321995.1. NCBI lineage: Bacteria > Pseudomonadati > Pseudomonadota > Alphaproteobacteria > Hyphomicrobiales > Phyllobacteriaceae > Mesorhizobium > Mesorhizobium sp. M0207. The sequence goes on from NZ_JAMYSQ010000003.1 coordinate 149,555, forward strand.
ATTGCGCATGATCGCAGGCTTCGAAGAGGTCTCGCGCGGCGCTATCGCGGTTGCCGGCCGCAAAGTGCACATGCTGCCGCCGGTCAGGCGCAACGTCGCAATGGCCTTCGAGGGCTATTCGCTCTACCCGCCGCTGACCGTGCGCGAGAACATGGCCTTCGCCCTCAAGGCCGCCAGGCTGGCGAAGAGTGCAGTCGATGCAAAGGTTGCCAACATCGCCAAGCTGCTCGAGATCGAGGACATTCTCGAGCGCTATCCGAGCTCGATCTCCGGCGGCCAGCAGCAGCGCGCCAGCCTTGGCCGGGCGCTGATCCGCGAGGCCGACCTGCATCTGCTGGACGAGCCGATGGGCCAGCTCGAGCCGCAGCTTCGCGCCGTGCTGCGCGGCCGCATCAAGCATTTCATCAAGGAGCGCGGCCTGACCGCGATCCTGGTCACCCACGACCAGACCGAGGCCAACGCGCTTGCCGACCGCATTGCCGTCATGGAGGGCGGCGTGCTGCAGCAGTTCGATACGCCTGACAGGCTCAAGGAGCGGCCGGCAAACCTGTTCACCGGCACCTTCGTTGGCGAGCCGCCGATGAATGTCTTCGAGGCCTATGTCGGCACGGCCGCCGGCAAGATCAGTCTCAAGCTGCCCGACGGGCTTTCGCTCGACTACGACAAGGATGCGTTCAGCGGCCCGGTTCGCGACGAATTGCTCAACCGGCAGCGCGTCGTCATCGGCGTCAGGCCCTATGCGGTCCGCCGCTCGAAGGATGGTGTGCCGGCGACGGTTTCGGCCAATCAATGGCTCGGCGACCAGACCCATATCGCCGCCGATTTCGCCGGCGGTTCGCTGGTCCTGGTCGAACATGACCGAACCCGCTTGGAGCTTGGCGCGCCGATCAAGATCAGCATCGATCCGAAAAACCTTCACGTCTTCGATCAGGCGAGCGGCAATGCCATTTCGCACGGCACGGAGCTGGCTTGATGCAGGATGTGCTGATCGGCATCGACGCCGGCACGTCTGTCATAAAATCCGTCGCCTTTGACACGGCGGGCAGGCAGATCGCGTCCGCCGCGCTGCCCAATAAATACGAGACACTGCCGGGCGGCGGCGCCGAGCAGGACCTGACACGCACCTGGGCCGATACCGCGACGACCTTGTGCGAGCTTGCCGACAAGGTGCCGGATCTCGCCAGCCGGACCATTGCCATCGCCGTGACCGGGCAGGGCGACGGTACCTGGCTGATCGACAAGGATGGCGAGCCGGTTGCCAAGGGCTGGCTGTGGCTCGACGCGCGCGCTGCCGCGGTCGTCGAGGAGATCCGCGCGCGGCCGGAGGACCGGCTGCGCTTCGAAAAGACCGGCAGCGGGCTCGCTGCCTGCCAGCAGGGATCGCAGTTCGTGTTCATGAAGCGCCACATGCCCGCGATGCTTGCCAATGCAGCGACGGCGTTCCACTGCAAGGACTGGCTCTATTTCAAGCTGACCGGCCACCGCGCCACCGACCCGTCCGAGGGCACCTTCACCTTCGGCGACTTCCGCACGCGCGGCTATTGCGATGATGTGCTCGAGGTACTCGGCGTCACCGATCTCCGGCATCTGTTGCCGCCCATCGTCGATGGCACCAGGCAAAGCACCTCGCTGTCGGCGGCAGCAGCCGATGCGACCGGCCTGCTCGCCGGCACACCGGTCGTTCTGGCCTATGTCGATGTCGCCTGCACGGCGCTCGGCGCCGGCCTGTTCGATCGCGAACGCAAGCCGGGATGCTCGATCATCGGCTCCACCGGAATGCATATGCGGCTTGCCGAAACGCCGGACCAGGTTCTGCTCAACGAGGCTGCAACCGGCTACACGATGACGATGCCGGCACCCGGCGTCTTTGCGCAGATGCAGTCGAACATGGCGGCAACGCTCAATATCGACTGGGTCCTTGGCCTCGCCTCCGGCATTCTCGCCTCGCAAGGTATTACGCGGACCAATGGCGAGATGATCGCGCTGGTCGACCAGTGGATATCGTCGTCCGAGCCAGGCGCGCTGCTCTACCAGCCCTATGTCTCGGAGGCCGGCGAGCGCGGGCCGTTCGTCGATGCCAATGCCAGGGCCGGCTTCATCGGCATTTCGTCCAGGCACGGCTATGCCGACATAGTCCGCGCGGTGTTCGAGGGGCTGGCTTTCGCGGCGCGCGATTGCTACGCCGCCATGGGGCCCCTGCCCAAGGAAATCCGCCTGACCGGCGGAGCGGCCAGGAGCCCGGCTCTGCGCAAGATCCTGGGTGCTGCGGTCGGCGCCGACATTCGCACCAGCGAGCGCGAGGAGGCCGGTGCTGCGGGCGCCGCAATGATTGCTGCGGTCTGCGTCGGCCAATACGCATCGATGGACGATTGCGTCAGCAAATGGGTCACGCCTTTGCTCCGTACGGCCGAACCCAGCGATCGGAAACTTGCCGCTGCCTATGAGGCGATGGCTCCGTCCTACACATTGGCGCATGAGGCGCTGCGGCCGGTCTGGCGCTCGATGGCCGCGTCCAGGCAAACCGACGTGAATTGAGAAGAGCATGCCCAAGAAAATTGCGATCATCGGCGACCGCTTCATGCTTCCGGAAGTGTTTCGCGAGAAAATCGAGGCGGCCTGCGGCTACAATCTCGACATCCGCAGCATTGAGACCGCTTGGCCCGACGAGCCGATGCAATTCGGCAATGCCGCGCTTGGTCTGGACAAGGTCAAGGAGTATTTCGGCGATCCCGACGAGGTGGTGGATTTCATCGGCGACGCCGAAATCTTCGTCACCCAGCTTGCGCCGCTCTCCGAAAGCATGATGCAGCGCCTGCCCACGCTCAAGCTGGTTGCGGTCTCGCGCGGCGGACCGATCAACATCGACATGGCCGCCGCCAAGGCCCACGGCATCACCGTGGTCAATGTGCCCGGCCGCAACGCCAGCGCCGTGGCCGAGTTCACCATCGGCGCCATTCTCGCTGAAACGCGGCTGATCCGCGTCGGTCACGAAGCCTTGCGCAAGGGCGAATGGCGCGGCGATCTCTACCGCGCCGATCGCACCGGCCGCGAGCTCAACGAAATGACCGTCGGCGTCATCGGCTACGGCAATATCGGCACCAGGCTGGTTCGCCTGCTGCGCGCCTTCGGCTGCCGCATCTTGGTTTGCGATCCCTATGTGCAATTGAGCGCCGAGGACCGCAATGCCGGCGTCGAACTGGTTGCGCTGGACGATCTGCTGTCGCGCTCCGATGTGGTCACGCTGCATTCCCGGGTCACCGAGGAGACGCGCGGCCTGATCGGCAAGAACGCCATCGCCCGGATGAAACCCGGCGTAATCTTCGTCAATACCGCGCGCGGACCGCTGGTCGACTACGATGCGCTCTACGATGCGCTCGTCTCGGGGCAGATCGGCAGCGCTATGCTGGAGACGTTCGCCATCGAGCCGGTGCCTGCCGACTGGCCGCTGTTGCAACTGCCGAACGTGACGCTGACGCCGCATATCGCCGGCGCGTCGGTACGCACCGTGACCTACGCGGCCGAGCAGGCGGCCGAGGAAGTGCGCCGCTACATCGCCGGGCTGCCTCCGGTCAATCCATGCTGACGACAGGGCATAGAGCGAGATGAACGGTGAAACCGAAATCGTCGACCTCTTCGTCATCGGCGGCGGTGTCAATGGCGCCGGAATCGCGCGCGATGCGGCGGGCCGGGGTCTGTCGGTCATTCTTTGCGAAAAGGACGATCTTGCCGAGGGCACCAGTTCGCGATCGGGAAAGCTCGTTCATGGCGGTTTGCGCTATCTCGAATATTACGAGTTCCGCCTGGTGCGGGAGGCGCTGATCGAGCGCGAGGTGCTGCTCGAATCCGCGCCGCACATCATCTGGCCGATGCGCTTCGTGCTGCCACACAGCCCCGATGATCGGCCGGCCTGGCTGGTGCGGCTCGGCCTGTTCCTCTACGACCATCTTGGCGGCCGCAAGCGACTGCCGGCCACCCGCACGCTCGACCTGCGCACCGCGCCAGAAGGCGCGCCGATCAAGGACAGCTTCAAGCGCGGCTTCGAATATTCCGACTGCTGGGTCGACGACGCCCGCCTGGTCGTCATCAATGCGCTCGACGCCGCGGAGCGTGGGGCCAGGATATTCACCCGCACTGCCTGCACCGCTGCCCGCCGCGAAAACGGCCTGTGGTCGGTGGAGATGCGCGACGGTCGAACCGGCGTCAGGACCACAGTCCGGGCACGGGCGCTGATCAACGCCGCCGGACCCTGGGTCAACGACGTCATCAACCGCGTCGGCGGCCAGAATTCCAGGCGCAACGTGCGCCTGGTCAAGGGCAGCCACATCGTTGTGCCGAAATTCTGGGAAGGGCGGCAGGCCTATCTCGTTCAGAACAGCGACAAGCGGGTGATCTTCATCAATCCCTATCAGGACGATCTGGCGCTGATCGGCACCACTGACATTCCCTATGAAGGGCGGCCGGAGGACGTGACCGCCGATGCGAGCGAGATCGATTACCTGATCAAGGCAGTCAATCGCTACTTCAAGCGCCAGCTCGCACGAAGCGACGTCGTCTACTCGTTTTCCGGCGTCAGGCCGCTCTATGACGACAATGCCGACAATCCGAGCGCGGTGACCCGCGATTACATATTCGAACTCGACGCACCGGCTGGGCAGGCGCCGCTGCTTTCGGTCTTCGGCGGCAAGATCACCACCTTCCGCAAATTGGCCGAGCACGCGCTCGACCGTATCGCCCCGTTCTTTCCGAAAATGGGCAAGCCGTGGACCTCGAAAGGGCACCTGCCGGGCGGCGATATCGCCAATGCCGATTTCGAGCAGTTCCTCGGCGACCTCGGCCATGAATTTCCCTGGATGCCGGCATCGCTGGTCAAGCATTACGGCAGGCTCTTCGGCACAAGGACGCGCGATCTGGTCGGCGCGGCCACCTCGCTCGCCGAACTGGGCCGGCGCTTCGGCAAGGATTTTTTCGAGCGCGAAGCCAATTACCTGTTCGAGCATGAATGGGCCGAGACCGCCGCCGATATTCTCGAAAGGCGCACCAAGCACGGCCTGCATCTGTCCGCCGCGGAAAGAACCGCCTTCGAGGACTGGTGCTCGAGCCGGCTGGCAAAGGCCGGCTGATGGCCTTTACGCTTTCGCTCAACACCAATCCGCTGGTCAACCGCTTTGCGGAGCCGGACGACCTGATCGACGCGATCGCCTATCAGATCGGTATCAGGGACGTCCAACTCACCCATGAATTCGTCAATCCCGGCTGGCCGGCGGCGACGATCGCCAAATTCGTCCGCCTGTTCCGCTCCGCGCTCGACCGCACCGGGGTGCGCGTGACCTCCGCGATGACCGGCCCTTACGGCCGGCTCAATCATTTCGGCCATCCCGATGCCGACGTGCGGCGCTACTACGTCGACTGGTTCAAGACCTTTTCAGAAGTTTCGGCCGAGCTCGGCGCCGCAGGCATGGGCACGCAATTCGCGATCTTCACTCACCGGGATTACGACAATCCTGAACGTCGCGCGCGGCTTTTCGACATCGCGCTGGAATGCTGGCGCGAGGTCGCCGAGCATGCCAAAGCAGCCGGCTTGACCTACCTGTTCTGGGAGCCGATGTCGGTCGGCCGCGAATTCGGCCATACGATCGAAAGCTGCCGGGCACTGCAGCGCGAGATCGAAGCGGCCGGCATGGCCGTCCCGTTCAAGATGATGGTCGACATCGACCATGGCGACGTGACCTCGAGCAATCCGGCGGACACCGACCCTTATGCCTGGGCCGAAGCCTTTCCCAGGCAATCGCCGATCATCCACGTCAAGCAGTCGTCGATGAACAAGGGTGGTCACTGGCCGTTCATTGCCGCTCACAACAAGGACGGCCGCATCACGCCGGAAAAGCTGCTGGAGACGGTTCGCCGTGGCGGCGGCGTCGACAACGAGATCTGCCTCGAATTGTCGTTCCGCGAGCGCGAGCCCGTCGACCACCAGGTCATCGCCATGATCCGCGAGTCGGTCGACTACTGGGCACCCTTTATCGAGACCGGCAGGGCCGATCTCTTGCCGCGAGCATGATCGGATGAGCAGGAGCTGAGGCAGCTCCTGCTCAGAGCCGGAATACGTCAGCCAAATTTCGGATCGAGGCTTCCGGACTTGTAGCGCTTGGCCATTTCCGACAGCGGCAGCGGCTTGATCTTCGGTGCGTTGCCGGCGGTGCCGAATTGCTCGAAGCGCTCCTTGCACAGCTTCCGCATCGCGGCCATTGCCGGCGTCAGATATTTGCGCGGATCGAATTCGCTCGGGTTCTCGGTCAGCACCTTGCGGATTGCGCCGGTCAGCGCCATGCGGTTGTCGGTATCGATATTGATCTTGCGCACCCCGTGCTTGATGCCGCGCTGGATCTCTTCGACCGGCACGCCCCATGTCGGCTTCATCTGGCCGCCATATTTGTTGATGATCTCCTGCAACTCCTCCGGCACCGAGGACGAGCCGTGCATGACGAGATGCATACTCGGCAGACGGCGGTGGATTTCCTCGATGACGTTCATGGCCAGTACAGCGCCGTCCGGCTTGCGGCTGAACTTGTAGGCGCCGTGGCTGGTGCCCATGGCGACTGCCAGCGCATCGACACGGGTGTCGCGCACGAACTGTTCGGCCTGCACGGGATCGGTCAGCAGCTGGTCGTGGCTGATGACGCCCTCGACGCCATGGCCGTCCTCCTGCTCGCCGCCGCCCATCTCCAGCGATCCGAGAACGCCGATCTCGCCTTCCACCGAGACGCCGCCCCAATGCGCCATGTCGACGACGCGGTGGGTGATGCCGGAATTATAGGCGTAGTCGGCCGGCGTCTTGCCGTCTTCCTTCAGCGATCCGTCCATCATCACCGAAGTGAAGCCGTGCTGGATCGCGGTGACGCAGGTCGCTTCGTTGTTGCCATGGTCGAGATGCATGCAGACCGGGATATCGGGATGGATTTCGACCAGCGCGTCGATCAGCTTGGCCAGCACCACATCATTGGCGTAGGCTCGCGCGCCGCGGCTCGCCTGCAGGATAACCGGCGATTTGGTCTCCTCGGCTGCCTCCATGATGGCGAGGCCCTGTTCCATATTGTTCATGTTGAAGGCAGGCACGCCATAGCCGTATTCGGCGGCATGATCGAGCAATTGTCTCAGTGTGATGCGAGCCACTCAGTAGTCTCCCGTATCCGGTTTCGAGCCAGTGTTTGCGGGCCGTTCGGTTGTCGACGAGCCCCTGATGCTTCTGGCCGGATTTCCGCGGCACCGCAACCGCTGGGCGCTCGGCCGGCAGCAATTCTTGTTACAGGACGCGACCAGAAGCGTCATGATATCCCAAAGAGATATAACATTATCACAAAAATTTGGTGGCTTGTGCGACGTTTGCTGTTATATCTCGGAACCGGATTGCACAAGGATGCCGCGGAAATGAAGAGCGACGGCCGCCGGCAAGGCATCATGGATTTTCTGATGGACATCGGCACCGCCAGTGTCGACGATCTTGCCTCACGCTTCGGCGTGTCAAAGATGACTGTCCACCGCGACCTCGACGAGCTCGAGGAAAGCGGCTTCCTGCGCAAGGTGCGCGGCGGCGCCTCGATCCAGCCGAGCAGCCTTTTCGAGAGCGATTTCCGCTACCGCCAGCGGCTGGCCGGCGACGAGAAGAAGCGCATCGCCGCCGCTGCCGTGACGATGATCGAACCGGGTCAGACGGTGATCATCGACGATGGCTCAACCGCGGGCGGCGTTGCTCGGCATCTTGCCGATCTGCGTCCGCTGACGGTGATCTCGAACAATCTGGCCGTCATCCAGGATTTGGCGGGCGTTGCCGGCATCAACCTGATTGCGCTCGGCGGCCAATACAACAAGAAGTTTCACGGCTTCTTCGGCCTGCTCGCCGAGGACACGCTGAAATCATTGCGCGCCGATGTCGCGTTCCTGTCGTCATCGGCCATCCATGGTGCCTCTGCCTTTCACCAGGATCAGGAAGTGGTCCAGACCAAACGGCTGATGATGGCCGCAGCAGCGCGCAAATATCTGCTGGTCGATCATGGGAAATTCGGCCGCACTGCCTTGCACTTCCTGACAGATCTCAAGGCCTTTGACACGGTCTTCACCGGCCGCGAGCCGCAGCCGCAGATGCGCGCCGCGCTGGATGGTGCCGGCGTTTCGCTGACAGTGATCGCAGAATAGGAGGGCACGTATGGTTTATTGGGTCGGCACCAGCTGGAAAATGAACAAGACGCTCGCCGAGGCGATGGCTTTCGCCGAGGCGCTGGCGGAGTTCGTCCCCGGTTTCGACGAGCGCATCCAGCCTTTCGTCATCCCGCCCTTCACGGCGATCCGCGAGGTCAAGAAAGCGCTGTCGCCGACGCGCATCAAGGTCGGCGCGCAGAACATGCATTGGGCCGACGCCGGCGCCTGGACCGGCGAGATCTCGCCGGTCATGCTGAAAGACTGCGGCCTCGACATGGTCGAGCTCGGCCACAGCGAACGGCGCGAGCATTTCGGCGAGACCGACAACGCCGTCGGTCTGAAGACTGCGGCGGCGGTGAAGCACGGTCTCGTGCCACTCATCTGCGTCGGCGAGACCCTGGCTCAACGCGACAGCGGGCAGGCCGCTGCGGTGCTGGCCTTGCAGGTGCACGGCGCGCTGCAGTTTCTCGAAGGCGCGGCGAAGGCGGCGACGATCCTGTTTGCCTATGAGCCCGTCTGGGCGATCGGCGACAAGGGCGTGCCGGCCAGTTCGGACTATGCCGACAGGCAGCAGGCGCTAATCAAGAAAATCGCACGCGACCTGCTGCCGGTGGTGCCGCCGGTGCTTTATGGCGGCAGCGTCAATCCGCAAAATGCCGCCGAACTGGTCGGCCAGCCCAACATCGACGGCTTGTTCATCGGCCGCTCGGCCTGGCAGGCGGACGGCTATATCGACATCCTCAAGCGCGCCTCGGCGGCGATCTGAATCACCAAACAGGAAGGAAACGGAACATGAAAATTGCCATTGGAGCTGATAGCGCCGGCAAGCCGCTGCTCGACGTCATTGCCGCTCACCTCGCTACCAAGCCTGGCCTCACGGTTAGCGACCTCAGCCAGTCGGGCTACTATGCCGACCTGTCACAGAAGCTCGCGCAGACCATCCTGGACGGCGAAAACGATCGCGGCATCCTGTTTTGCGGCACCGGCATCGGCGTATCCATATCCGCCAACAAGGTGCCCGGCATTCGCGCCGCACTCACCCACGACACCTATTCGGCCGAGCGCGCGGCAAAATCCAACAACGCCCAGATCATCACCATGGGCGCCCGCGTCATCGGCCCGGAACTGGCCAAGTCGATCGTCGATGCATGGCTTGCATCGGAATTCGATGAGAAGGGACCGTCGGCCGGCAATGTCCAGGCGATCGACAGGCTCGACGCGGCGAAGCGGGGTTAAGCCAGACTGTTCCACATCGCTCTGATAATCGTCACGGCCGATGCGGCGCCGGGGTCCATATGCCCGAGCGAGCGCTCGCCGAGCCGCGATGAGCGGCCCTTGGCGGCGATCATGTCCTTGGTCGCCTCGGCACCTCGTTCGGCCGCTGCAAGTGCAGCCTCCAGGCTCTCGGACAGGCTCTTGCCGGCTTCCTGCGCGGCACCCGCTGCTTGCGCAGCCGGCAGCCAGGCGTCGACCATGGTCTTTTCGCCGAGCTCGGCCTTGCCGCGATCCTGGATGCCTTGCGCCATCGCCCGGAGCATGGCGATGGTGTCAGCGTCCTCCAGAATTGCCTTGCCTTTGACGGCGGCGGCACCGCGCATGAAGGCGGTCGCATAGAGCGGGCCTGACGAGGCGCCGACCGCGTTGAGGAAGGATTTCGCCGCAGTGTTGAGCAGCGCCGTCGGCTCGGTCGCCGCGAGGTCGAGTTGTGCTAGTGCATCGCGCGCAGCTGTGAAGCCTAGTGCCATGGCGATGCCATGGTCGGCGTCGCCGATGACGCCGTCGAGTTGGCAGAGCCTGTCCTTGTCGGCGTCGATCGCCGCCGCGATCTCATCGAACATTCTTTTCAAGCCGACTGAATCGATCGAGGTCATGATGCTTTCTCAGCCGGCGCGGAACATGGCGCAGTCGCAAGGATGGTCGAGCATCGCCTGCAACTCGCCGTCGAGATGCATCAGCGTCACCGAGGCGCCAGCCATTTCGAGCGAGGTGCAGTAATTGCCGACCCAGGTCGCGTGGACGGAAATACCGACGTCATCCAGCCTCTGCTTGACGCGTCGGTTCATGATGTAGAGCTCCATCAACGGCGTTGAGCCGAGCGAATTGACCAGAACGGCGACCTTATCGCCGCGCGCCGGCGCCATCTCGTCGAGGACCTTGTCCAGCATTTCGTCGGTGATCTCGTCGGCCGTTTTCAACTTTCCGCGCGCGATGCCTGGCTCGCCATGGATGCCCATGCCGATCTCCATCTCGTCCGGTCCGATCTCGAAATTGGGCCGGCGGGTCTGCGGCAGCGAGCAGGGCGACAGCGCCACGCCCATGGTGAAGGTGTGATCGTTGGCCTTCCTGGCGATACGCTCGCATTCATCGAATGACAGCATCTGGTCGCATGCGGCACCGGCGGCCTTGAAGATGAAGAAATTGCCGGCGACGCCGCGCCGCTTCTGCCTCTGGTCGCGCGGCGCCGAGGCGACATCGTCGGTGGTCAGCACGGTGCGCACCTCGATGTCGTCCATTGCCGCCATTTCGGCGGCCATGTCGAAGTTCATCACGTCGCCGGCATAGTTGCCGTACATGAACAGCACGCCGGCGCCACCGCTGGCCGCCTTGGCGCATTCGAGGATCGGGTCCGGCGGCGGCGAGGCGAAGACATTGCCGATCGCGGCGGCGTCGGCCAGCCCCTTGCCGACGAAGCCGAGGAAGGTCGGCTCGTGGCCCGAGCCGCCACCGATGACGAGACCGACCTTGCCTGGGCGCGGTCCGTCGCGGGCGATAATGGCGCGCGGACTGCCGTCCGCGCTTCTGAGATGGCGCGGATGCGCGGCCAGGATGCCCTCCAGCATCTCGTCGACGGAGCGGTTACCGTCATTGATGATCTTCTTGGTCTGCACCGGCATCCTCCCTGGTTTTCGTGAGATACTACAGCGCCTTACCGGGATTTCCACCCGGCGGTGGAGGTTTCACGCCGCGATGTGTTCGCGTGCCGCCAGCAGTCGCACGCAGGCACTGGCCGCCTCTTTGCCCTTGACCTTGAAATGCTCGAAGAAGAAGCGGTGATGGTCCGCGCTGTCATGGTAGTTGTGCGGCGTCAGCACCGCCGAAAGCACCGGCACGCCAGTCGACAATTGCACATTCATCATGCCGTCGATGACCGCGCTTGCAACAAACTCGTGCCGGTAGATGCCGCCATTGACGACGAACGCGGCGCCGAGGATAGCGGCATAGCGGCCGGTCACGGCAAGCGTCTTTGCATGCAGGGGAATCTCATAAGCGCCAGGCACATCGAAGACATCGACGGCAACGCGTTTCTCTCCGAGAACCGCCAGTTCCGCCTCGAATGCTTCAACGCATTGGTCGACGATATCGGCATGCCAACGCGCGCGAATGACGGCAACGCGGATCGTTTCATAGTCGTTGTGGGAATGCTGATTCATGGGTCCATCCTTCCGTTTCGAACCAGAATCAGGACGCACGATATGGAGTCCGAACCGCGAAAGCGGACCGTCTTCCATTTCGTTCTCTTCCATCCGGACTGTGACCGTCGGCTCCGGAATCACACCGGATCTGCTGACCCCTCCGGCTAACCGGAAAGCGCTCGCGGGCTTGGGCCGAGACCCTTACCGCCGGTGGGGACTTTCGCCCCGCCCTGAGAACATTGACGGCGTTTGTATGGAAGGACCGGAAAGCGCTGTCAACCACCGGCATCGTCATCGATGGCGCAGAAATAGCGATCCGTTTCGACCTGGTCACCGTTGAGGGCGAGGGAGGAGAGCGTCAAATGGCGATCACAGGTAAGGCAGGCAGCACCTTGTCCAAGGTGATGGGAAATTCACGCACTCGCACGCCGGCCGCGTTGTAAACGGCGTTGGCGACAGCAGCCCCCGCACCGCACACGCCGAGCTCGCCGAGACCCTTTGCGCCAAGCGGGTTGGCCTTGTCGTCGTCTTCCTCGAGGAAGGCGACCTCCATATCGGGGACATCGCCATTGACCGGCACATGATACTCGGCAAGATCGTGATTGACGAAGTGGCCGTAGCGCGGGTCGAGCACCGTCTGCTCCATCAGCGCTGCACCGATCCCCCAGGTCATGCCGCCGATGATTTGCGAGCGCGCGGTCTTGGCGTTGAGGATACGGCCCGCGCCGATCACAGCCAGCATCCGGCGCATGCGGATTTCACCGGTATCGCAATCGACAGCGACCTCTGCGAAATGCGCGCCATAGGAATGCTGCGAATAGGTCTTGTATGACTGGGTGGTGGCGCCCGCGGCTACGGAGCCTTCGGCTTCGAGCCCGTCGGGAGAGATCCCTCGGATAAGATCGGCCAGGCTCGCCGATCGCTGGCCGACCCTGACCTCGCCGTCGGCAAAGCTTGCCTCGGTGGCGTTCGCGCCGCGCAACGGCGAGGCTTCGTTCGACTGCGCCGCCTCCAGGATCTGTTTCTTGAGGATGTTGCACGCATCATGCAAGGCCGAACCCGCGCTTGCTGCGCCCCAGGATCCGCCGGAGCCGGCGGTACGCGGGAAGCGGCTGTCGCCGAGCTCCACCTTGACGGACGAGATCGGCAGGCCGAGGCTCTCGGCGGCAATCTGAGTCAGGATCGTATAGGTGCCGGTCCCAATATCGGTCATGTCGAGCCGCGCCGTCACCCGACCGTCCCGGTCGATCGCAACCCGCGCCGTCGCCGCGCCGATATAGTTCGGACGGATCGCCGCCGCCATGCCGTGGCCGATAAGCTTGCGGCCCTCCCGAGTTCGGCCCGGTGTCGGGTTTCTCCGCTCCCAGCCGAAACGGCGGGCGCCTTCCTCCATGCAGGCGACGAGATTGCGGGTGGAGAACGGCACGCCGCGCTCGGGATCCTGTGCCGGTTCGTTGCGGATCCTGAGTTCGATCGGGTCCAGACCGGCGCGCTCGGCGAGCTCATCCATGGCGCATTCGAAAGCCAGCATGCCGGGCGCTTCGCCGGGCGAGCGCATCCATTCGCCGCGGTTGATGTCCAGCGGAACCAGGCGATGGCGGGTGAGACGGTTCGGCGCCGCGTAGAGCGAGCGCGCAAAAACTGCCGTTTGTTCGCAGTACTCCTCGAAGCTGGACGTTGCCGACCAGACATCGTGCGCGATCCCGGTGAGCCGCCCGTCAGTGTCCGCGCCGAGACGTACCTGTTGGACCATCTCTGCGCGATGACCGGCATTGGCGAACATCTGTTGTCGCGTCAGCGCGATCTTCACGGGGCGCTGCAGCACCTGCGCTGCAAGTGCGGCCAGGATCGTGTCGGCATGGGCAATCAGCTTGGAGCCGAAGCCTCCGCCGATGAAGGGGCTGACGATGCGCACTCGCTCGAGCGGGATGCGAAGCGTGCTGGCGACCCCGGCCCGGAAGTTCGCGAGGGTCTGCGCCGATGTACGGATCGTCAGCTCGTTGCCTGACCAGGCAGCATGCGTCGCATGCGGCTCCATCGGATTGTGATGTTCGAAGGGGGTCCCGTAAGTGGAATCGATCTTGATCGGCGCCGTCGCAAAGGCGCGCTCGAAGTCGCCGACCACGCTGTCGGTCTCGAAGCCGGCATTGGTCCGCCTTGGCGCGTAGGCGTCGGCGATATGTCCCGGTAGATCGTAGAGGCCTGGCTCCTCGTCGTAGCGTACTCTGATGAGGCCCGCAGCAGCGCGTGCAGCCTCGAACGTCTCCGCAACGACCAGCGCGACCGGCTCGTCGTAATACCGTACCCGATCGCTGTTGAGCGCGGGCCGGGGGCGCGTGAAGACCTCCGGCACCGTTGGCGTGACCGTTGGGCCGAAATCCGGCTGGGCCGGCGCATTCCGGTGCGTCATGACGAGCAACACTGCCGGCGCCCGTTCGGCTTCGGTCGTGTCGATCTCGGCGATGCGGCCCTTGGCGACGGAGGCGCCGAGAATGTAGCCATAGGCTGTACCATCCAGCTTATTCTCGTAAGCGTATGTGGCGCCGCCCGTCACTTTGAGCGGACCGTCGATGCGGTCGATCGGCCGCCCGATGATGCCAGCATCGGCACGAGGTTTCACCCTTGAATGGGTGGCGGAGCCGGGCAGTCCGGGTATGGTCTCGTTCATAAGTCACCTAAAGATTTTTCATCTGGAGTTCGGAAACATCGAGGCCGCGACGACGCCGCTTCCTCGCACCTTTATGTTCGTCGCGCGGCGGCCGGAGCTCACGCGGCGATCTCGCCGAAATACTCGCGAAACTCGACCAGCCTCCCTGTTGGGCCGGCTCGCATGAAGATCGCATGCAGGCCAGTGTAGGGCGCGCCACCGATTGTCCCGCTCCCGCGATCGCAGACGATGACCCAGTCGGCGGCGAAGAGCTTGAGATCGACGGTCGATTTGGTGATCCTGTTCCCCAGCGCTTGGTGCGCGGCGGTCCAGGCTGCGAGTGCCCGTTTGCCCTCTGGCGGTCCGTGTCGGCCTCGTTGCTCGCCGACAGGGAATTGGAAGGTCATCGTCTCATCGCAACAGTCAAGGAATGCCGTCCAGTCGCCAGAGGCCCAGCCGGCAAAGAAGGCGTCTACGGCGGCCTCGAGGCCGTGACGAGCTCCCGGATCGGATGTGGCGCCCCAGGCTGTGGCGGCAGAGACGAGAAGGCCGCCACCCGCGGCGGCAACGGCGCGTCGCGTGAGTTTCATATCGATCTCCTGCTCGGCGCCTGCATCTGGGAACCGCGATTCGGGGTCGTCGTCTCTGTCATCGCATCACCTCATGCACTCTCGGCGGCAGCAGCGAGCGTGTGCCGCATCGTCCGTTTCGCCAGCGGGATCTTGAAATCATTGCCGCCATGCCCGACGGCTCCGGCGAGCGCGGCTTCGGCGGCGTCGCTAAAGGCGCCGTCGGATGCCGCCGCTCCTGCGAGCGTCCGCTCCGCCTCCGTCGCGCGCCATGGCTTGGCTGCCACGCCGCCCATGGCGATCCGAGTGCTTCGGATACGGTCGCCGCTTTTCTCGACGATTGCTGCCACCGACACCAGCGCGAAGGCGTAGGAAGCACGGTCGCGCACCTTGCGGTAAACCTGTCGGCCGGGTGGCGGCGGCGGCAGGGCAACCGCGACGACTATTTCGCCGTGGCCGAGCACGGTCTCCACCTGGGGCGTCGCCTCGGGCAACCGATGGAAATCGCCGATCGGGATCGTGCGGGTCTCGCCGCCGGGCGAGACGGTCTCAATCCTGGCGTCGAGCCCGGACATGGCGACCGCCATGTCGGAGGGATGGACCGCAATGCAGGCTTCGCTCGCGCCGAGTACGGCGTGCATGCGATTGAAGCCCTGAAGTGCCGCGCAGCCCGAACCCGGCTGGCGCTTGTTGCAGGGCATGTTGCGGTCGTAGAAATAGGGACAGCGCGTGCGCTGCAGGAGATTGCCGCTGGTCGAGGCCTTGTTGCGTATCTGTCCGGACGCTCCCGCCAGCAGCGCTTGCGTGAGCATCGGATAGCGCGACCTTACCCGCGGGTCGGCGGCAAGATCGCTATTGCGGACCTGGGCACCGATCCGAAGTCCGCCTTCCGCCGTCTCCTCGATCCGATCAAGCGGCAGCCGGCTGATGTCGACGAGATGCGCTGGGCGCTCGATCTCGAGCTTCATCAGGTCGAGCAGGTTGGTGCCGCCGCTGATGAACTTGGCGTCCGGCCGGGCCGCAACCGCGGCCGCCGCCTGCTCAGCACTCGCCGCACGTTCATAAGTGAAGGACTGCATTGCTCATGCCTCCTCTGCCGCGTCGCGGATTGCAGCGACAATGTTCGGATAGGCGGCGCAACGGCAGATGTTGCCGCTCATCCGCTCGCGGATCTCGGCATCGGTGAGAGCGACGGAAGCCGCTGCCACGTCGGCGCTCGCATGGCTTGGCCAGCCGGCCCGCGCCTCGCCCAGCATGCCAACCGCCGAGCAGATCTGGCCTGGCGTACAGTAGCCGCACTGGAAACCGTCGCGGGCGACGAAGGCGGCCTGGACCGGATGCAGCCGGTCACCCTCGGCAAGGCCCTCGACCGTGGTGATCTCGTCGCCTTCATGCATTGCGGCAAGCGTCAGGCAGGAATTGATCCGGCGCCCATCGACGAGCACCGTGCATGCGCCGCACTGGCCGTGGTCGCAGCCCTTCTTCGAGCCGGTGAGGCCGACATGGTTGCGCAGCGCGTCGAGCAGCGTCGTCCGCGGGTCGAGCTCGACGGCAAGATCCTTCGCGTTGATCCGTAACGACATCGTCATCGTCGGTAGCGGCGAGGACGATGCAGCCGCCGTGACGGTCTCGGCCGGCTCGGCGTCAACCGGTAGTCCGGTAGCCAGCAGCACCCCGGTCGCAACACCGCCTTCCAATACCATCCGACGCGTCGGCCCGCTCCTGTTGTCCGTTTTGGCCATGCATGATCTCCCAGCCGCAATGAGGCGCAGACGGCAACTTGACCCGAGAGAACCCTCGGGTTCTGTCACCCAACGACACTGGAGGTGGGAGTGCGGGCGGCGGCTTTCTTTCAAGAAACCGCCGGCACTATCAGGATTCTGGAGAAGAATTCACCCGATAGGCACGAGGCGTCATGCCCCTCAGACGTCGGAAGGTCGTGGTGAAGTGGCTCTGGCTTGAGAAGCCGAGCCGAAAGGCAATGACACCGATCGACAAACCCGTTTCGCGCAGTAGCGCCTCCGCTCGCCGCACCCGTTCCTCGATCACATAGGCGTAGGGTGCAAGGCCGGTCGTCGCCTTGAAGCGACGCGCAAAACTGTCGACGGCCATGCCCGCGGCGGCTGCCAGCTCACTTAGCGAAATGTCGGAATTCATATGCGCATCGATGTAATCCCGAACGCGACCAAGTGCCCGGCGGCTGAGACAGCCGTGACGTACAAACCGCGGTTGCTCCCGGCTCAGGTTGGCCACGCGGAGACTGACGAGGGCGACCAGATGCTCGACATAGGCAGTGTCTGGCTTGTGGCCGAGTGCCATCTCGTCACGAAGCGAACTCAAGAGCGTGGCGACGACCGCGTCTTTCTTGTTTACCAGTATAGGCAGGTTCCTCAGGCGTTCGCATCCGGGAAGCCCGATATCGGGATCGATCCACAGGGCTGAATAGGAGAGGTTTACATCGCGATAGAAGCCCTGTCGTTCCGCGCCTGCCGGGACGAAGGTGAGGGCTCCGGGACGGTCCATTCCGTCGTAAAGGGATCGTGCCTCGTGCCGGATGGATGTATGGGACGTGCCGCCTTCTTCGGTCAGCACGATCAGATGATGAGGGGCTGTCCAGCGGAGCTCCGCCTCCCGGCACGCCCACCGCCGGTTGTCGAAGACGATCGAGGAGCTGACCCATGACGCGGTTTGCAGGGGCTCCGACTTCTCGTCCTGGCTCCGAACCCGTCCGTCACCAAGCAACGGTCTGAATGACATCGCGGTATCCCGCTGGTTCACTCGCCGAGCCGTGGGCAGCCCGGCTTCGAGCGTTGGGCGCCGCCCCGCCGCTACGCATACGGCCGTCCATGTGGGACAGGCAACGGGCGTTTTTAACCGTGCCGTGTTCAAGAAATCGTGAGATCAGGCAAATCCGGAGCGCCCTCCCGGAAAAGCGGATCATCCGCGCTCGGGAAACATCGCCCTCAGACCTTCGCGCGAGGCCGTAGCGACACCGCGTTCGGTGATCAAGCCGGTGACCAGCCGCGCCGGCGTCACGTCGAAGGCCGGATTGGCCGCCGGCGTGGCTTCCGGGGATACGCGGACCTGGGCGATCTCGCCGGAAGCGGTCTTGCCCCAGACCAGTGAGACCTCGTCGGGCGAGCGCTGTTCGATCGGGATGTCGGCCAGCCCGTCGCCCACGGTCCAGTCGATCGTCGGCGACGGCAGCGCGACATAGAACGGCACGTCGTTGTCGGCGGCGGCCAGTGCCTTGAGATAGGTACCGATCTTGTTGCACACATCGCCGTCGGCGGTGGTCCTGTCGGTGCCGACGACGACCATGTCGATCTGGCCGCGCTGCATCAGATGGCCGCCGGCGTTGTCGACGATGAGCGTATGCGGCACGCCGTGGCCGGCCATCTCCCAGGCGGTCAATTGGGCACCCTGGTTGCGGGGTCGCGTTTCGTCGACATAGACATGGACTGGAATACCGGCTTCCGTCGCCAGATAGATCGGCGCGGTGGCGGTGCCGTAGTCGACGGTGGCCAGCCAGCCGGCATTGCAGTGGGTCAGGATATTGACTGGTTCGCCCGGCTGCTTGCGCGCCGCGATCGCCTTGATGATTTCGAGCCCATGGGCGCCGATGGCGCGGTTGAGGCCGACATCCTCGTCGGCGATCTCGCCGGCACGCCGATAGGCAGCCGCGGCACGTTCTGCCAGCGGAAGCGTCAGCAGGAAGCGCTGCATTTCGTTCAGCGCCCAGCGCAAATTGATCGCCGTCGGGCGCGTTTCGTGCAAGGTTGCCCAGACGGCGTCGAGTGCTGCATCCGACGGATCGTCGGCCATCTGCATGGCGACGCCATAGGCCGCGGTGACGCCGATCAGCGGCGCCCCGCGCACCCACATGTCGCGGATTGCCGTGGCGATGCCGGCGACGGTATCGATCTTTTCGATGCGGAAATCATGCGGCAGCCAGCGCTGGTCGATGATCTCCACCGAACGCCCGTCGTCACTCGGCCAGATGGTGCGGTAGTGGCGGTCGCCGACGTTCAAATCCTGCTCTCCCGTTCGATCAGCGCGGCCAACCGGTTGACCTCGTCGATGCTGTGGATCTGGCGCCGGTTGACGGCGAGGTGACGGCCGAATTTCAGCGCCTTTGCCTCACATCTGGCGCGCAGATCCGGATCGGCAATGGTCTCGAAATCGGCATTGTGGGCAAGGCCGAGAATTCGCCGGTGAACCTCGACGCCGGCGAAGCCGAGCAGATCGGTCCAGATCGACTGCAGCATGTGGTCGAGCGCCTGCTCGGCGCCAAGCCTGTCGCCCTGATCTTCGAACAGGCTCTTCTGGTAGAGCATGCCAGTACGCCCGGTTCGCCACAGATGCGAGAACTCGGCGCGAAACACCGACCATGTCTCGACCGTAACGCCGAGCAGATAGCCACGCATGGCGTCGCGGCTTCCGTCCTGTTCATGGCCACGCTGCGAGAAGAACGCCATCCAGAAATTGGCGAGCAGCATGCCGACGTCGAAGGCGATCGGCCCGTAGAAGGCGAATTCGGGGTCGATCATCCTCGTTTCGGTGTCGGTGACCATGATCGAGCCGGAATGCAGGTCGCCATGCAGCAGCGTCTCGGCATTGGCAGCGAAGATGTGCTTCATGCGCTGCGCCTCGACCTTGAGGTCGCGGTCGGCGCGCAGCTCGGCGACAATGCCGTCGAGCTGCGGGCTGGTGTGCCGGTTCATCTTGGCATCGAAATACGGATCCGAGAAAACCAGGTTCTCGGTGATGTCGCAGAGTTCGACATTGTCGGCGAACAGCGCCAGATCGGCCTTGCGGTCCTTGGTCGCCATATGCAGGTCGGAGCCGCGAAACAACGTGCGGGCCATGAACAAGCCGATGTCTGTCGCGATGTTGGGCAATTGCCGGCCTTCGATCAGCGCCCGCCGCAGGATAATGTGCGGCGACAGATACTCCATGATGATCAGCGCCTGGCCTTCGTCGAAGTGATAGATATCGGGCACCGAACCCGGCGCCCGCGCCTGTTGCCGCGTCAGCGCATGGTATTCGAAGAAGGAGCGTTTTAGCGGCAGCGGCCAGCTGTCGCCGACCAGCCGGACGTAGGGCAGGGCCTGCTTGACGACGGCCGCACCCTCAGCACCCTCGACGATGAACACCAGGTTCAGATTGCCGTCGCCGACTTCACGAACCTTCCACTGGCTCGTATCCTTGCCGATCTGCGAACACAGGGCCTCGTTGGCACCGAGACGGCCCGCCAGTGTCTCGACCGACAGTGCTTCGAACGGCGATTTCCCAGTCATCCTCACCTCCCGCTCATGTGCTCCGATGATAGCGGAGCCAACGCGGTCGGGCCAAGCTAGGAAGCCTGCTGGCAATTGTCAATCGTGTTGACAATTGCCGATATAGCCCATAGCGTCATGGTCAGGGAGGAGCGAATGGGCAATGATGCCGTGTTCCGCGTCGACGGCCTGAGGAAATCCTTTGGCCATATCGAGGTGCTTGGCGGCGTCTCGCTCGAATTGCGTGCCGGCGAAGTGACCGTGCTGATGGGCGCCAACGGCGCCGGCAAATCCACCCTCGTCAAGATCATCAGTGGTGTCTACGACCATGGCGGCGGCACGATGTCGCTTGCCGGTCACGTGTTCGACCCGAAAACGCCGGCGGAGGCGATCCGCGCCGGCGTCGTTACCGTCCACCAGAACATCAATGACGCTGTCGTCGCCGACCTCGACGTCGCCACCAACCTTACCCTCGACAGGTTGAGCGGCAGCGGCGTGCCGACCCTGTTCAATCCAGGCCGGGTGCGTCGCGAGGCAAAGGCGGTGGCCCACCGCATGGGACTGGCCATCGACCTCAAGGCCCGGATCAGCGATCTCTCTCTGGCCGACCGCCAGATGGTGGCGATCGCCCGCGCCATGGCGCATCGGCCGAAAGTGCTGATCCTCGACGAGCCGACCTCCTCGCTGTCCAGCGCCGAAGCCGACCGGCTATTCGCGCTGCTCGACCGGCTTCGCCAGCAAGGCGTGGCCATCCTCTACATCTCGCACCGTATGTCGGATATCAGACGGCTTGCCGATCGCATCATTTCGATGCGCGATGGGGTTATCTCAGGTATCTTCGACAAGAAGCCGCTGGATTACGAAGGTGCGGTCAACGCCATGCTCGGCCGCAAGATCCAGCTCGAGCGGATCGTCGCCAGGAATTCGGCCAAAGCAATTTTCACTGCCGACGCGCTGCGGATTGCTGAAGGCGCCAGGCCGATCTCGCTGACCCTCGGCGATGGCGAGGTCGTTGCCATCACCGGCCTTGTCGGTGTCGGCAAGACCGTGCTCGCCGAGACGCTGTTCGGCCTGCGCCAGCCGCTGGCCGGGACCATGGTGCTGAACGGGAAACCTTATGCTCCGGCATCGACCGGCGAAGCGATTGCCGCCGGTGTGTTTCTCGTCGCCAAGGACCGAGGCGAAAACGGCATCGTCGGCGACTTCAACATCCAGGAGAATATCAGCCTGCCGTTCCACAGCCGCATGTCGCGTCTCGGTGTTCTCAAACGCCGTATCGAACGCGCCATTGCCCGCCAGCAGATCCAGGAGCTCGGCATCGTCTGCCGCTCGGAGAGGGACGAGATGGCGTCGCTTTCCGGCGGCAATCAGCAGAAGGTGATGGTCGCCCGCTGGATGTCGCAGGCGGCAAGGCTTTTCATCCTCGACGAGCCCTTTCAGGGCGTCGACATTTCGGCTAGGCGCGACATCGCCGCCAAGCTGCGGGCCAGCGCCCACGGCCGCGCGACGCTGCTGTTCGTCACCGAACTCGACGAAGCCCTGGAGACGGCCGATCGCATCCTGGTGATGTCGGAGCAGACGATCGTCGGCGAGCACCGCAATACCGATGTCGATCTCGAGCGTCTGCTGGCCGAAGTGGCGGGCGGGCCGTTGCACAGCGCAGCCTGACGGCGGGATGACGATGAGAATTGGAATGGAGAGGGCATGAATTCGGGTTGGATAAAGACGGTGCCGGCGTGCGGGAGCGCTGAATGATCCTGCGCGACAATGCTATTCGCTACGGCTTCATCGTTCTGTTGTTCGGGCTGATCGGCTATTTCGCCGTCGCTGCCGATGGTTTCGTCTCGCCGCAAAGTGCTGTCTTCATCTTCCAGTCGGTCGCCATCACCGGCGTTCTGGCGCTCGGCGTCACCGCCACGCTGGTCGTCGGCGGCTTCGACCTGTCGATCGGCTCTGTCGCCACCAGCGCCATGATGGCGGCTGCCTATGTCATGGTGGTGCTGGGGCAGAACGCCGTCGTGGCGGTCGTCGTCTGTCTTGTGATCGGCGCCGTCGTCGGCCTGATCAATGGCTGGCTGATCGTCTATATGCGGGTTCCGGACCTTTTGGCGACGCTCGGCATGATGTTCCTGCTTGTCGGCCTGCAGCGCATCCCGACCGAAGGCCGTTCGATCGCCACCGGCATGACCATGCCCGACGGCTCGGTCGCCAACGGCAGCTTCGGCGCCGCGTTCCTGGCGCTTGGCCGCCATCGCTTCGATTTCTTCATCCCGAACCTCATTCCGGTGTCGGTCGTCGTTCTGCTCGTGCTGGCGGTGCTGATCTGGTTTTTTCTCGAATACACGCGTTTCGGGCGCATGATGTATGCGGTCGGCAGCAACGAACGCGCCGCAGAACTCGCCGGCGCGCCTGTCAAGGCATACAAAATCTGGGCCTACGTTATTTCGGGAGTTTTTGCCTCGATCGGCGGCATTTTGCTCGCTGCCCGGCTTGGACGCGGCGACATCGCCTCGGGTAATAATCTGTTGCTCGACGCGGTGGCTGCGGCACTCATCGGTTACGCGGTTCTCGGCGCCGCCAAGCCGAACGCCTTCGGCACGGCTGTCGGCGCGGTGTTTGTCGGCGTGCTGCTGCAAGGCCTGACGATGATGAACGCGCCTTACTACACGCAGGATTTCGTCAAGGGCGTGGTTCTCGTGGTCGCCCTTGTCTTTACCTTCGCCCTTTCCGGCAGGGGCAGGAGATAGGGTTCGACCGGGTCATATTTTGGGTTCAACAAGTGGAGGAAACGACGTGAACATCACAAGAAGGCTTTTGGGGAAGGCAGCGCTCGGGCTTGCCGGCGCAACATTGCTGATGCAGATGCCGGCAATAGCGCAGGACAGGCCGGCGCCGTTCGACAAGCCGGGTGCCGTCAAGATAGCGCTGGTCCGCTATCTCTCGACCGGCGACTTCTTCCAGGCCTACCTTTCCGGCGTCGAGGCGCAGGCCAAGGCGCTCGGTGTCGACCTGCGCGTGCTCGATAGCCGCCAGGACGCGGCGCTTCAGGCGGACATGGTCGACCAGGCTATCGCGCTCGGCGTCCAGGGCATCATCATCCAGCACGGACTGACGGAATCGATGAAGGACGCCGCCCAGCGTGCGGTCGACGCCGGCATCAAGGTTGTCGCCTTCGACGTCAATGTCGAAAACCCCAAGATCCCGCAGATCGAACAGTCCGACCGCGACCTCGCGCGCCTGGCGCTCGAACAGGCGGTCAAGGACAATGGCGAGAGCTGGAAGGCCGGCTATGTCTATGTCGCCGGCATCGCGCCGCTCGACCGCCGCAACGAGACCTGGGTCGAATTCAAGAAGAAATATTCGGGCATCAACGAAGCCGCCATGTTCGGCACGCTCGACAATCCGATCGCCAATTCGGTCGCCAACCAGGCCCGTTCGGTGCTATCGGCCCATCCCGACATCAAGGTGATGTTCGCGCCCTATGACGAATTCGCCAAGGGCGTGAAGATCGCGGTCGACGAGGCCGGGCTGAACAAGGACATCAAGATCTATTCGGCCGACATCTCGACCTCGGATATCGCCGCGATGCGCGAGCCGGACAGCGCCTGGGCGGCAACCGCCGCCACCAACCCGGCCGTCGTCGGCCAGGTCTCGGTGCGTGCGCTGGCGCAGCTCCTGGCCGGCGAGGATCCCGGCCACAACGTCATCGTGCCGCCGACGCTGATCACCCAGAAGGATCTGCTCGACAAGGACATCAAGAACATGGAGGACCTCTCGGCCAAGCTGCCGCAATTCGCCCATGCCGATGTCGCGATGCCGACCTGGATGCCGAACCCGAACGCGAAGTAGCGTTTCAAGCAAAAGGAAAGAGCGGACAAGGCTATAAGCCTTTGGCGGACATGTGGAACTAGACGCGTACTCGGAACCAAGAGCCGCCTGCTGCAGGGTGTTGCAGGCGGCTCTTCTTGTCTTGCCGAAGATGTTTTCACCGCGGGTTTGCCGGATTTAATTGTCGCCAGTTCCGATTTTGCAACGTTGCAAAAATCATGCGCGAAAGTATCGGTTTATCGGGAGTTTTGCGAAAGGCTGATGATGTCAGCGAATGAGATTGATGTTGAAGTCTTTAAGCAGATCGAACAGCAATTGCACTGGCCAGAGGTTCGTTCTTCCCGGGACGCCGTCTCCCCATTTTTGGGGGAAATTTCTTGGATTTTGGCAGTTCTGGCGGGTTTATGACAAAGCTGTAGTGATTGATTCTCTGTTCCAAGAAACGCACTCGGGCAGAGCCACTCTACCTGAAATCCGTGATTTCGCCGTCAAGCCCATCGCGGCGGATGCTGTCTTGGTTCTATATCGTAGTATCCGCCGATCAGATGGGGGGACGCCTGAGAGGAGGACTGTTCGGAGTTCGATCTGGAAGCTTTTTGATGGGCGATGGCAGATGCTCTTCCATCAAGGAACGATTGTTCCGTATGTGTCGTCAGTTTCGGATATTTGCGAACCTCGGAGAGGTAGCTTGTGAAGATTGAGGTTTTGACAGAGGCAACTCCGACCGTGACGGAAGCGATCTCCCAATTGGTGTCTCAACTATCAACGACGGCAGCCACCCCAACATTCGACAGCATCACTAGGGTCGTAAAATCGCCTGCTACTATTCTTCTCGTAGCCCGTTCGGAAGAGGGTGCCTACGTTGGCATGTTGACGCTCGTGCTCTTCGAAATCCCTACGGGGATCAGGGCTATAATTGAAGATGTCGTTGTTGACGCTGGTCATCGAGGTCAGGGCTTCGCGGAAGCCCTGACACGAGAAGCGCTGAGGCAGGCACAAGAGGCTGGCGCAAGAACAGTGGACTTAACTTCCCGCCCGTCGCGAAAGGCTGCCAACGCCTTATATCAGAAACTTGGTTTCGAGCGGCGGGAGAGCAACGTGTATCGCTTCTCGTTCCCTTTCCAGTCGCAGAATTCCTAAGTTTCGCGACAGCTTCGGCTATTCGTTGAACAGATCGGAATGGGAGCCGGTGCGAGCTAGCTGGAGTTCATCGCCGGCAACTCGGTAGATCAAGAGCCAGTCCGGTTCTATGTGAGCGTCACGAAAGCCTTTCCAATCGCCTTTCAGCGAGTGGTCCTTATAGCTCGCCGGTAGCTCATCTCCGGCGAGCAGGAGGCCTAGCAGTTCGCGCAACTTGCCAAGATCTTTGCCCCGCTTCTCCGCACGTTTCACGTCGCGACGGAATTGCCCAGAGCGAACGGGCGTCAGCACGTCACATTCCCAAATCCTTGAACAACTCATCGGCCGAGGCGAAAGGCTTGCCCTTGCCACGTTCCAATTCGGTCATGGCCTTTCGAGTCGTTGCGTTCGGCACTTTCACCGGGAAGGGAAATTCCTTGTCGGCGGCGACGCGGACCAGCAGCAGGCGAATGGCGTCGGAAACGGACAATCCCATTGCCGCCAAGGCCTCCGTTGCCTGATCCTTTGTCGCCGTATCGATCCGAGCGCGGACCACGGTATCCGTTGCCATGTTGTGACTCCTTAAGAGAGCCACAATGTAGCTACAAAATACCAATTACGCAAGTGTGATCCCCGATCGCGCCTACCTCAACGCCGCCGCGATGTTGCCGCCATCGACCGTCGTCACATCGGCGGTGGTCCGCTCGGCCAGCGCCTGATGCAGGAAGGCCTGGGCCACGTCTTCTGCCGTCACTTCCTGCCCGAGCAGGTTGCCCGACATGTACTCCTTCTCCGACACGCCGCGCGCGCCCGAGCGGCTGGCGATCATGGCGTCGGTCAACAGCCCCGAACGGATGCGGTCGGCGTTGACGGCATTGGAGCGGATGCCATGCGCGCCGTAGTCGAGGGCATATTGCCTGGACAAAAACAGCGTTGCCGCCTTGGGAATGCCATAGGCGCCGAATTTCGGCCCCGGATTGACCGCCTGCTTGGAGGTATTGAACAACAGCACGCCGCCGGTGCCCTGTTCCAGCATGATGCGCACGGCATTCTGCGCCGCCGACTGGTGGGCGAAGAAATTGAGTTCGAAACTCTTGCGCAAGGTGGCGTCGTCGAGCTCGCCGATCCGGCCCTCCCAGGCAGCACCGGCATTGGAGACGAGAATGTCGAGGCCGCCGTAGACGTCGACCGCTTTGTCGAAGGCGGCGCGCATCTGCACCGGATCGGTGATGTCGGCGCCAATGCCGATCGAATTGTTACCGGCCTTTTTTGCCGCCTCGGCAGCCCTTGACCCATCGAGATCGACGACGACGGCATGGGCACCGTTGTCGGCGAACAGCTTTGCCGTGGCAGCACCGATCGCGCCGGCGCCGCCGGTGACCAGCATCACCTGGCCGGTCAGCGGCTTCGGCTTGTTGGCGGCGAGCTTGGCCTGTTCCAGCGACCAGTATTCGAGCGGGAACAGGTCGGCTTTGGAGAGCGGGCGGAAATCGCCGACGGCTTCGGCGCCGCGTACCGCCTCGATCCACATTTCGCCGACGTCGGAGGCGATCTTCGCATCCTTGAGCGTGCGACCGTGGCCGAACATGCCGAGGCCGGGCACCAGCGTCAGCCGCGGCATCGGGTCGAGCATGGTGCGCTTCACGTCGTCGAGCGCATCATTGGTTTCGAAATAGGCGCGATAGTCCTTGGCGAATTTCTCGACATGCTGGCGGATGACGGATTTGTAGTCGCCGACCTTGTCCGCGTTGGGCGCCGGCAGTGCCATCGGTCCGGTCTTGATGCGGATCGACAGGTCGGGTGTCGACACGCCGCGTCCGGCATAGTCGGCAATTTTTGCCGAATTGGTGAAATCGACGATCGCATCCGAGGTGCGGAAATCGCTGATCATGCGGTCGAAGCGGCCTTCGCCGCGTGCCACCGCCGCTGCGCCGCGCAGCATCGGCGCAATCTCCGCGGGCTTCGCCAGCCTGGCCGGCAGTGCCACCTTTTCGGTGCGCGGCTTGCCGTTCCCAGCGATGAAATCCTCGGCGACGTTCACATAATGGATCATCCTGTCATAGGCCTGCCTGGCATCGTCGCCGAAGGTGAAGATGCCGTGCTTGTCGAGGATCAGGCCTTCGACCGTCGGATCGGCGTCGAATACATCGGCGGCCGCCTTGGCCAGATCGAAGCCCGGCATGATGTAAGGCACGAATCCCATTTTCTCGCCGAACACCTTCCGGCTCAGCGCCTCGCTGTCCTCCTGGTCGACGATGGCCAGGATCGCCGTCGAATGGGTGTGGTCGACGAATTTGTGCGGCAGGAAGGCGTGCAGCAGCGTCTCGACCGAAGGGTTGGGCGAGGACGGGTCGATGAGGTTCGCCCGCTGCAGCGCGACCATGTCCTCGTCGGAGAGCTTCTTGAGCGACCGCGCCTTCAACAGCGCGCCGAGCTTGACCGCCGGCAGGCCCTGCGGCTCGATGACGCCCATGTCCCAGCCGCTGCCCTTGACGCAGAGCACGTCCCATTCGTCGCCGACAAGGTCGGTGGCCTTGGTCTTGCACGATGTATTGCCGCCGCCATGGAGGACGAGCCGCGGCTCGCCGCCCAGCAGCCTGGTCGTATAGACGCGCAGCGCCAGGTCGCGGGCCACACCCTTCTTTGCATAGTCGGCGACCAGCTTCTCCGCCTCGCCGTCATTCCACAGGTTCTTCATGTCAGCTTCGTCCGATTTCTCTTTTGTTGTGAACAGGAATACCGCGACGCCTTGATGACAATGCGTCGGCGGCTCTAGGTATCAGGCGACCTCTTTTGCTGCTGCTCCGGCATGGTCGAGCAGCCGTCGCGCCATGCGCGCGCCTACGACCAGATGGGTGCAGAGCCCGCCGGCGATCGCCGCGACGAGCGGTTCGAACTTGCTGTCCTCCTGCACCACCACAAGGCGCTTTTCGATGCTGTGCAGCGATGACAGCTCTGCCGAAATCAGCCGGCGGTTGTAGCTGCAGTCGAGCGCCTGGCCTCGGGCGTCGATGATCTGCCCGGCAATGACGCCGGCCGCACCCGCCTTGCGCAATGCAGCCATTTCGCTCTCGGTCAGCGCGCCGCATTTGACCAGATGGCTGTCGGTGTCCACCGAGCCGACCGAATACAGCGCCAGGTCGCACTCACCGATGCCCGACAATTGCTCGCGGATCACCGGCTCGGCGCGCAGGCCGCGTGCCAGTTCTTCCGTCGTCAGAACCAGCGGCGCGTAGAAGTTCAGTCCCTTGGCGTTGAGCCGGCGCGCGATTTCCATGGTGCACTGGTCCGGCCGGTACGAATAGGGGGCGCCCAGATTGCCGCAGAGCTGCACCACGGTGACGTCCTGCAGATCGGCATAGGACATGATGTCGGCGATGGTGTAGATGGTCCGCCCCCAGGCGACGCCGATACGGTCGCCCTTCCTGACCAGCTCGAGAAAGACGCTTGCCGCCAGCACCGCGATGTCGGTCGAGGGGTCGGCGACATAGCCGTTTTCCGGCGCGATCCAGACCGCGTCGAGCTTCAGCGCGTCTTCCAGCTTGCGCGCCAGCACGTCGTCGGTGAAAAGCTGGGTCGAGGTCGAGATGTTGACGATGCCGGTCTCGCGCGCCTTGCGCAGATACATCGCCACCGAGGCACGGGAAATCTTGAGCTGGCTGGCCACCTGGTCCTGGCGCAGGCCGTGTGCATAGTAAAGCCAGGCGGCCTTGTGGATAAGCTGTTCTGCCGGTCGGATCGCCATGCCATCTCCTCGCTGACATTATTCACGGCTCTCGACAAAAGTCAAACCTTAGGCTGCGCACCTGATCCGACACCTGGCGTTCCGGATGTCAGTAATTGCGCATTTATTGTTATCTCGGTACAATAAACCGATCAGGAGGTCCGACAATGAACGTATCATTGGGAGAGCGTTGGGAAACCTTTGTTTCCAACATCGTCAAGTGCGGCCGCTACGGTTCTGCCAGCGAAGTCGTGCGCGAGGGCCTGCGCCTTGTCGAAGAGCGCGAGGAAAAGCTGAAGGCGCTCCGTGCCATGGTGGACAAGTCGTTTGCTGAAGGCGGCGAAGCCACCGAGCAGGATATTGACGCCGCCTTGGAAGCCAAGGCCAAGCAACTCGCAAGGGAAGGCTTTTAGGAGTGCCACGGCTGCGCATGCTGCCGTCGGCACAAGCAGATTTGGTCAATATCCTTGAATACCTCACTCGTGAAAGCGGCAGCCTGTTTATTGGCGGGCGTTTTGTGGATGCTCTGCGCCAGAAATGCCGTGATCTGGCGAGCTTGCCGGCGACGATTGGTCGTGCTCGTCCCGAACTCCGGCCGGACGTCCGAAGTTTCGCTTTCAGGGGATACGTGATTTTCTTCCGCTATAATGGCGACTTTTTCGAAGTGGCGAATATCGTGGAAGGGCATCGGGACATCGACGCTTTGTGGCCGGAGGGTGAGGGCGGGGAGGGGCGTCCCAAGTAATGGGCGAAGTGTCTGATGGCGGTGCACGAATCCAGTACGCGCTCAGGATCTGGTGGTAAGAAGGCTCGACCAGACATTGCGGAGGACGGGATGGGCAATCCCTACGAACAGGATCTCGACAGGAATCCGGCCAACCACCAGCCGCTGACGCCGCTCACCTATTTTGAGCGGGCGGCAAAAACCTTTCCCGACCAGACCGCCATCATCCATGGCCGCCAACGCACGACCTATCGCGATTTCTGTAAGCGCTCGCTGAGGCTTGCCTCGGCGCTGGCGAAGCGCGGTATCGGCAAGGGCGACACCGTCACCGTCATGCTGTCGAACACACCGCCGATGCTGGAAGCGCATTTCGGCGTGCCGATGACCAGGGCGGTGCTGCATTCGCTCAACACTCGCCTCGACGCCGCCGTCATTGCCTTCCAGCTCGATCACGCCGAAAGCAAGGTGCTGATCGTCGACCGCGAATTCGCCGGCGTGGTTCGGCAAGCGCTGACGCTGGCCAAGGTCAGGCCGCTGCTGATCGATTACGACGATCCCGACTATGCCGCCGATGCGCCCTATGCCAAGGGCGAGCGGATCGGCACGCTGGACTACGAGGCGTTTGTCGCCGACGGCGACGAGGATTTCGCCTGGTCGATGCCGGACGATGAATGGGATGCCATTTCGCTCAACTACACCTCCGGCACGACAGGCAATCCGAAGGGCGTCGTCTGTCACCACCGCGGCGCGGCACTGATGGCCTATGCCAACACCATCCATGCCGGGATGGGCAAGCACCCGGTCTATCTGTGGACGCTGCCGATGTTCCACTGCAACGGCTGGTGCTTTCCCTGGACGCTTGCCGTGCAGGCCGGCACGCATGTCTGCCTGCGCTGGGTGCGGCCGAAGCCGATCTACGACGCCATCGCCGATCACGGCGTCACCCATCTGTGCGGTGCACCCATCGTCATGTCGGTGCTGATCAACGCCTTGGACGAGGACAAGCGGCAATTCCCGCAGACCGTCACCTTCAACACCGCCGCGGCGCCGCCGCCTGAGGCGGTGCTGTCGGGCATGGCCGATGCGGGCTTTGCCGTCACCCATCTCTACGGCCTGACCGAAACCTATGGCCCGGCCGTCGTCAACGAATGGCATGGCGAGTGGGACCTGCTGGAGAAAGGGGCGAGGGCGGCGAAGAAGGCCAGGCAAGGCGTACGCTATGCCGCGCTCGAAGGCCTGACGGTGATGGACCCGCAGACGATGCAAGAGACGCCGGCCAACGGCGAGACGATCGGCGAGGTGATGTTCCGCGGCAACATCGTCATGAAAGGCTATCTCAAGAACCGCAAGGCGAGCGACGAGGCCTTTGCCGGCGGCTGGTTCCATTCGGGCGACCTCGGCGTCATGCACCCGGACGGGTACATCCAGCTCAAGGACCGTTCCAAGGACATCATCATCTCCGGCGGCGAAAACATCTCCTCGATCGAGGTCGAGGAGGCGCTGTACAAGCATCCCGCCGTCGCTTCTTGCGGCGTTGTCGCCCGATCCGACGACAAATGGGGCGAGGTGCCGGTCGCCTATGTCGAGCTGAAGCCGGGCAAGGCGGCGACCGAGGCGGAGGTAATCGAGCACTGCCGCGCGCTGCTCGCCCGCTTCAAGGTGCCGAAAGCGGTGATCTTCGCGGAAATCCCGAAGACTTCGACGGGCAAGATCCAGAAGTTCCGGCTGCGGGAGATGGCAAAGCAGCCTTAGGGCCTGATCCGAAAACGGAACCGATTTCGGAAAGCATCTTTTCAAGATCCTTCGCAAAAACACGGGGCGGCGTTGCAGGCGCGCCCGGCGGAAACCACATGCGTTTCATGGGCCAACTCCGTCCAGGGATGTCACCATTTGTCATCAGCAGCCAAAATCGTGCCTTGACAGGTGATGGTTTTCAATTTACGAGTGACGAAATTCTAAATTCGTCAGTCGTAAATTTGGCCAACGAGATGCTTGAAACCCTAGACACAGCCGCCGATTCCGCCCGCCAGGAAAATGTCACGCGCATCCTGGATTGCGCGGAGCGATTGTTTCGCCACTACGGCTACGGCAAGACCAACGTCGCCGACATAGCGCGCGAACTCGGCATGTCGACCGCCAACATCTACCGCTTCTTCGCCTCCAAGGTGGAAATCCATCAGGCGGTTTGCGGCCGTATGCTCGAGACCTGCTACCGGTTGAGCTACGAAGCCTGCCATGGTTCCGGCACCGCCAGCGAGAAGCTCCGCCGCTATGTGCATACGCACTATCAGTGGACGCTGGAAACCATGATCGACCAGGAGAAGGTGCACGAGATGGTCATCGTCGCCATCGAGCGCGACTGGCACGTCATCGAAAAGCACATCGACAGCATCCATGAACTGGTCGCGGAAGTGATCCGCGAGGGAATCGCTACCGGCGAGTTCATCGATCAGGATCCGGTGATCGCTTCCCGGTGTTTCGGCGCTGCCATTATCAGCCTCTCTCATCCGCAGATAATGGCCCAGTGCCTCGCCAAGAAGAACCGGGCGACGCCGGACGAGCTTACCGAGTTTGCCATCAGAGCCTTGAAGAAATGACCATTGCCGCCCGTCGGGCGGTGATGTCGGCAATTCATCTCCACAGTTCGGGAGTACGAAAAGTGTCTTTGTCCAAGTCCATCACCTACAGGCGACCGGCCGCCGGCCTGGCACTGATTGTCGTTGCCGCTCTCGGCCTCGCCGGCTGCTCGCAAGAGAAAGCCGAGGTCAAGGAGATCATCCGCCCGGTCAAGGTGGTCGAGATCGCCAAGGCGAGCGATACCCGTCAGCTTTCCTATTCCGGATCGGTGCGCGCCCGCACCGAGATGAATCTCGGCTTTCGCATCAACGGCAAGATCACCGAGCGCCTTGTCGACATCGGTGACCGCGTCAAGCCGGGTGACGTTCTCGCCCGCGTCGATCCCACCGACTACGAGCTCTCGGTGAGAAGCTCTCAGGCCAGCCTCGATGCTGCGGACCGTCAGGTCGAGACAGTCGAGCTTACGCGCAAGCGGGCCGAACAGCTCTACGCCAAGAATTTCGCGCCGAAGTCGCAGCTCGAGCAGGCGACGCTCGCCTATAATCAGGCGGTCGCCACGCGAGACTCCGCCCGCTCGCAGCTTGCCCAGGCACAGAACCAGGTCCGCTATACCGATCTCAAGGCGGACAAGAACGGCATCGTCACTGCCGTTGCCGCCGATGTCGGCCAGGTTGTCGGCTCCGGCACGCCGGTGGTGACCGTTGCCATCGACGGCGAGAAGGAAGTCCTGATCGCTGTTCCGGAAACTGATATTGCCGAATTCAAGCCGGGCAAGACCGTCAAGGCTGGCTTCTGGTCCGATGAGGCGCTGACGCTCGACGGCAAGGTCCGCGAAGTCGCCGGCAGCGCCGATCCGCAGTCGCGCACCTTTGCCGTTCGCGTCAGCCTGCCCAACGATCCTCGCGTGCTGCTAGGCATGACCGCCTCCATCGAAGCCGCGGTGGACAACCGGCAGCAGCTGGTGTCGATCCCGCTGGCCGCGTTGGCGCAGAAGGACAGCCAATCGATCGTCTGGACAGTCGACCGCAACGGCGGGACCGTCCATGCGCATCCGGTCAAGGTCGCCGCCTTCACCCCCGACGGCGTCAGCGTCGCCGATGGGCTGAAGCCGGGCGACGTCGTCGTCGCCGCCGGCACGCAGTTCATGACCGAGAATCTGAAAGTCAAGCTGACCGGTGATGCAGCGCAACAGTCGGCGTCGGCCGATGACGCTGCAAGGCGCTTGCGCTGACGGCCAGGCAATTCACGGTTTCCGGGCGGCAGGCGCCCCCGATTTTCGAGATCTCAGGTCGATGTAACCCCCACGTCGATCCTCGCGTCCCACCGCGATGTAGATCTCTCAACTCGGAAAGCCACGCCGCCCGGAAGCCCACATCGGAAGTTCCTTGGGCATGCGAAAGCGCGTGCTCTGTTGATCAAATTGAAACGGACTGACGCCGATGACCATCGACACCAATGAAAAGCGGTCTTTCAATCTTTCGCGCTGGGCAATCGGCCATCCGAGCATTGCCCGCTTCCTGTTCGGGCTGATCATCGTCGCCGGTGCACTCGGCCTGATGCGCATGGGCCAGAAGGAAGACCCCGATTTCACCTTCCGCGTCATGGTCGTCCAGGCGATCTGGCCAGGCTCCTCGATCAAGGAGATGGAGGACCAGGTGGTCAACAAGATCGAGCGCAAGCTGCAGGAAACGCCGCACCTCGATTTCGTCCGCTCCTACACCCGCGCCGGCAGCGCCATCATCACCTTGCAGGTCAAGGGCGACACCAATCCGGCGCAGGTCGCCGATGCTTTCTATCAGGTGCGCAAGAAGGTCGGCGATATCGCCAATGAGCTGCCGCAGGGGCTGCTCGGGCCTTACTTCAATGACGAATTCGGCGACACGTTCATCACCCTGCATTCGATCAGCGGCGACGGCTACAGCTATCCCGAGCTGAAGAAATTCGCCATCCAGGCGCGTGACATGCTGCTGACGACGCCCGGTGTCGAGAAGGCCGTGATCATCGGTGACCAGCCGGAAAAGCTCTACATCGACGTTTCATCCAAGGTGCTTGCCGAACGCGGCCTGACGTTGACCGACCTGCAGAATGCGATCCAAGGCCAGAACAATGTCGACCCGGCAGGTTCGGTCGACACCGGCCAGCGTTCGGTGCGCATTTCGGTTGAGGGCGATGTCACCAGGGCGGCCGACATCCGCGAGCTTCGCCTGCGCGCCGGCAACCAGGTGACGCGCCTCGGCGACATCGCCACCGTGACCTCCGGCCTCGAGGATCCGTACCAGCGCAAATACCGTTTCAACGGTCACGACAGCGTCCAGCTCGGCGTCGTAATGGCCAAGGGCTTCAACGTCACCGACGTCGGCAAGGACGTCGAAGCGACCTATAAGCGCTTCGAAGAGGCGCTGCCCTATGGCGTTTCGGTCGATCAGATTTCCGACCAGCCGCATGTCGTGAAGGAGGCTGTGAGCGAGTTCATGGAAGCGCTCGGCGAAGCGCTGCTGATCGTGCTTTTCGTATCGTTCCTGTCGATCGGCTGGCGCTCGGGCCTGGTGATCGCGATCGTCATTCCGCTGGTCCTGGCCGCCACGTTCGCCATCATGTACGAGCTCGGCATCGACCTGCAGCGCATTTCGCTCGGCGCGCTGATCATCGCCCTTGGCCTCCTGGTCGACGACGCGATGATCGTCGTCGAAATGATGGAGCGAAAGCTCGAGGAAGGCTTGGTCAAGGTCGAGGCGGCGAGCTTCGCCTATTCCTCGACCGCCTTCCCGATGCTGACCGGCACGCTGATCACCACGGCCGGCTTCATCCCCGTCGGTTTCGCGGCCTCGACCGCCGGCGAATATGTGCGCACCCTGTTTTACGTCGTCGGCATCGCGCTGGTCGTGTCCTGGTTCGCGGCGGTCTATTTCACGCCATGGCTCGGCCACATGATCCTGAAGCAGCGCAAGCACGCCGGCAACCATCACGATGTCTTCGACACGCGCTTCTACCGCCGTCTTCGCTCGACCGTTGCATGGGCGGTGCGCCACCGCATCATCGTCCTGGTGATGACGCTGATGACGTTTGCCACCAGCCTGTGGGCGTTCCAGTTCATCCCGCAGAATTTCTTCCCGCAATCGTCGCGCCCGGAAATCCTTGTCGACCTCTGGCTGCCGGAAGGCACCAGCATCAAGGAAGTCGAGACCCAGGCCAAGGCGCTCGAAGCCAGGATGATGGACGACAAGGACAAGCGCTTCATCGCCACCTATGTCGGCGAAGGCGCGCCGCGCTTCTTCCTGCCGCTCGACCAGCAGCTTCGCAACCCGAATTTCGCCCAGCTTCTGGTGATGGCCAATGACGAACCGGCCCGCGAGCGGCTGATTGTCAAGCTGCGCACCATCCTGGCCAATGATTTCCCATCGATCCGCGCCAAGGTCGACCGCCTGTTCCTTGGTCCGCCGACCGGCTGGCCGGTGCAGATGCGCGTCATGGGTCCGGATCGCCAGGAGGTGCGCCGCATCGCCGACGAGGTGAAGGCGAAGTTCCAGGCAAATCCGCTGCTCGGCGCCATCCACGACGACTGGCTGGAGCCGGTGCCGAC
This sequence comes from Mesorhizobium sp. M0207, assembly GCF_040321995.1. Taxonomy (NCBI): domain Bacteria; kingdom Pseudomonadati; phylum Pseudomonadota; class Alphaproteobacteria; order Hyphomicrobiales; family Phyllobacteriaceae; genus Mesorhizobium; species Mesorhizobium sp. M0207. The sequence goes on from NZ_JAMYSQ010000003.1 coordinate 185,208, forward strand.
GATGAAGCTGGTGATCGACCAGGATCGCGCCCGTGCGCTCGGCGTCACCTCGCAGCGCATCCGCCAGACGCTGCAGGCGGCCATGTCGGGAGCGCCGCTCGATGACTTCCGCGACGGCGAGGAGACGGTTTCGATCGTCGCCCGTGAGCCGGAGGCAAGCCGTCACCTGCTGTCGGCGGTCGACTCCGTCTACATCCCGACCGATTTCGGCGGCTCCGTGCCGCTGTCGCAGGTCGCCAAGGTGGTCCCGGTGCTGGAGCAAGGCGTCGAATGGCGGCGCGACCGCTTGCCGACCATCAGCGTACGCGCCACGCTTCCGGACGGCGTGCAGCCGAACGATGTCGCCATGAAGATGTACAGCGACATGCAGGGCCTGCGCGCCAGCCTCGCACCCGGCTACAAGATCGAGATCCAGGGCGGCGCCGAGGATGCGGCCGAAAGCCAGGCCTCGATTGCGGCGAAAGCGCCGATCATGCTGGCCGTCATCGTCGTGCTGCTGATGATCCAGCTGCAGCATTTCGGCAAGGCCATGCTGGTGCTGGCGACCGGTCCGCTCGGCATCATCGGCGCGGCGGCGGCACTTTTGATCAGCGGCGCGCCGTTCGGCTTCGTCGCCATCCTCGGTGTCATCGCCCTGCTCGGCATCATCATGCGCAACTCGATCATCCTGGTCGATCAGATCGACCAGGACATCGCCGCCGGCGTGGAGCGTTCCGAGGCCATCATCGGCTCGGCGGTGCGCCGGTTCCGGCCGATCGTGCTGACGGCGCTGACGGCGGTGCTGGCGCTGATCCCGATCTCGCGTGGCGTCTTCTGGGGGCCGCTCGCCTACGCCATGATGGGCGGCATTCTCGTCGCCACGGTGCTGACCATCCTTGTCCTGCCGGCAGCCTATGCGCTGTTCTTCGGCAGGGAGCCCAAGAAGGTGGTGGAGCAGCCGGCCGAGACGGAAGAAAAGAACGAAAGGCCGCAACTGGCCCTGGCGGCCGAATAGCGGTCGAGCGAACGTCTTCCATAGATAACCCCGCCGAGGCGGGGTTATCAGGGTCGGGTCAGGCCGCAATCAGTTCGTACGGCCGAGCATCGTTATTCATTTTCTGTATTTTGATCGGTTGCTCGTCCGCGGTAGGAACGCTCCGACGCGACAACTCATCGATTCCCGCGTCAACAGGCAGCCCCAGCTTTTCGATTGCCAAACGACGCACCAGGGCCTCAGCCGAGCTGTCAATGTCGATTTCGTTGCGCTCCCATCGGCCAATCGACTGCTTGTCACGGTGGACCATGGCGGCCAATTCAGCTTGGGTCAGACCCATTTCGGAGCGCAGGAAACGAAGCTCGTCCCCGCTCATGCCCTTGGCATGGCTTACGATCCCAAGCGCGATTACTTGATGCAGTTCATTCACAGCAGGAATCGTGATGATGTCGTCGCCATCGTCATCCACCTCAACGGCGATGCCTTCGATGTAAACGTTGAGCAGACCGCTTTCTGTGTAGTGGTGTGCGTTATTCATCAGCTTCAACTCCAATTATCGAGCCCGCTTTTCGCTCGAACTCATCGATCCACATAACCGAAATAACTTTGACGAGACATCCGTTCTTGGAAGGGATGATAACGACCCCGATGGATCGACTCCCGCTGTTCGGTGTCTTGCACTCCACGCGATAACGGAAATGACCCGGCCGGGTTGCGGGCACAGGTGGTTGGTACACATTTCCAAACTTGAGCGCATGCAGCACATCAGACATGATCAAGCCGCGTTCGGAAAGCCGATCCTGCGCATGCAGCTTGTACGAGATGTTTAGTTTCAGATTTCTCGATAGATCTTATTTCAATCGTCGCACGGCCGGCATCCCAAGGTTGCGTGATCGTCACAAATCCCCCTTCTATGGCATTCCTTCCGGTGCTTCATCTATCATGGTGATACCTACATAAGTGCTGAACGTCAATAAACAAGCGGCATGCCATTGACGCCCGTTGGGTGGTGACAAATTCGCTACCGAACACAGGACGACACCGCTATTAAGACTAGCGCGTGGTTGGAGGACAGTCATGACCATAGCTCAGACAAAGGCACCGCTGCGGCTGCCGATCGACGGGCGCCATCGCCGGATGTTCATCGGCGGCGGCTGGGTCGATGCCCGCTCCGGTCGGACCACGGAGAGCCGCAATCCCGCCACCGGCGCGGTCATCGCCACGGTGCCGCGCGCCGACCGCCAGGACATCGACTTGGCGGTGACTGCTGCGCGCAAGGCGTTCGAGGGCCCGTGGAGCCGGTTCAAGCCTTATGAGCGCCAGGTGCTGCTGCTGAGGATCGCCGACCTCTTCGAAAAGCACTGGGAAGAGATCAGCCGCTCCGACACCACCGACATGGGCATGCCGATCATACGCACCCGCGCCAATCGCAACCGGGTCATCGGCATGCTGCGCTACTATGCCGGCATGGCGACGGCGCTGCACGGCGAGACGATCGACAACTCGCTGCCCGGCGAAATCGTCTCTTTCACCCGCAAGGAGCCGGTCGGCGTCGTCGGCGCCATCATTCCCTGGAACGCGCCAACGGCGGCGTCGATCTGGAAGATCGGCCCGGCGCTGGCGACCGGCTGCACCATCGTGCTGAAACCATCGGAAGAGGCGCCGCTGACGCCGCTTTTGATCGCCGACATCATGAACGAGGCCGGCGTTCCGGAAGGCGTCGTCAACATCGTCACCGGCACCGGCACCGAGGCAGGTGCCGCACTCGCCGAGCATATGGGCGTCGACAAGATCGTCTTCACCGGCTCGACGGCGACCGGCCAGTCGATCGTGCGGGCCTCGGCCGGCAATCTCAAGCGCGTCTCGCTGGAGCTCGGCGGCAAGTCGCCGGTCATCGTCTGCGCCGATGCCGATCTCGACAAGGCGGTGCCGGTGGCGGCGATGTCGGTGTTCGCCAATTCCGGCCAGATCTGCATCGCCGGTTCGCGCCTTTTCGTCGAACGGCCCGTCCATGACGAGTTCGTCGAGCGGCTCGCGGCATACGCCAAGGGTCTCAGGGTCGGCGACAGCATCGACCCGGCGACCGAGATCGGTCCGCTCGTCTCCGAAAAGCAGCTGCAACGGGTCACCGGTTACCTCGAGGCCGGCACCGCGGAAGGGGCGAAACTCGTCACCGGAGGCACCCGGCTTGTGGAAGGCGCGCTTGGCGCCGGCAATTTCGTCGCGCCGACCGTCTTTGCCGGCGTCTCGGACGACATGAAGATCGCCCGTGAGGAGATCTTCGGGCCGGTAATTTCAGCCTTGCCGTTCGATACGCTGGACGAGGCAGTCGAGCGGGCCAACAACACGCCTTACGGCCTGGCTGCAGGGGTCTTCACCCAAAATCTCGCCACCGCCCACCAGCTGTCGCGCAAGATCCGCGCCGGCTCGGTCTGGGTCAATACCTATCACGCCATCGATCCGGCCGTGCCCTTCGGCGGCTACAAGATGAGCGGCTACGGCCGCGAGGGCGGCGCCGAGCACCTCGCCGAATATCTTAACACCAAGGGCGTGTTCATCAAGATCGATTGATCGGTCCGCCGCCCGCACAAAAAATGCTCCCCGACGCCGGTTTTGCAAAACAGAATTCCTTCCCATGGCCGCAAAGCCATCCCATGCTCGAGCAATTGGAGCGTTACGCTCGTCGTCATCGGTGCATTTTTCCATGGCAGAAAATCGACAATTGCGGCTTGGCGCTTTCATGCGGCCCGTCAGCCTTCATACCGGCGCCTGGCGCTACCCGGGCGCCTATCCCGACGCCAACTTCAATTTCGCGCATCTCAAGCACTTCGCGCAAAGGCTGGAAGCGGCAAAGTTCGACGCCTTCTTCATGGCCGACCACCTGGCCGTGCTCAACATGCCGATCGAGGCGCTGCGGCGCAGCCACACGGTCACGTCCTTCGAGCCGTTCACGCTGTTGTCGGCGCTTGCCGCCGTCACCGATCGTATCGGGCTGATCGCAACCGCCTCGACGACGTTCGACGCGCCGTACCACATCGCCCGTCGTTTCGCCTCTCTCGACCATATCAGCGGCGGGCGCGCCGGCTGGAATATCGTCACCACATCCAATCCCGACGCCGCGCTGAATTTCGGCCTCGACGAGCATGTCGAGCACGACGAGCGCTATCGCCGGGCGCGGGAGTTTTACGATGTCGTCACCGGCCTGTGGGACAGTTTTGTCGACGATGCCTTCATCCGCGACGCCGAAAGCGGGCTCTATTTCGATCCGGCGAAGCTGCATGTGCTCGACCATAAGGGCGAATATCTTTCGGTGCGGGGACCGCTCAATATCGCGCGGCCGGTGCAGGGCTGGCCGGTCATCGTGCAGGCCGGCGCGTCGGAGGCCGGACGGCAGCTCGCGGCGGAAACGGCCGAGGTGATCTTCGCCGCCCATGCCGATCTCGCCTCGGGGCAGCGCTTCTTTGCCGACGTCAAGAAACGTGCGCAAAAACTTGGCCGGTCGCGCGACGACATCAAGATCCTGCCCGGCGCCTTCGTCATTGTCGGCGAGACCGTCGAGGAGGCGCAGACGAAGCGGGCCAAGCTCGACAGCCTCGTCTACTACGAGAGCGGCGTCGCCTCGCTGTCGATCGCGCTCGGCCACGACGCGTCGCGGTTCGATCCGGATTCAGTCTTGCCCGAAATCCCGGAAAGCAACGCCAGCAAGAGCGGCCGCGAGCGCGTCATCGAACTGGCGCGCAAGGAAAACCTGACCGTCAGGCAGCTTGCGCAGCGGCTGGGCGGCTATTCCGGTCTTGCCTTCGTCGGCACTTCGAAAACCATCGCCGACGAGATGGAGGAATGGCTGGTCACCGAAGGCTCGGACGGGTTCAACGTCATGTTCCCCTATCTTCCCGCCGGATTGGATGATTTCGTCGAGAAAATCGTGCCCGAATTGCAGCGGCGCGGCATTTTCAGGAGCGAATACGAAGGATCGACCCTGCGCGAAAATCTTGGCCTGAAGCGGCCGCCAAACCGGTTCTTCCAACCTGAGACGGCAGCGATCCGCAAAGCTGGCTAGAACCGGTAATGATTTTAGACCGTGGCAAGCATCCGTTCTTTTCGTTCGGCCCGAATGTCCATAGGGTCAGCAGCGGGCTGGCAGCCCGAAATCATCGCGAGGGCTTTGCATCATGACCAATCCGGCCGTTGTCGGTTTCTCAGGCAATTTCACCCGGCCGTCCAAGACGCGCGGCTTCGTCGATCGTATCGTGAACGAGGTAGCCGGCAGATATGGCCTGGCCGCCAGCACGCATGACGTCGTCGACCTCGGCCCCAGCCTCGGTGGCGCCAAATGGGCGCGTGAACTGGATGCGCAAGCGGGCGATATCCTCAAGCGCGTCGTCGCGGCGGACGTGCTCGTCGTTGGCTCGCCCACCTACAAGGGCAGCTATACCGGCCTGTTCAAACACTTCTTCGATCTTGTCGACCCAACGGCGCTCAGGGGCAAGCCGGTGGTGCTGCTGGCGACCGGCGGCGGCGACCGGCATGCGCTGATCATCGAGCACCAGCTGAGACCGCTGTTCGGCTTCTTCGAGGCCTTTACGCTGCCGACCGCGATCTACGCTTCGGACAGGGATTTCATCGACGGCGTGCTTGCGTCCGAGACGATCCAGGCGCGCGTCGGACAGGTCCTCGAGGATATCGGTGCAGCGCTTGGCGGTCGCTCCCGCGCCGGCACCGCTGCCGAATAGCCCCTAAAAAGAAAAACCCGCCTCAGCGGCGGGTCTCGGGGCGAATCAGCACCATACCAAAATTATTAGCATAGCTGCCGGCACAAAGCAAGAACAAAATGCAGGAATCGAGCGCGCCTTGCGTGCCCGATCCCTCAACGCAGCCGTCAGATGACGAACAGCCAGTTGGCGAGCAGCATCACCACGACGCCGGCGACCAGCGTCAGATAGGGCAGCATCCCCGCCTTTTTCACCGCAAGGTCGGACGAGCTCATGCCGAGATCGGCCAGCATGTGGTCGGGGAATTTGCCCTTGTCCTGGATGTAGTGCCGGAAGCAGAACACCGGGATGATCAAGGCTGCCGTGATCAGCCCGGCCCACAATGCCATCGGGTTCCAGACCTTGGCGCCGGCGCCCATGAAGACCGCGTTGACGTAGGCAAAGATGGCGCCGAGGCCGAGCAGCCAGCTCGGCGCCCTCCATGGCCGCGCGATGTGGCCATTGTCGATGCGGTGGATCCAGCCGGCATTGAGGTTAAGGAAGTTGAAGATGATGTAGCCGCAATTCGACACGGCGAGGATGAAGAAGAAGCTTGTTGCGTCGGCCGAGGCGATGGCCAGCACGATCAGGTTGAAGATCAGGTCGGTCCACATCGCCCGCGTCGGGGCGCCGTGCTCGTTGACATGGCTGAGATAGCGCGGCAGCCAGCCGTCGACCGAGCCTTGATAGAGCGTGCGCGAGGAGCCGGCCATCGCCGTCATGATGCAGAGCACCAGCGCCAGGATCATCAGCATCACCAGCAGGCTGTGGATCAGCTGTCCGCCGCCGACCATACCGGCCAGCGCATCGGCAACGCCGGAGCCGTCGACGATCGGCGTCGCCAGCATGCCGTTCAAGCCGAGCACGCCCTGGAAGGTGAACGGCACCAGGATGAACAGCAGCATGCACAACAGGCCGGAATAGAAGATCGCCTTGAAGGTATCGGTGCCCGGGTTTTTGAACTCGGAGGTGTAGCAGACCGCGGTCTCGAAGCCGTAGGTCGACCACGCCGCGATGAACATGCCGCCGAGCACCAGCGTCCAGCCGGCGATGTTCCACGCGCCGGGCTCCGGCGCATAGGCTGCCGCGAGCGGCACCAGCGGCGAGAAGTTTGCCCAGTTGATCTGGCCGGTGACGATCGGCACCACGCCGACGATCAGCATCGGGATGATGACCAGCAGGCCGATATATTTCTGCACGTTGGCCGTGCCCAGGATGCCGCGATGCTGGATCGAGAAGATGATCAGCATCAGCACCGCGCCGATGAAGAAGGTGGCGTTGAAGGTGAAGGAAACCGGGCCAAGCGTGTGACCGTAGAGCGTCCAGTTACGGATCGCCGGCGTCGCCGCCGCGGTGACCGCGGTGATGGCGTCGGCGGCGCTGGTTCCGGCATGGGCCGCGATATAGGCGGCGACCTCCGGCGACGTGTCGGTGAACAGCGGCACCGGCGCCAGTGCGTTGAGGATATAGGCGGCGGCGATCGAGCAGCCGAGCGACAGCACCGGCGACCAGGCGAACCAGTTGCACCACACCGAAAGCGGCGCGATGAATTTCGAATAGCGCAGCCACGCGGTGGCGCCGTAGACCGAGGCGCCGCCGGATTTGTTCGGGAACAGCCCGGCGATCTCCGCATAGGTGAAGGACTGCAGGAAGCCCATGACCATGGATACGGCCCAGATCAGGAAGGCCAGTGTTCCGGTGGTGCCGGCGATGCCGCCGATCGAAAACAAGACAAGGGCCGGAACGCCGCTTGCCACCCAGAAGGCGCCGCGCCAATCGATGTTCCGGTGCAGCTGCCCTTCGGCAGGCGGCACCAAGGTGGTGACTATCGTGCTCATTTACGTGGATTCCCCATTTTTGATGTTCCCCATCGGCAACAGCCGCAATCTCGCGAGGCGTCATCGACGCTCACGTTGAACGGCCCCAGGCGTTTTCCGCTCAGTAGTATTTTTTTCTTAGCAGTGAAGATTGACCCAAGGCGCTTTCACGTCAAGTGGTTTGTGACGCTGTGCACATTGCGTTTGTGAAACAGTCGAGCTTCGCTGGCGCTGCCAACGGGTGCGGTCTTTCTCCCCTTGTTGTGGGAGAAGGGAAGAACCAGACAGCGTCGATCAGGAGCGCGGCCTGGTCTTTTGCGGGTCGTAATGGGCGAAGGCGACGACGCGCGCCGGCAGCCGCTTGCTGTGACCATCGAGCTTGCCGATTTCGACCTCGGTGCCGATCGCCGAATGCGTGACGTCGAGCCTGGCCAACGCGATGGTCTTGTTCAGCACCGGCGAGCGCATGCCCGAGGTGACGACGCCGATCTGGGCCCGGCCGACATGCACGCAGTCGCCGTGGCCGACCGCGATATTGGCGTCGACGTCGAGGCCGACCAGCTTCTTCTGCGGGTTTTCCTTGCGCCGGATCAGCGCCTCGCGGCCGATGAAATCGTCGCTCTTGGTCTTCAGCGCTACGGTGAAGCCGATGCCGGCCTCGAACGGATCCGTCTGGTCGGAAAACTCGTGAGCAGCAAAGATCAGCCCGGCCTCGATGCGCACCATATCGAGCGCCTGCAGCCCCATCGGCTTCAGGCCGTGCGGTTGGCCGGCCTGCCAGATCGCGTCGAACACCTTTTCGGCGTCGCGCGGATGGCACCAGATCTCGTAGCCGAGCTCGCCGGTGTAACCGGTGCGCGAGACAACGACCGGAATGCCGTTGCCGCCGCCGATGCGGGCGACGGCGAAACGGAACCATTCGAGTTCGTCGATCGACGGCTGCAGCGGCGAGGTCCAGATGATCTGCCGCAGGACGTCGCGGCTTTTCGGTCCCTGCACGGCAACATTGTGCATCTGGTCGGTCGAGGAGCGCACCAGCACGGTGAGGCCGAGTTTTTGCGCCGTTTCCCGCAGCCATTGGCCGGATAGATCGTCGCCGCCGACCCAGCGGAAATTATCCTTGCCGAGCCTGAGCAGCGTGCCGTCGTCGATCATGCCGCCATGCTCGTAGCACATGGCGGAATAGACGACCTGGCCGACGCCGAGCTTCTTGATGTCGCGGGTCAGCGTGTATTGCAGCAGCGCCTCGGAGTCCGGCCCGGTGACCTCGAACTTGCGCAGCGGCGACAGGTCCATGATCACGGCGTCCTGCCGGCAGGCCCAGTATTCATCGATCGGGCCTTGCTTGGCGAAGGAATTGGCGAGCCAATAGCCCTTGTACTCGACGAAGTTGCGGGTGTGCTTGGCAAAGCTCGAATGAAAGGCGGTCTCGCGGGTCATTTTCGGTTCCGAATCGGGCGTCATGCGTCTGGCGATCGCTCGCGAGAATTTGTGCTGGCCGGGATAGGTTCGCACATGGATGTCGGTCAGGTTCCAGCCATTGGCCGGCGTCGTATCGTCGGGGCAGGCGGACGAGACGCAGACGATGTCCGTGAGCGCCTTGAGTAGCACATAGTCGCCGGGCCGCGACCACGGCTCGTCCGACACCACGACGCCATGCGCGTCGATGGCCGTGTTGAAGAAGAAGTTGATCGCCATCCAGCCGGCGCGAGGCGTGACACCCTTGTCGGCCAGCGCGCGGTTGAAATTCTCCGAGCAGTTGGGATGGCCGGGATAACCGATGTCGTCGTAATATTTGGCCGCGCAGGCGAGCGCGAATGCATCGTGGCGGCCGCAAGTGTCCTGCACAACCTCGACCAGCGGCTCCATGTCCTGGTCGTAGTATTTTGAGTGCAGACCGGGCATCGGATAGCTCGAACCCATCAGCGTGCGCGTCGTCGTCACGTCGAGCGGATGATCGCGGCCCCTGTCCAGCTTGCGCGCCGAAAAGCACTGAAAGTCGGTGCATTGGCGCCCGTCGACATCGATGATCTGCAGATAGTCGCCCGCCTTGACGAAGTAGGCCTCCGCCGTCGCCGAATGGACGCGCAGGTCGAGCACGGGATCGGCCAGCGGGTCGGCAAGCCTGGATTTCGCTGCTGGGCGGATGGTGGCGCGGCGGACGATGACGCTAAGCGGCGTCGCCGTATCGTGGCCGTCGACCAGCATCGGCCCGCCGGGCGCGGCAATCAGCATCGACCCATCGCGGGCGACGGTAAAAGCCTGTTCGGTACCGGCAGGGGTGGCGCCGCCGAAAACGCGAACCGCCTTCGCCTGGTCGAGCTGCACCTGGCGCCGCTCGAGCCCCCGGCGCAAGGATGCGAGGCTGTCGTCGCCTTCGGCCAGCAGCGCCTTGATGCCGGCGGCATTGCTGTTCGATTTCTCGCCGAGAATGCCGGGATCGGTCGCGTCGCTGCTGTCCCATGCCAGCAGCTCGCAGGCCTGCCCGCCCTCGACATCGCGCACGGTGACAATGTCGCCGGCCTCGACCTCGATCAGCACCGCGCCATTGCCCTGAACCGTGTAGCGCTCCATCCCGGCCGGCAACGTAATCTGCCCTGGCCGCAGGATCACGCTCGGCCGGGGCGGTCCGGCGACGACGGCGGGGTAGGGCGACTGGCTCATCTCAACCTTGGTTTCGAGAAACAAGTTTGCCTGTGTGTGAAATTATTTTAGCGGGAAGAATAGCAGGGGGATCGGATTTGGCAAGGTGAAGGTGGCACAAGCTCCACCTTCTCCCCCTGTGGGAGAAGGTGTCGCCGAAGGCGACGGATGAGGGGTGTTCCAGGGAACGCCAGCCTCTCACTCCGCTGGAACACCCCTCATCCGTCTCGGCGCTGCGCGCCGATCCACCTTCTCCCACAAGGGGAGAAGGAAAGACGCGCCAAGGCTATGCCAACTCCTCGCTGTGGCTGATCTCGACGCCATACTCGGCGGCAGCGTCCAGCATCGTATGCGACAGGCTTTCCGCGAAGGTGGCGAACACCAGAAGATTGAACACCGCCTGTCCGTCCGGCCGGTCATTGCCGCGCCAGAGATTGATGCTGGTGTGATCGACCGAGGTCGCCGCAGCGGTGCCGGCCGGGAACGCCGCGGGGTGCAGGTCTAGTGACGACAGTTTGGCCAGCATCGCGCGCGCCTTTTCTCCGGAAACGCTGATCAGCGCGCGAGCATGCGACTGGTCGGACAACGAGGCGGATTGCGCAAACGTCTGGCTCAGCGGTTCGCTCGCGTGCTTGCCGCCATTGGACAGGACCAGGAACTGATCCGGTCCCGACCAGATCAGCGTAGCGTCGGGAGTTCGGGTCGCCTTGGGCGTTTCCGGGGCGGCAACGCCGAAGCGGGTTTCGGCGGCCTTCGCCAGTTCTGCCGCTTTGCCGCGCCGCGCCATCACCTGGATCAGGTCGAAATTGCGGATCTCGGTGAGCGATACGCCGGCCGCCGTGCCGCGCGCGCCATAGGCGCCGACAACGAGCGCTTTCTCCAGCGGACTGCGGGCAATCCAGGAAAACTCAGCCACGCTGGCGCCCTCCATCCGGATCGTAGAAGGCCGGGCTGCACAGCTCGACGTCGTAGTCTTCGCCGCGCAGCGGGTCATGCGCATGGACGATCTCGCCGATGCGCTCGCGGCCACGCTCAACAAGCGCCAGCCCGATCCACTGGTCGAGCATGGGCGAGAAGCAGACCGAAGTGACATAGCCCTGGTCGTTGCCGGGACCGGGCGTCTCGCCTTTCGGAATGATATGCGCGCCGGAGCGCAGGCGGCGCGTCTTGTCGACCGGCTTGATGCCGACGACGACCTGCCGGTCTGGGGCAATCAGCGCCTCGCGCCCGGCCATGACGCGGCCGATGAAATCTTTTTTGGTCGACATCATCTTGCCGAGGCCGAGGTCGGCGGCGGTCGTCGTGCCGTTCAGCTCCGGGCCGGCGACATGGCCCTTTTCGATGCGCATGACGCCGAGCGCCTCGGTACCGTAGGGCGTAACGCCGAACGGCTTGCCGGCCAGCATCAAATTGCGCACCAGCGCCTCGCCATAGCGGGCGGGAACCGAAATTTCGAACGCCATTTCGCCCGAAAACGAGATGCGGAACAGCCGCGCCTTGATGCCACCGCGAAGCGCGACTTCCCGCGCCCCCATGAAGGGAAAGCCCTCGTTCGACAAATCCTCCGCCGGATCGACGATTTCCCGAAGCAGGTCCCGGGTCTTCGGCCCGGCGATCGAGAACTGCGCCCATTGATCGGAGACGGATGTCAGCTGCACGTCGAATTCGGGGAACAGCACCTGCCGGCAGAATTCGAGATGCTGCATCACCAGCCCGGCCTTGGCGGTGGTGGTGGTCAGGAAATAGTGGTCCTCGGCCAGCCGCGACGTCGTGCCGTCGTCATAGACGATGCCGTCCTCGCGCAGCATCAGCCCGTAGCGGGCTTTGCCGACGGCGAGACTGGAGAAGGTGTTGATGTAGACGCGGTCGAGAAAGGCGCCGGCATCCGGGCCGTGCACGTCGACCTTGCCGAGCGTCGAGACATCGCAGAAGCCGACGCCGGAGCGCACCGCCTCGACCTCGCGGGTGACCGATTCCAGCCAGTCCTTTTCGCCGGCGCGCGGATACCATTGCGCGCGCTTCCACAGGCCGGTGTCGACGAACACCGCGCCCTGTTCGGCTGCCCAGTGATGCGACGGCGTCAGCCTCGTCGCATGGAAGTCTTCGTCGCGATGATGGCCGGCGAAGGCGCCGATGGCGACCGGCACATAGGGTGGGCGGTAGATCGTCGTGCCGGTTTCGGGGATCGATTTGCCGCTGATTGCCGCCATGATGGCGAGACCGGCGACGTTCGAGGTCTTGCCCTGGTCGGTGGCCATGCCGAGCGTCGTATAGCGCTTGAGATGCTCGACCGATTCGAAACCTTCGCGCTGCGCCAGCACGATGTCGGACGCGGTCACGTCATGCTGGTAATCGACGAAGGCTTTCCCTTTGCCGGCCACATACCAAAGCGGCGTCAGCGAAAACGCCTCCCTGTCGGCGACCGGCGATGTGCCGGCATTGCCGCCGCGTCCAGCACTCTGCGCTGCCGCAGCACCCGCGGCAAAGCCCTGGCGCAGGCAGTCGCCCAGCCCGAAGGCGCCGTTGGCGGCGCCGACGGCCATCATGCCGGGCGGCGCACCATCCGGCACGAAGGCTGCGATATCGTCCTGCCATTTCGGCCGGCCGCGATGATAGGAGGTCAGCCCGACCGCCGGATTCCAGCCGCCGGACACGGCAAGCCCGTCGGCTTCGACTTCCGCCCGTGCGCCGCCGGTCAGCGCCACCACGATTTTCCGGACCCCGTCCTTGCCGCCTTCGACCCCGCTGACCGAGCCGTTGAGCACGGCAAAGCCGCCCTTGGCGGCAAGCGCTCGATGCGCGGCGGAGACGTCCGGGCGCGCATCGACGACCGCCGCGATCTGCAAACCGGCGCCAAGCGCGGTCTCGACCGTGCGCCAGCCATCCTCATTGTTGGTGAACAGCGCGATCCTCCTGGCAGGGGTAACCGCGTAGCGCGCGACATAGGTCCGCATAGCCGAAGCCATCATCACGCCCGGCGTGTCGTTACCGGCAAAGACGATCGGTCGCTCGATGGCGCCGGCGGCGACGACGCAGCGCTTGGCCACGATCCGCCACAACCGCTGGCGCACCTGGTGCTCGGGCGGCGAGGGCAGGTGGTCGTTGACCCGCTCGATGGCGCCATAGGTGCCGCCATCATAGACGCCGAACAATGTCGTGCGGGTCATGATGCGGACATCGTGCAGTGCGGCGAGTTCGGCCAGCGTGCGCGTAATCCATTCGGCCGCCGGCGCGCCGTCGATCATGCCGCCGTCGGCGAGCAGACGGCCGCCAAGCGCAAAATCTTCCTCGCACAGGATGACGCGGGCGCCGCCGCGCCCGGCCGCCAGTGCCGCAGCCAGCCCGGCCGGGCCGGACCCGGCAATCAGCACGTCGCAATGCGCCCACGCCTTGTCGTAATGGTCGGGATCGGCGACGCCTGCAGCGCGGCCGAGGCCGGCGGCGCGGCGAATCGTTGGCTCGTAGATCGTTTCCCAGAATTTCGCCGGCCACATGAAGGTCTTGTAGTAGAAGCCGGCGACGAAGATCGGCGCGAACAGCTGGTTGACCGCCATCAGGTCGTGGCGCAGCGACGGCCAGCGGTTCTGGCTGGCGGCTTCGAGCCCGTCATAGAGTTCGGCCGTGGTCGCCTTGGTGTTCGGCTCGCGCCGCGCTCCGCTGCGCAGTTCGACCAGCGCGTTGGGCTCCTCCGAACCAGCGGTCAGGATGCCGCGCGGCCGATGGTATTTGAACGAGCGGCCGACCAGCTTGACGCCATTGGCGATCAGCGCCGAGGCCAGCGTGTCGCCTTGGAAGCCGGCAAAGCTCTTGCCGTCGAAGCGGAAGGCCAGCGGCGCGGCGCGATCGATGAGACCGCCTGATACGAGACGATAGGGCTGGCTGGAGGTCACGTTTGCTGGCCCTTAAGCAGGAGCGCCGCGCTGCCCCTCATCACCCTGCCGGGCACTTCTCCCCGTATAGGGACGGGGAGAAGGGGGCTGGCCGCAACCTCGGCGCCTTTCAGGGAACGTCGATGATTGGCGAAACAATCGATGGCGGCGCCCCTCTCCCCGTCTCTATACGGGGAGAGGAGGCCGGCAGGCAGGTGAGGGGCGGCGCTAACCTGGACAGAATTCATCTTGCAGCCTGCCTTGCACCAACGCCTGCAGCCGGTTCGACCGCCGAAATCTCGTGCGTCAGCGTGTTGCGGGCGACCTTCAGCCAGGCCCGGCAGCCGCCGCCATGGTACCAGTATTCGCTCATCGGCCCGGCGATGTTGTCGCGCAGATAGACGTAGTCGAAGACCTCGTCGTCGGTGGCGCCGGCCGCCGGACGCACCGGCTTGGCGTCGCCCAGATAGGTGAACTCCCCGAGTTCGCGTTCGCCGCAGAAGGGACAGACAATGCGCATGCTTCTTCAGCCAGCCTTTAATGCAGGTTCGGTTGGGCGCCTTGGCCCTTTTCGTCGATCATCGCACCTCGCCGGAAGCGGTCGAGACGAAAGCGGGCAGCCTCCTTGTGCGGCTCGTCGCGCGCCAGCAGATGGGCAAAGACCAGGCCGGAGCCGGGCGTCGCCTTGAAGCCGCCATAGCACCAGCCGGCGTTGAGATAGAGCCCGTTGACCGGTGTTTTGTCGATGATCGGCGAGCCGTCCATCGACATGTCCATGATGCCGCCCCACTGACGCAGCAGCCGTATCCGGCCGATCATCGGCATCAGCGCCATTCCGCCCTCGCACACGTCTTCCATGACAGGCAGATTGCCGCGCTGGGCATAGGAATTGTAACCGTCTATGTCGCCGCCGAAGACCAGGCCGCCCTTGTCGGACTGGCTGACGTAGAAATGCCCGGCGCCGAACGTCATGACGTTGGGGATCAGCGGCTTGATCGCCTCGGAGACGAAGGCCTGCAGCACATGGCTTTCGATCGGCAGCCGCATGCCGGCCATCGCCGCGACGCGCGACGAGGAGCCGGCGACCGCCATGCCGACCTTGGCCGCGCCGATCCTGCCGCGGCTCGTCTCGACGCCGGTCACCTTGCCGCTGCCATCGCGGACAAAACCGGTCACCTCGCAGTTCTGGATGATGTCGACGCCGAGCGCGCTCGCCGCATGCGCATAGCCCCAGACCACGGCGTCGTGCCGCGCCGTGCCGCCGCGCCGCTGCAAAAGCCCGCCCTGCACCGGGAAACGTGCGTTGTCGAAGTTCAGGAACGGCATCATCTTCCTGACCGCCGTCAGATCGAGCAGTTCGGCATCGATGCCGTTGATGCGCATGGTGTTGCCGCGCCGCGCATAGGCATCGCGCTGCGCGTCGGAATGGTAGAGGTTGATGACACCGCGCTGGCTGACCATGGTGTTGTAGTTGAGGTCCTGCTCCATCCGCTCCCACAGCTTCATCGACAGCTCGTAGAAGCCGGTATTGCCGGGCAGCCCGTAATTGGAGCGGATGATGGTTGTGTTGCGGCCGGCATTGCCGGAGCCGATCCAGCCTTTTTCCAGCACGGCGACATTCCTGATGCCGTATTCGCTGGCGAGGAACCATGCCGTCGCCAGGCCATGGCCGCCGCCGCCGATGATCACCACGTCGTAGTGGCTCTTCGGGCTGGCGTCGCGCCAGGTGCGCTGCCAGTTCTTATGGCCGGAAAATGCCGCCCGGGCGAGGGAGAAGATCGAGTATTTCATGAACCTGTTTCGCGCCGGGCGTGCAACAATTCCGGATCAGATGTCGAGCGTGTGGTCGCGCTCCCACTGGGTGAAGTGGGAAGCATAGGAATTCCATTCCTGCTGCTTGAGCTTTAGATAGGCCGACGAGAATTCCTCACCCAGCGCCGCCTTGAGCGATTTGTCGTTGTCAAACTCGCGCAACGCGTCGAGCAGGTTGAGCGGCAGCTTCGGCGCGCCCTCGACCGTATGGCCGAACTGGTACATGTCGATATCGTAGCGCCGGCCGGGGTCGGCCTTCGAGCGGACGCCGTCAAGGCCGGCGGCGATGATCACCGCCTGCAGCAGATACGGGTTTGCCGCGCCGTCCGGCAGGCGCAGCTCGAAGCGGCCGGGGCCGGGCACGCGCACCATGTGGGTGCGGTTGTTGCCGGTCCAGGTCACCGTGTTCGGCGCCCAGGTGGCGCCGGAGATGGTGCGCGGTGCGTTGATGCGCTTGTAGGAATTGACCGTCGGGTTGGTGATGGCGGCAAGCGCGGACGCATGTTTCATAATGCCGCCGAGGAAATTCCTGCCCTTGGCCGACAGGCCGAGCTCCATCGCATTGTCGGCAAAGACATTGGTCTTGCCGTCTTTGTCCCACACCGAGATATGCGCATGGCAGCCATTGCCGGTCAGGCCCTGGAAGGGTTTAGGCATGAAGGTTGCGCGCAGGCCGTGCTTTTCGGCGACCGATTTCACCATGAATTTGAAGAAGGAATGCTTGTCGGCGGTCGCCAGCGCATCATCGAAGGCCCAGTTCATCTCGAACTGGCCGTTGGCGTCCTCGTGGTCGTTCTGGTAGGCGCCCCAGCCGAGCGCCAGCATGTGGTCGCAGATCTCGGCGATCACGTCGTAGCGGCGCATCACCGCCTGCTGGTCGTAGCAGGGCTTCGACGCCGTGTCATATTCGTCGGAAATCGTCTTGCCATCCGGCGAGATCAGGAAGAATTCGGCCTCGACGCCGGTCTTGATGTGCATGCCGTCGCCAGCAGCCTCCGCGATCAACCGCTTCAGCGTGTTGCGCGGCGCCTGCTCGACCGATTTGTCGTCCATGATGCAGTTGGCGGCGACCCAGGCGACCTCCGGTTTCCAAGGCAACTGGATCACCGAGGCCGGATCCGGCACCGCCAGCATGTCGGGATGCGCCGGCGTCAGATCGAGCCAGGTGGCAAAGCCGGCAAAGCCGGCACCGTCCCGCTGCATGTCGGCGATCGCCTGCGCCGGCACCAGCTTGGCGCGTTGTCCACCGAACAGGTCGGTGTAGGATATCATGAAATATTTGACGCCCTTTTCCTTGGCGAAGGCGGCGAGATCGTTCCCCATTATAGTTCCTCGCTTACTGGCATTTGGTTTGTCTTAGAAGCCGTTCTTGCCCGGTATCCAGTTGGTGCCGGCCAGCGGCACGCCGGCCATGGCGGCGGCTTCGATCGTCAAGGCCACAAGATCCTCGGGCTCGAGATTGTGCAGGCTGTTTTTGCCGCAGGCGCGGGCGATTGTCTGAGCCTCAAGTGTCATCACCTTAAGATAATTCGCCAGCCGTCGGCCGGCCGCGATCGGATCGACCCGTTTCATTAGCTCGGGATCCTGCGTGGTGATGCCGGCCGGGTCGCGACCCTCATGCCAGTCGTCATAGGCGCCGGCGGTGGTGCCGAGCTCGTTGTATTCCGCCTCCCAGCGCGGGTCGTTGTCGCCGAGCGCGACAAGCGCTGCCGTGCCGATCGACACCGCATCGACGCCGAGCGCCAGCGCCTTGGCGACGTCGGCGCCGTTGCGGATACCGCCGGAGACGATCAGCTGCACCTTGCGGTGCATGCCGAGGTCCTGCAGCGCCTGCACGGCCGGCCTGATGCAGGCAAGCGTAGGCTGGCCGACATTTTCAATGAACACTTCCTGGGTCGCCGCAGTGCCGCCCTGCATGCCGTCGACGACGACGACATCGGCGCCCGATTTCACCGCAAGCGCGGTGTCGTAATAGGGCCGCGCGCCGCCGACCTTGACGTAGATCGGCTTTTCCCAGTCGGTGATCTCGCGCAGTTCGAGGATCTTGATCTCGAGGTCGTCCGGCCCGGTCCAGTCGGGGTGGCGCGAGGCCGAGCGCTGGTCGATGCCTTTCGGCAGCGTGCGCATTTCGGCGACACGGTCGGAGATCTTCTGGCCGAGCAGCATGCCGCCGCCGCCTGGCTTGGCGCCCTGGCCGACGACCACTTCGATCGCGTCGGCGCGGCGCAGGTCGCGCGGGTTCATGCCGTAGCGTGACGGCAGATACTGGTAGACCAGCGTCTTCGAATGGCCGCGCTCTTCCTCGGTCATGCCGCCGTCGCCGGTCGTCGTCGAGGTGCCGGACAGCGTCGCGCCGCGGCCAAGCGCTTCCTTCGCCGGGCCGGACAGCGAGCCGAAGCTCATGCCGGCAATAGTGATCGGGATTTTCAGTTCGATCGGTTTTTTCGCATAGCGCGAGCCGAGCACGACGCTGGTGTCGCAGCGCTCGCGATAGCCTTCGAGCGGGTAGCGCGAGATCGAGGCACCGAGGAACAGAAGGTCGTCGAAATGCGGCAGCTTGCGCTTAGCGCCGGCGCCGCGGATGTCATAGATGCCGGTCGCCGCGGCGCGGCGGATCTCGGAAAGCGTGTAGTCGTCGAAGGTCGCGGATTTGCGCGGCGTCGTCGGCGGGTTGCGATAGGTCATTGAGCCTCAATACGCGTCGGCGTTGTCGATATTGAAATTGTAGAGGGTACGAGCCGAGCCATAACGCTTGAACTCCGCCGCCTTGACGCCGGTCACACCGGCGCGGTCGAGCAAGCCTTGCAGCAATTCGAGATGCTCGGGCCGCATCTCCTTGGCGATGCAGTCGGCGCCGAGGCTTTCGACCTTGCCGCGCACGAAAAGCCGCGCCTCGTAGATGGAATCGCCGAGCGCATCGCCGGCGTCGCCCAGCACCACGAGGTTGCCGGACTGCGCCATGAAGGCCGACATGTGGCCGATATTACCATGGACGACGATGTCGATGCCTTTCATCGAGATGCCGCAGCGCGACGACGCGTTGCCTTCGATGACGAGCAACCCGCCCCGGCCGGTGGCGCCGGCATACTGGCTGGCATCGCCTTTGACGACGATCTGGCCGGACATCATGTTCTCGCCGACGCCGGGCCCGGCCGAGCCATGCACGGTGATGGTGCCGCCGTCGTTCATGCCGCCGCAATAATAGCCGACGCTGCCGCGCACATCGATGGCGACCGGCTGGTCGACGCCGACGGCGACCGAATGGCTGCCTCGCGGGTGGAGCACCTCCCAGGCGGTCTCGTTCGAACCGGGCGCCAGATCGTGCAGCGCTTGGTTGAGCTCGCGCAGCGACATTTCGGCCAGATCGAAGACCCGTGATGCATGGCCCGGCTCGCGAGCCGCCTTGGAGAGGTTAATTGCCGGCATTGGTTCAATGCTCCCAAAAATAGACGGTTGCGGGCTCGGGTTCCCAGACCTTCGCATTGTCTATGCCGGGCAGTTTGGTGAGCGCACGATATTCCGAGCCGAAGGCGACATACTGGTCGGTTTCGGCCATTACGGCGGGCTTGCAGGCGATCGGGTCGCGCACCACGCCGAAGCCGTTCTTGGTGCCGACGACGAAGGTGAAAAACCCGTCGAGATCACTCAGCGTGCCTTCCAGCGCCTCGCCGAGGTTCTTGCCATGCGCCATCTGCGAGGAGAGATAGGCGGCAGCGACCTCGGTGTCGTTCTCGGTCTCGAATGTCATGCCTTCGCGGATCAGCTCGCGGCGGACATTGTTGTGGTTGGACAGCGAGCCATTATGGACCAGGCACTGGTCGGCGCCGGTCGAGAACGGATGCGCGCCCATCGTCGTCACCGCCGATTCGGTCGCCATGCGGGTATGGCCGATGCCGTGCGTGCCGGTCATCTCGCGGACGCCGAAACGGTCGACGACCGCTTCGGGCAAGCCGACTTCCTTGTAGATTTCGACGACGTCGCCGGCGCCCATGATGCGGATGTCGGGGCGCAGCGCCTGGATCGTCTCGCGTGCTTCGTCGATCTTGGCAGGCGTCGTCCGGACCACGGCATGCGTCGACTTCGCAGCAATGCTCACCGGCGCGCCGATTGCCTTGGCGAGTTCGGCGTCGAGGCTGCGGAAATCGCGCTCCGGCTTGGCCGACTGGATGGTGATCTTGGCTTCATTGGAGGGCGCGCCATAGATGGCGATGCCGGCGCTGTCGGGACCGCGATCGCTGAGCGAGATCAGCATCTCCGACAGCATCGCGCCAAGCTGGGGCTCGAGCGACTTGTCCTTCAAAAACAGTCCGACGATTCCGCACATGTCAGCCTCCGCGAGTTTGTTCCCTCCGAGATGTATCGAATGAGTCCCGGGAATTCAATTGGTATGAAAAAAATTTTCCTGTCGTTATATATCGGCTGAGGCGCCGCCGGCCGCACTATCGCTGCGCTGGCCGCCATTGTGAACCCATTTGGCATAGCGGATGCGGGCGATCTTGTAGGCATCCAGGATCGACAGGGCATAGATCAGGAAGCCGCCGGCATGGCGTCCGACGAAGCTGGCGTCGGGCGGCGCGATCTTGGCGGTGACCCAGGCGAGGATCACCATGAAGAACAGGAATTGTAGGCCGCGCACCGGCACGCCGAGCACGACATGCCCGCTCGCCGGCAAAACGATCGCAGCGCCCAGAACCAGATAGGGGCTCGGTGGTGTGGGGGAGGTGGTGATCTGGCTGGTCATGCCGCTTGCCGTTCGCTTTGATTGATGGCATCGCGCAGCGCCGAAGCCGACGACAGCAGCCTCTCGATCAGCACCGGATCGAGCCTGACCGTGCCGAATTCGGCTTGCCGGAATACGCCGTAGCGCGCCCGCTCGGCCTCGGCCAGCAGCCAGACGATGCGCACGCCGTTCGGCGTGATCAGCAATTCCTTGGCGCGCTCCTCGGCAAAGACATCGAGGTGGCCGGCGATGATGGCTTCGGGGAAGCGCACGCCCTTGCGGTCGCTCCGCAGCACCGCCTCGGCCGGAAACCCCGCCGCCTTCGGCAGCGGGTGGACGAGATGATCGAAATTGGAAAAAGTCGTCGGCGATCCCGGCCGCATCATCATATCGAAAGTGCCTGGTATCGCGACCTTTTCGGTGATCGAAACGCTAAGCCAGCGCGCCGGCAGCTTCCTGATCGCCAGCGTGTCGACGATGGTCCGCACCTGCACCCGCCGGCCGTTCCACGAGCCGGCGAAGGTGACGACGCCGGCAGTGCCGTCCGAGACGTTGGCCGCGTCGGGGACGACGACGCGGACGCCGGCTTCGTCGGCGGCAAGCCCGGTCGAAGCCTTGGCGCGGCTGGCCCGCGCAAGCCAGGCTATATGGAGGACGAGAGCCAGGGCAACCGCCCCGGCGAGCAATGCTGAGATCACCTAACGCACCTCGTCACGCAAATGCCCGCCCAGACCGGGCGCGCCGTCAGTAGCCCTGCGGCTTCGGCCACGGCATGGTGAACTGGGCGCCACGGCGCACGAATTTGTAGCGGTAGAAGTGGAACCACAGCGAGATCAGGAAGTAGAAGGCGACCATGGCGATCAGCTGCGAGCCGAAGCCGAGGAAGATCGCAAAGAAGGTGACGACGCAAAGGCAGAACAAGACGATCGCCGGCAGCGGATGGAACGGATGGGTGTAGCCGCGGCGGATCGAGCCGAGCGGCCACTTTTTCCTGAACATGATGATGTTGATGCTCATGAAAGTGTATTGCAGCACGCCCGACAGGATCGAGAAGGTGATCGCCTGGTTGAGGTCGGCGATGAAGGCGAAGGCGAGCGCGATCGGCAGCAGAAACAGGATCGAGCGATAGGGCGTGCGGTATTTCGGATGCACCGCCGAGAACCAGGTCGGCAGATAGCGGTCGCGGCCGAGCGAAAACCAGGCGCGCGCGGCGTCGTTGATGCAGCCATTGGCGGAGGCGAGCGCGGCAAGCAGCGTCGCGATGAACAACAGGTTCTCCAGCAGCGCACTGCCGGTCAGTTTGCCTGCATCCCACAGCGGATAATAGGTGATGCCGAGATATTCCCAGGGCATCATCGAGGCGCAGACATACCAGGTCATGGCGGCGGCGATCAGAAGCGTGATCATACCGGCCATCGTGCCGTAGGGCAGCGAGCGCGCCGGCGAGCGCACTTCCTCGGCGGCCTGCGTGGTGCCCTCGATGCCGAGATAATACCAGATGCCGAACTGGAAGGCGGCGATGACGCCGATCCAGCCGTAGGGCAGGGCGTTGCCCGGGGTCACCAACTCGTTGAGCTTGAGCACGGCGCCTTGCGTCCACGGGCTGACCGAGAAGAACAGGATGACGATCGAGACATAGGCGATGGCGGTGATGACGAAGTTGACGTTGAGCGTCATCAGCACGCCGCGATAGTTCAGCCATGCCAGCACGACGATTGTCGCGGCGATGAAGGAATTGTGGTTGAGGCCCTCGACGCCGGCCTTGGCGACGATGGTGTCGCCGAGCAGGATCGCGTCCGACACTTCGAGCATGGTGTAGGCAAAGACCAGGAACAGCGCGACGTTGAAGGCCATCAGCGGCCCGACAATGTGCTTGGCCTGCGCATATTGGCCGCCGGCGGCGGCAACCGTCGAGGTAACTTCGGAATCGATCATCGCGACCGAGGTGTAGAGCAGGCCGACGATCCAGCAGACGATCAGCGCCGCCAGCGCGCCGCCCTTGTCCGCCGCGAAATTCCAGCCGGTGAATTCGCCGACCAGAACGATGCCGACGCCGAGCGCCCATACATGGGCGGGGCCAAGCACCCTGAGCAGTGAAACCCTGTCGCCCTGCACTTGCACCGCTGGTTCAGCCGTGATCGTCATCGCTCAATCCCCCACTCAGATCCGGTGTTTTTCGGACACGGCTTCAAGTTCGCCTTCCCTGGACGAGGTCAGCATCTCTTCGGAATAGGTCGTGTCGATCTTGAACCAGTCGTAGAGCATCCACAGCGCGAGCACGATCGAGATGCCCCAGCATGCGTAAGAGAGTGCCACCCACATGACGATGCTTCCTATCTATTTGTCGCCGAACTTTTCGTCGATGACGTCGCGGTATTCGCGGTCCGATGCGCGGAACAGAAAGATGAAATAGCCGATCAGCACCGCCGCCATGATGATCAGCGTCGGCCAGTCGATGATGTAGTGGAACCGGTTCTGGATGATGTCGTGCGCGGTTTCCGGCGTGTAGCCGAGCTTTTCCCAGATCGAGGCCATGGTCGGGTTCTGGCCGAGCGCTTCCCACGTCTTGGCGTCGAGCGCGTCGATGGATTTTGCCGCCCCTGCCAGACCTAGTTTCAGCGGCAGCCACAGCGCAACGAAAATCGCGACCACGACGACGGCGATATCGAAAACCTGTCCGGCCTTGCTCTGTTCGGGCGGTGTATAGCGGGCCATGCGTCTCCCCCTCAGGACTTGCGGTTGCGGTAGGCGTCGGCGTTCTTGATGTCGAGGCCGTAGATGAAGTCCTTGTCTTCCTTGTAGTGGTTGACCATCGCCAGGATGGCGGCCGTGTTGAAGATCAGCACCGCGGCGGCGGCGACCGCGACGACGAGCTTGATGCCGGCGTCGGGGACGTATGGCCATGTCATGAACAGGACAAAGAGGATCGTCGCCCACAGGCAGACGATCAGGAGCACGGATCCACGCACGTCGGAACGGTACAACGCTTCCACGCGCTGTTGCAGGTCGGACATCGGCTTTCCCCTTTTTCAACGCCGGTCCAGATTGGCCGGTCATTGCCCTCTTTCAAGAGAGTGAAATTTTTTTCATAAAATCCGGCCGAATTGTGGAATTGTCAAGACGATTTTACGCGACGTTAACCGTTTGTTTGGGCGCGCCGGATTTGCCTGACAATGAAATTATTTGCTTACGGGTATTGCAGGCTCCCGGCGTTTGCGATCAATATTCAAGCCAACGCTCCCGCCTGTGTGCAGGGAGCAGGGGAAAGCAAAAAAGTTTCTTTCGAACGGAGGACAGCGGATGACGGCATCCTGGAGATTTTCGACGCTTGCGGACCGCCATCGCGCGCTCGGCTCGAAGCTCGAGGACTGGAGCGGCATGGGCACCGCCTGGACCTACGACAAGGACACCGACGAAGAGTATATCGCCATCCGCACCAAGGCCGGCCTGATGGACGTGTCCGGCTTGAAGAAGGTCCACATCACCGGGCCGCACGCCTCGCACCTGATCGACCTGGCGACGACGCGCGACGTCGAAAAGATCTATCCCGGCAAGTCGGCCTATGCCTGCATGCTCAACGAGGCCGGCAAGTTCACCGACGACTGCATCCTCTACCGCACCGGCCCGAATTCCTGGATGGTCGTGCATGGCTCGGGCACCGGCCATGAAGAGTTGCAGCGCGCTTCCGTCGGTCGCGACGTGTCGCTGCGCTTCGACGACAATCTGCACGATCTTTCGCTGCAAGGCCCGACCGCCGTCGATTATCTGGCAAAGCATGTGCCCGGCATTCGCGACCTCAATTATTTCCACCACATGCAGACCCAGTTGTTCGGCTTTCCGGTGATGATCTCGCGCACCGGCTACACCGGCGAGCGCGGCTACGAGATCTTCTGCCGTGGCCAGGACGCCGGAACGATCTGGGACAGGATCCTCGACGAGGGCAAGAGTGCCGGCATCATCCCGTGCCGCTTCACCACGCTCGACATGCTGCGCGTCGAGAGCTACCTGCTGTTTTACCCCTACGACAATTCGCAGAAATACCCGTTCGAGAACGAAGGCCCCGGCGACACACTGTGGGAGCTTGGTCTCGACTTCACCGTCAGCCCCGGCAAGACGGGCTTTCGCGGTGCCGAGGAGCACTACCGCCTCAAGGGCAAGGAGCGCTTCAAGATCTTCGGCGTGCTGCTCGAAGGCAAGGAGCCGGCCGACGAGGGCGCGCCGGTCTATCGCGACGGCAAAAAGGTCGGCGTGGTGACCTGCGCCATGTATTCGCCGCTGGTCAAAAAATCGATGGGCATTGCCCGACTCGACGTCGACTGCGCGGTGCAGGGCACCAGGCTCGAGATCCGCAACAAGAGCGGCACCATCAGCGCAACCGCCGAGCCGCTTCCTTTCGATGATCCGAAGAAGACCAAGCGCACGGCGAAAGGCTGAGGCATACTGCGGGTATGGCAGCGAAAAGCATCATCAGTCGCCCGGTCTATGGGACCCTGTCTCCGCAGCCTGGCAAGCATCATCTTTTCATAGCGGATGCAGAGGGAGCGCTGGCGATTGCCGATCTGGCCGCCAAGGCACCGGCGGATTTCTTCGGTGGCGCCCACATCATCTTCATTCCCGGCCGCGACGGCAAATACGCCGATGCGCTCGAAGCCCTGAAGCCGGCACAGTTCTACCTCGGCCATTCCTTTGCCAGCGCCCTGCCGCGGCTGAAGCAGACGCTGGCCAACGCGCATATGGGACTCAGGCTCTATCTTGCCGGCACCGAGGGGCTGATCGGCCAGGCCATGCAGGCGGCGCTGGAAGCCGGCATCGACCACACCTCGGTTCAGACCGAGCATCGCGGCTCGCTGGCGCGCCGCATGCAGTGCGTCCACTGCAAGGGCATCACCGAGAACGTGACGACGCAGCCGGCAACCTGTTCGCATTGCGGCCTCTTGCTTCTGGTGCGCGATCACTATTCGCGGCGCCTCGCCGCCTTCCAGGGCGTCTGCATCAACGCCGAGGACCGCAGCGAAATTCCTCCGATCGAGGAGGTCTTTCGATGAGCACCGGCACCACCAAACTCGATGTCGTCGTCAGCGATGTCGTCCCGGTCAACGAGCTGGTGACGCGCTTTCATTTCCGCCGGCGCGACGGCGAGCTTTTGCCGACCTTCTCCGGCGGCGCCCATGTCGTCGTCGAGATGCGCGATGGCGAACGCACCAGGCTCAATCCCTATTCGCTAATGGGCTCGCCGCTCGACACCAGCGAATACACCATCTCGGTGCGCCGCGACGACGCCGGCCGCGGCGGCTCGCTGTTCATGCACAGGCAGGTCAGGCCGGGCACGGAGATGGTGGTCAGCTACCCCGTCAACCTGTTCTCGCTCGATCTGCGCGCCAGGAAGCATCTGATGCTGGCCGGTGGCATCGGCATCACCCCGTTCATGGCGCAGACCGCGCAGCTGGCGGCGGAAGGCGGCAATTTCGAATTGCACTACACCTGCCGCACCGCCTCGCTCGGCACCTATGCCGACCTGCTGAGAGAGCGCTACGATCGCCGGGTCAGGCTCTATCACGATGACCGCGACGAGCGCGTCGATCTCGACCGGCTGCTGTCGTCGCAGCCGCTCGGCACGCATCTCTATGTCTGCGGCCCGTCCGGCATGATCGACTGGGTGCGCGATCGCGCGGCTGCCTTAGGCTGGCCTGCCGAGACCGTGCATTTCGAGCATTTCGCGGCACCGCAGCCCGGCGCGCCCTTCGACGTGACGCTGGCGCTCAGCGGCAAGATCATCCGTGTCGACGAGCAGCAGAGCCTGCTCGAGGCGATCGAGGCGGCCGGGGTCGATCCGCCCTATCTCTGCCGCGGCGGCGTCTGCGGCCAGTGCGAGACCAACGTCATTTCGCATGACGGCAAATTCATCCACAACGACCACTGGCTGAGCGAGGAAGACCACCGTTCGGGCTGCAAGATCATGCCCTGCGTCTCGCGCTTCGAGGGCAGGTCGCTGGTGCTGGAAAGATAGGAGGCGAGCTTGGGCATCACCTTTCGTAAGGAAACCTTCCGCGACGACTTCACGTTCAGGAACAGCCCCGAGCACATCAGGCGGTTCCCGTTCCCGTTCCATGAAGACAGCTACATGTATGCCGTCAACATCGAGCCGCATGTCGTCGGGCCGAAGGGCAGCGTGCTGGACAATTTGATCGACGTCGACGAGCACTATGTCGCCGAGATGCAGGACCGCGCTTTGGTGCTGGCCGAGGATCCGCTGCGCTGCCAGTCGCTGCCGCACATGACGCTGGCCGGCTGGGATCTGCTCGAGCTTTTGATGGAGCAGCAGGCGCTGGGCTATCCCGAGCATTTCACGCTGACGCGCCATGGCGACCGCTGGCGCTGGATCAACCGGCCGCTCGGCATCGACGACAGCTTCACATTCGGCGACGTCTCGACGCTGCCCTATGGGCCGATGGAATACATCACCCGCCAGAGCCAGGGCGATTTCTGCATTCTCGACCAGCGCGACGGCAATCTGTGGATGGATGCCGGCATGGTCACCACCCAGGCCGACTGGTCGCTCGATTTCGACATCGGCATGAACTTCTTCGAATGGCACGCGCCGGTGCCGCTGGCGCATGAGAAGGGCATCTTCGTCCGGGCGCTGAAATTCCTCACCAACATCCAGCAGGGCAAGCCGGCGCGCCGGCTGAACTGGACGATGACAATCAATCCTCGCCTCGATACCAGCCCGGAAAATTATCACAAATGGGGTCCGGACCGGACCACGGTGACGCCCAAAAACGTCGGCGACAAGGTCCATCTGCGCGTCGAGCTGCAGAGCTTCTGGCGGCTGCCGCGCTCGAATGCGATCGTCTTCCCGATCCGCTGCTACCTGATCAAGATGGACGAGCTGGTGACGCAGCCGAAATGGGCAAGGCGCCTGCACCGCGTCATCCGCGACCTTCCCGACGAACTCGCCAACTACAAAGGCCTGACGCGCTACCGCGCGACGCTGGTCGAATGGCTGTCGAAGCTGGATGACGGCAGTGCGACATCGCCGGGGTTCGGGCCGGATTGAGGTTCTGTTTGCGAGGTTCGCGCTGCCCGTCAAGCTGCCAATCTCCCCCCAAGGGGGGGAGATGCCCGGCAGGGCAGAGGGGGGCGCCGTAGAGCGCCGGCCTTTAGCCCCCTTGCGACCAATCGAGGACGAGCTTGCCCTGCAGTTCAACGTAGCAGCGCGTGGAGGTTACGGCATGGATCCTAGGGTCTCCGCTACGTCGCTTCGCTCCTGCTCCGCCCTAGGATGACGAAGTGAGGGACGCTTCAGCTAACCTCGAAACTTGCGAATTGCCGTCGGCCACCACCCTCTAAGCCGCGATGCAACTGCCAATGTCCGACATCCGCGATTAGCCTTGGACCCCACGCCTTCGTCATCCTAGGGCGAAGCAGGAGCGAAGCGACGTAGCGGAGACCCTAGGATCCATGCCGTTACCGTGGCCGTGGAGTGCAGCGATCCAGGATTGCTTGCGCGCCCTCATCTCCGGCTCACCCCGCGCTGCTCTGCGGATAACAGATGATCGACAAATACCGCATCGGCAGGACGCTCAGCACTTCCGGTCCGTGCGGCGCATCGGCGTCGAAGAACAGGCTGTCGCCAGGCCTCATCGGGTAGAGATTGCTGCCGTGCCGGTAAACCACCTCGCCCTCGAGCATATAGAGGAATTCCATGCCTTCATGCTGGAAGGTCGGGAACACGTCGGAATCCTCGGTCAGCGTGATCAGATAGGGTTCGACGACGACGCCGCTGGTGTTGGAGCCGATATGGCCGAGCAGATTGTACTGGTGGCCGGCGCGCGTGCCGCGGCGTTCGACGTCGAGGCCTTCGCCGGCCTTGACGAAGACGGCACTGCGCTCTTCCTCGAAGCGGCGGAAGAAGGCGGTGACGGGAACGCCGAGCGCCCGCGACAGCGCCTGCAACGTGGTCAGCGATGGCGAGGTGATGCCGTTCTCGATCTTCGACAGCATGCCAAGCGAAATGTCGGTGGCGGCAGCCAGATCGGCGACGGTGATGCCGAGCTTCTTGCGGAAGGCCCGCACCTCGCGGCCGATCGCGACCTCCAGGACTTTTTCGCGGGTGTCGCGAATGGCGTGCGGGTTCTGGGTGAGCGGCGCGCGTATCTTGCGCGGATCGATTGCAGCGACCGACGGCTTGGCCTTGGCGGCGACGACGGCCGCAGCGGGCTTTAGACTGGATGCTTTTTTCGCCATGTTGCCACCCCGGACCTTGCCGATTCATTTCACTCACGGTGAACATATTCGGTGCCGATACAGAAGCGCAACTGCCACGGCAAGCCACCCGTGTCGAATTGCGCAATGTCTGGATTTCGCCCGAGCTACTGCGTCGCTTGGAAATCCAGCTGGGCGAAACGCGGTTTCGCGACAAGCCCTGTTGACAGCATCGAAGGGGCAATTACTGTCCTGTCAGTGAAATTTGTTTCGTTAGGGAAATGAGATCGGGAGGCCCGCAATGAAAGATCGTGTTGCCGTCATCGGAGCCGGGCCGTCCGGCATGGCTCAGCTCAGGGCCTTCAAGTCGGCTGCCGACAAGGGCGCCGACATTCCCGAGATCGTCTGCTTCGAAAAGCAGTCCGACTGGGGCGGCCTGTGGAACTACACCTGGCGCACCGGCCTCGACGAGCACGGCGACCCGGTGCACGGCTCGATGTACCGTTACCTCTGGTCGAACGGCCCGAAGGAATGCCTCGAATTCGCCGACTACACCTTCGAGGAGCATTTCGGCCGGCCGATCGGCTCCTATCCGCCGCGCGCCGTGCTGTGGGACTACATCAAGGGCCGCGTCGAAAAATCCGGCGTTCGCCAATGGGTGCGCTTCAACAGCCCGGTGCGCATGGTCACCTTCTCCGAAACGACAAAAAAATTCACCGTCACCGCGCATGACCGCACCAGCGACGTCACCTACTCGGAAGAGTTCGACCATGTCGTCGTCGCCTCGGGCCATTTCTCCGTGCCCAACGTTCCCTATTTCGAGGGCTTTTCGACCTTCAACGGCCGTATCCTGCACAGCCACGATTTCCGCGACGCCATGGAATTCAAGGGCAAGGACATTTTGATAATCGGCCGCTCCTATTCAGCCGAGGACATCGGCTCGCAATGCTACAAATACGGCGCCAGATCGATCACCTCCAGCTACCGCTCGAAGCCGATGGGCTTCAAATGGCCGGAGAACTGGAAGGAAGTGCCGCTTCTGCAGAAGGTCGTCGGCAAGACGGCGCATTTCAAGGACGGCAGCACCAAAGACGTCGACGCCATCATCCTGTGCACCGGCTACCTCCATTCCTTCCCGTTCCTCACCGAGGATTTGAAGCTGAAGACCGCCAACCGCATGTGGCCGGACGGGCTCTACGAGGGCGTCGTCTGGGAGAAAAACCCGAAGCTGTCCTATATCGGCATGCAGGACCAGTTCTACACCTTCAACATGTTCGACGCGCAGGCCTGGTTCGCCCGCGACGTCATCATGGGCCGCATCAATCTGCCCTCGGCCGAAGCCATGGCCGAGCACGGCCGGAAATGGCGGGCACGCGAGGAAACGCTTGAAGACGCCGAGCAGATGATCTGGTTCCAGGGCGACTACACCAGGGAGCTGATGGAGCAGACCGACTATCCCGGCTTCGATGTCGAGGCTGTCAATCAGACCTTCATGGAGTGGGAGCACCACAAGGCGCAAGACATTATGGGCTTCCGCGACCATGCCTACCGCTCGCTGATGACCGGCACGATGGCGCCGCTGCATCATACGCCCTGGCTGCAGGCGATGGACGATTCGATGGAAAGCTATCTCGAGATGAAGGGCGTGGCGGCGGAGTAGCAGTCCGAACGGCGATTGACTTGCCTCAGACAACTTCCCGCGCCGGGTCGGCCGCCAGCGCCAGGGAATTTGCGACGTGCTCGAGGTGCTCCTCGTCCAGAATGCTGGTCGCGACTCGGACAGCGTTCGTTTTTCCGGTCGAAAACTTCGCCCCGGCATGGACCGCGATGCCGTGGGCGGCCAGCGTGACCATCGCGTAAGGTTCCGAAGCAACCGGAATGAGGACGCTGAGACCGTGTCCGGCGTTGATATCGACATTGCGTTTGGCCAGTTCGCCGGCGAGCCGTTCGCGACGGCCGCGGTATACCTCCTTCGCCTGCTCCACCAGGGCGGCCGTGGCCGGGTCGTGCAGCAGCCAGGCGGTGGCGGCCTGCAGGATGCGGCTGGTCCATCCCGAGCTGAAGCTGCGGTAGGACTGGATCTGCTCGACGATCGTCGCCGATCCGGACAGCACGGCGAGCCGCAAATCCGGGCCGTGGGTCTTGGAATAAGACAGGATATGGACGACGCGATCGGGAAAACGCCGGCCAAGCGAAATGCGCGGCGCCGAGGCAATATCGCCGACGCCGTCATCTTCGACAATCAGCACGTCGGTGCCGGCGAGCAGGTCGCCGATGACTTCCAGCCGCGCCGACGACATGCAGGCGCCGGTCACCGAATGGACGCGCGGCTGGAACAGGAACGCGACGGGCCGCTGCCGCAGAGCGTTGGCAAGTGCATCCGGCAAGGGACCGTCGCTGTCGCAGTCTACCGGGATGATCGGCACATCGAGATCCTCGAGGATGTCGAGCAGGCGAAGCGCCGTCGGGTTCTCGATGGCCACCGGCGCTCCCGGCGGGACCAGCGCATGCAGCAAGGTGTAGATGGCGTTGTAACCGCCATTGGTGGCCAGGAACGCGCCGGGATCGTACGGCCATGACGGGCGCACTGCCGCCTCCAGCTCGGGCAGGATGCGCACCCGCTCGTAGCTGTTGAGCTTTTCGGCGCGCGCACCATGCGCCAGCGCGATGTCGAGCGGCGCCAAGAGCATCACATCGGGCTCCGCGATCGCCAGGTTCAGAACATCCTGTCCGTAATTGCCACCGCTCATGTGGCGCTCGGGCCGGGCGGCAAAGCGGTTGCCCATGATCCAGGTGCCGTTGCGTCCGCGGCCGCCGATGATCTTGTAGCGCCGCAACTCGCTCCACGCCTGCGAGACCGTCGCCGGGCTGACGCCAAGCACATAGGCCAGATCGCGCACCGGCGGAAGCTTTGCGCCGACAGGCAGCGCGCCGCTTCTGATCAGCGCACTGGTCTCGCGTGCGATGCCGCGCATCGTGCGGTCGCCAAGGCGCTCGGCGAACCATCCTGCATCGAAATCCATCGGCACCCGCAACCGTTAAAGCTAATGTTCAATAACATAATAACATTTGATCGGCCAAAAATAAACATTTACCAATCGCCGGTCAAACATAGTCTTGAAGTTCATGCCGATGCCCGTCTCCATCACTATAGCCACCCGCGATTGGGACTATCTCACCCCTTTGGTGCTGGGTGACGTCACTTCGAGCCGCTTGTCGGTGAAGGTTGACCGCGTCGCCACGCTCATTCCGGATCTCGGCACCGATCCGAACTACGATGCGGCGGAGGTCTCATTCAGCCGTTATGTGTCGGCCATGGCTTCCGGCAGGGATACGGTGGTTGGAATACCGTGCTTCATCATGCGCGGCTTTCGCCATCGCTGCATCATAACGGTCGAGGCCAGCCCGCTGGAACGGCTTTCCGACCTTGCCGGCAAACGCATCGGCGTGACCGGCTGGCGCGATTCCGGCAACACATGGACGCGCGCGGCACTTCGCCGGGCAGGCGTCGGCGTCGAG
The DNA here is from genome assembly GCF_040321995.1 of Mesorhizobium sp. M0207. Lineage (NCBI taxonomy): Bacteria > Pseudomonadati > Pseudomonadota > Alphaproteobacteria > Hyphomicrobiales > Phyllobacteriaceae > Mesorhizobium > Mesorhizobium sp. M0207. The sequence goes on from NZ_JAMYSQ010000003.1 coordinate 217,517, forward strand.
GATGCCTATTGGTTCGCCGGCAGGCTGACATCGGAGCACCCGATCGCCGACCGCCTCGACGGATTCGGCAGGCCGGGGCGCATCGAAGCAGCACCAGGTGAGCGCCCGATGATGGAGCTGCTGTCGCAAGGCGAGCTCGACGCCGTTTTCACGCCCTTCATGCCGGACGGCTTTTTCGGCCCGGCTTCCGGCTTCCGGCAAGTGCTGCGCGATTTTCGCGCGGCCGAACGCGCCTATTTCGCCGACGCCGGTTATGTCCCGGGCATGCATGTGGTCGCCGTCAAGGCGGCAGTGGCCAGGGAGCACCCCTGGCTGCCGCAGGAACTCGCCAGGCTGATCGACGAAAGCCAGCGCGTCTGGACGGGAAAGCGCCGAAAATATGCCGATACCTCGCCCTGGATCCTCGAGGAGCTGCTTCATGCGGGGCGCGACCTGCCTGCCTCCTGGAACGCCAGCGGCCTGCCGGCCAACCGGCGCATGATCGAGGATTTCGTCACCGAGCTCCATGCCCAGGGCATTCTGGCGGAACCGATTTCCGCCGAAGCCTTGTTTCCTTTCGAGGCCAGATCGCGGGCCACCGCAGCCTGACAACGTACAACGAAGAACACGAAGGAGAATGCCATGAGGACAATCAGCTTCATATTCGCCTCGCTCGTCACCATGCTGGCGCAGGCCAGCTTTGCCCAGGATATCCAGAAGCAATCGGTGAACGAGGATTTGCGGGCCCGGCTGCCGGAAGAGATCCGCACGGCGGGAAAGATCACAGCCGTCAACAACGGCTCGTTCCCGCCCTATGAGATCGTCACCGGCACCGAACTGTCGGGGGCGACCAGGGACATTTCCGACGCCATCGGCCAGCTGCTCGGTGTCGAGATCGATCATGCCTCGGTCGCCGGCCTGCCGGCTTTGCTGAGCGGCATCAATGCCGGCCGTTATCAGTTCGCGATGGGGCCTGTCGGCGACTATCCCGACCGGCAGAAATCCAACGACTTCATCGATTGGGTGCGCGAATACGTCGTCTTCGCCGTCGAGAAGGGCAACCCGCAAGGCATCACCTCGCTCGACACCGCGTGCGGCAAGCGCATCGCCGTCATGTCGGGTGGCTCGGCCGAGAAGGTCATCAAGCAGCAGGCGCAGAAATGCACCGAAGGCGACAAGCCGGCCGTCGAGGTGCAATCCTTCACCGACCAGCCGAGCTCGATACTGGCCGTCCGGTCGAAACGCTCCGACGCATTCTTCTCCTCGCAGGCGCCGCTGACCTATTTCGTCGAGCAGGCGAAGGGCCAGCTGGAACTCGCCGGGGTCGGCCAGGCCAACGGCTTCAAGGACATCTACCAAGGCGCCGTCGTCAAGAAGGGTTCGCCGCTGGGCGGCGTGCTGCTCGATGCCTTCAAGATCCTGATGAAGAACGGCACCTACGCCGCGGTCATGAAGAAGTGGGGTCTCGAGAAGAACATGATCGATGCGCCAGGCATCAACCAGGGCCAGTAGAGGCTGCCATGACCGATGCCACCGCTGCCTACGCGGCCGGGCTGCCGCGACGTCCCGACGACGCGCTGCGCGACGTCAAACAAGCCCACCGGCCGTTTCCGCTCGTCCGGCTGGCGCTCTGGGCGTTCACCGTCGCCGTGGCAGCCGGCTTCGCCTATATCGTTGCAGTCAACCCGAATTTCGGCTGGCCGGTGGTCGCCCAGTATTTCTTCGATCCGACGGTCATGCAGGGGCTTTCGGTGACGCTCGGCCTGACGGTCGTGGCAATGATCCTGGGCATCGTGCTCGGCCTGCTGCTCGCCATCGCGCGCATGTCGAGCGACAGGCTGGCATCCCTTCTCTCCGGCCTGTTCATCTGGTTCTTCCGGGGAACGCCGCTGCTGGTGCAATTGATCCTGTGGTACAACCTTTCGACGCTGTTTCCGCGCATTTCCATCGGCTTCGCCAGCTGGAACACCAACGACCTGATCACGCCGTTGACCGCCGCCGTTCTTGGTCTAGCGCTGAACGAGGCCGCCTACATGGCCGAGATCATCCGTGGCGGGCTGCTGTCGGTGGACAAGGGACAGGCCGAAACGGCTGAAGCCTTCGGCATGACCCGCGCCCGGTCCTTGCGGCGCATCATCATCCCGCAGGCGATGCGGTCGATCGTGCCGCCGACCGGCAATCAGCTGATCAGCATGATCAAGGCGACGTCGCTTGTCAGCGTCATCGCCATGGCCGACCTGCTCTACTCGGTGCAGTCGATCTACAACCGCACCTTCGAAATCATTCCGCTGCTGATGGTTGCAGTGCTGTGGTACCTGCTGATCACCTCGGTCCTCAATGTCGCGCAAGGCGCGATCGAACGCCACTACAGCCGCGGCGACCGCGGCGCGCGCGAGAAGACGGCGACCGCCACCCTGGAGGCCGCCAATGAGCGCGCATGACACGCCTCTGGTCCGGGCGCGCAACGTTCACAAGGCCTTCGGCCCGCTCGAAGTGCTGAAGGGCATTGATCTGGACGTCGCGCCTGGCGAGGTGGTGGTCATTCTCGGACCGTCCGGCTCCGGAAAGTCGACCTTCCTGCGATGCATCAATCATCTCGAGGCGATCGACCAGGGGTCGATCGAGGTGGACGGCGAGCAGATCGGTTACCGGTTGCACGACGGCCGCCTCGACAAGCTTTCCGACCGCGCGATCGCCGCTCAGCGGCGCAAGATCGGCATGGTGTTCCAGCAGTTCAATCTCTATCCGCACATGACGACCCTGCAGAACGTCATCGAGGCTCCGGTCGGCGTTCACCGGGAGAACCGCAAGGAGGCGATCGGCTACGCCCGCGAACTGCTGACCCGTGTCGGTCTTGCCGACAAGATCGACGCCTATCCGCGCCAGCTTTCAGGCGGCCAGCAGCAGCGCGTCGCCATCGCGCGTGCGCTCGCCATCCGCCCGAAATTGATGCTCTTCGACGAGCCGACCTCGGCGCTCGATCCGGAGCTGGTCGGCGAGGTGCTCGCCACCATGCGCGACCTCGCCAGGCAGGGCTTGACCATGATCGTGGTCACGCATGAGATCGGCTTCGCCCGCGAAGCGGCGGATCGGGTGGTGTTCATGGACGACGGTAATGTGATCGAGGCCGGGCCTCCGGACGAGGTTCTCGCCAAACCCAGACACCCGCGCACGCGGGCTTTCTTGAGCCGTTTCATCTAAAAGCAAAGCCGGCGCGGCACCTGCTCGGCCGGCAAAGGACCTTCCATGCCAAAGACCTCCAACCAGTTCGCCGATATTTCCGACTTCGCCGACAAGGCCGCCGAGCTTGCAGCGGCCCGCCAGCACCTGCACGCGCATCCCGAGCTTTCATTCCAGGAGCACGAAACGGCTGCATACGTTGCCGAACGGCTCGAAAGCTGGGGCTATGAGGTGACGCGAAATGTCGGCGGGCTCGGCGTCGTCGGTCGCCTGCGCCAGGGCAGCGGCCGCAGCATCGCCATCCGTGCCGACATGGACGCCCTGCCGATCACCGAAGCTACCAATCTCCCTTATGCCAGCCAGGCCAGCGGCAAGATGCACGCCTGCGGTCATGACGGCCACACTACGATGCTGCTCGGCGCCGCCGAATACCTGGCGCGCACACGGCATTTCAACGGCACGGTGAACCTTATTTTCCAGCCGGCCGAAGAAGCCGGCAAGGGAAGCGGGGCGCAGGCGATGATCGCCGACGGCCTGTTCGAGCGCTTTCCCTGCGATGCGATATTCGGGCTGCACAACCACCCGGGCGCGCCGACGGGTTCGTTCCTGATGCGCGCCGGGCCGCTGATGGCGGCGAGCGATACCGTCACCATCAGGATCGCCGGGCGTGGCGGCCACGCCTCGCGTCCGCACCTGACGGTCGACCCGATCGTCGCTGCCGCCAACATCGTCATGACCCTGCAGACGGTTGTGTCGCGCAACGTCAACCCGATCGAGACCGCTGTCGTCACCGTCGGCACGATTCACGGAGGCACGGCCTCCAACGTCATTCCGGAACACGCCGAAATCACGTTGAGCGTCCGCTCCTTCTCCGCCGAGATCCGCGACAGGCTCGAGCAGCGTATTCGCAATATCGCAGCACTTGTGGCGCAGGCGCATGGCGCAACGGTCGAGATCGAGTACGAGCGCGGCTACCCGGTGGTGGTCAATTCCGAGCGCGAGACGTCCTTTGCGACAGACATCGCTGTCGAACTCGTCGGTCAGGACAAGGTGTCCGTCTGCCCGTTGATCCCCGGTAGCGAAGACTTTTCTTATTTCCTCGAACACAAACCCGGTTGCTTCCTGCGCCTCGGAAACGGCGAGGATTCAGCCATCCTGCACAGCTCGAAATATGATTTCAACGACGGCAATCTGACCGTCGGCGCAGCGCTCTGGGCTCGTTTGACCGAGAGATTCCTGGCCGCTTGATCCATACTTGCGGCTTGGATTGTCGATCGGCCGGTCGAGCATTATTGGGGCGACCGGCCGCGCGACGATGCTCAACGAATTCTCACGCATTCCCCCTCTTCGAATGCGATAAGGGCTTCGCTTTCAGACAAACAAAAAGTCACCCGTCGTCAGCGGGCTTGTAAAGTTTGCGAGAGTAACTTGATCGACTCCTGCGGTAACGATGGTGTCGGTTCCACTTTGCGCAATTGTGAGATCATCGAACGATTGCACGCCCTCCACGCCACTAAATACAATGGTGTCGTCTTGGGTCTGGCTGAAATCGTAGATGGTGTTTTGGGTTCCGACCTTCATTGAACCATCGTCCTTGAATATGAATTGATCTCTGCCGCCCTGAGCCAGTTCGCTCAGTTGCCCGTCACCCCACATGTCGTTGACGACGGTGCAGCCGGGTGCCGCGCTCCCAGCGTACAGAGTATCGTTTCCGCCCAGAGCCGAACCGGACATTTGCAGAGCGTCGCCGCACAGGAAGTTGCGGACCTGGCCGCTTTCGCTGTTGTGGCCCCCGGTAAGAATGTCGTTGCCGCCCGCGGCGGACCCGGACATAGCGAATGTGTCGCCATACAACTCGCTTTGAACATCAGGACCAGAGCTCTTATTGCCGCCGGTTAGGATATCATTGCCGCCCACAGCATTGCCGGCCATCGCGCCAGCGTCGCCATAGGCGAAATTATGGGTGCCTTGCAGCACGGCCACGTCATCGCCCCCGCTAGCAGAGTCGGACATGATGCCGGCCGCGTCACCATAGAAACTTATCACGAACCCACCCACGCTCGTGAAGGTGTCGTCGCCGCCCTTAGCAAAGTCGGACATATGTAGGCTCGCGTCGCCAAAGAAGGTTTTGGTCTGAATCGTGCCACCAAAGTCTGTGTAATGGTCGTCGCCACCCTGAGCATGGCCAGACATGCTGCGACCGGCATCACCGTAGAAAATAGTGTTGGCGTCACTAGCGCCATTGAAAGTGTCGTTGCCGCCCTTGCTGTAGTCCGACATATCGCCGCTGGTGTCCCCGTAGAAGGCGTTGCTGGAGTCGCTCCTGGCCGTGAAACGGTCGTCGCCACCTTGAGCATGGCCAGACATGTTGTTCCCGGCGTCGCCAAAGAAAATGTTGACGGCCACGCTGGTGCCCTCGAAGGTGTCATTGCCACCCTTGCTGTGGTCGGACATATCGACGCCGGCGTCACCGTAGAAAGTGTTGAAGGAGTTGGGAAAGGCCGTGAAACGGTCGTCGCCGCCCTGAGCATGGCCGGTCATGTTGCCGCCGGCGTCGCCGAAGAAAATGTTGCTGGCTTGCGCGGCGCCCGTGAAAGTGTCGTTGCCGCCCTTGCTGTGGTCCGACATATCGTCGCCCGCGTCACCGTAAGCAGTGGTGGTGGAGGAGCTCGACACAGTGAAGGTGTCGTCACCGCCCCGAGCAAAATTGAACAAGCTCCGAGCCGCGTCGCCGTAGAAGGTGTAAGTCGACGGTGCGGTTTCCGTAAAGGTGTCGTTGCCGCCTCTTGAGAAATCGAGCAGGCTGCCGCCAGCGTCGCCGGTCAAGATATTCGTATTCGGATCGCCTGTGAGGGCGTCATCGATACCCCGCTGATGATCTGCCAGATCACCGGTAGTAAAGGGAACGCGTTTAGACATTTATCCGCTCTCCTGTTGAGCCTACCCGTCCCATGGCAGCCGTACGATGTGAGGCAAAAACGAGCAATAATCCCGAATGGCTATGTCTTTAGGCGTAGGGATCGGTGCCTCGTTAACGGCGCGCTTGGCGGCAGCTTCCTGAGGCCGTCCTATTCCGGACTATCCCAGCCTTGCCCGAGCCTTCGCCGTCCAGGCGTTGAACAGCCGGTCTGCGACGATGCCGATGAAGGCGATGGCTAGGCCGGCGACGATGCCGCGACCGGAATCGGCCTTGGACAGGGCGATGAACACCTCCTGGCCGAGATCGCGCGTGCCGACCATGGCGCAGATGATGATCATCGCCAGCGCCATTAGGATGGTCTGGTTGACGCCGAGCATGATCTCGGGCAACGCCAGCGGCAGCTGCACGCGAAAGAAGGTCTGGCGCCTGGTGCAGCCCGAAACCTTCGCCGCCTCGATCAGCGCCGGCGGCACCTGTCGAATGCCGTGATTGGTGTAGCGGATGGCCGGCACCACGGCGAACGCGACGGTGGCGATCATCGCGGTGACGTCGCCGACCCTGAACAGCATGACCACCGGAATGATGAAGCAGAACGACGGCAGCACCTGCAGCGTGTCGATGACCGGCGTGACGGTCTTTTCGAAGCGGTCGCTGCGCGATGCCATCAGCCCAATCGGGATGCCGATCAGGCAGGCGATAAAGGCCGAGATTCCGCACAAATAGACGGTCGCCATGGTCTTTTCCCAAAGTCCGGTGACGGCGCAGAACGCTGTCAAAGCCGCGACCAGGGCGGCGAGGCGCAAGCCGCCGAGCTGGTAGCCGGCAAGGCCGAGGAGACACACCGCGCCCAGCCACGGAAAACCCTCGCAGAAGGCGCGCACCGGGTTCAGCACGTTGAGGATAAGCGCCACGCGGAACGCTTCGATAGTGTCGAAGAAGTTGATGGTGATCCAGTTCACCGCCGCCTTCCACAAAGGCGCGGTGGTGAAGGTGATCGCTTTCGGCACCGCGGCGAACGCCGGCACGAACAGGCCGAGCAGCGTGGCGACGGCGAGGATGGCAACAGCCAGCGCCAGATTGGGATAGCGCCGCCAGAAACTGGTGCTGGCCTGGTGGCGGACATTGCCCTTGGCGTGATTGTGCGCGATCGCCTGGCTCAGCCGGTCGAGTGCAATTGCCAGTGCGACAATGGCGAGGCCAGCTTCCATCGCCTCGCCGACCTTGAGTGCGCGCAACGCCAAAAGCACGTCATAGCCGAGCCCACCGGCACCGATCATCGAGGCGATGATCACCATGTTGAGCGCCAGCATGATGACCTGGTTGACGCCGACCATCAATGTCGGCCGCGCCGACGGCAACAGCACCCGCCACAGCTTCTGCCGTGCCGTGCAGCCGGCCATCTCGCTGAAATCGTCGATCTCTGACGGCACCCGCGACAGGCCGAGCATCGTCGCCCGCACCATTGGCGGCGTCGCGAAAATTGCCGTCGCGATCATTGCCGAGACCGGGCTGTTGCCGAACAGAAGCAGCATCGGGATCAGATAGGCGAAGGTCGGGATCGTCTGCATCAGATCGAGGGCAGGGGAGATCAACAACCTCTCCGCCCAAGGCTTGCGCCATGCCCAGATGCCGGCGAACAGCCCGGTGACAATGCAAAACGGCACGGCGATCGAGATCAAGCCCAGCGTCAGCATGGCGCTGGTCCACTGCCCGAACAGCGCGATGTAGAGAAAACAGCCGCCGGCCAGCGCACCCAGCTTCCAGCCGCCGGCGGCGCGTCCGGCAAGGTAGGCGGCAGCGCACACGCCGACCCAGGACAGGCGCGGCAAGACGATCATATCCGCACCATGGCCGATCTTGAAATTCTTGGCCAGAAGACCGAGCGCGAAATCGAGCGGCACGCCAAGCACCGCGGTGATCGAGCGGGTCAGCCAGGAGAAGTTCGACTTCACCCAGTTCATCAGCGCACCGACCCAGTCAGCGACAGGAACGATCGCGCCGGCCGGGTAATTGACCGCCCAAGCCAGGCTTTCCTGCAGCAGGAAGACAATAAGCACGGCGGCGAGCGCACAGGCCCAGATCGCCAGCCAGGTTTGAACCGGCCGGGGCCTCGCTGCGCTGGCGCTTGCCGTGACGGTCATCCGCCGGCCCCACGACGCTCGATGCCGGCGAGAAGATCGATCACCGCCTGCGGCGTGACTTCGCCGATCGGCTTGCCGGTGCCGTTGACCACCGCGAAGGGCTTGCCGGCAGAGACGATATCTGCCGAAAAACTTGATATCTTGGCATCCGGCGCGACCGTGCCGCCGTACTCGGCGCCGTCGCAGGCGCGCATCAGGCGGCGCGCCGAGATCACCTTGGCGCGATCGACATCGCGGGTGAATTCGGCGACATAGTCGGTCGCCGGGTTGACCACCAGCTCTTCCGGCGTGCCGATCTGGATGACCTCGCCGTCCTTCATGATGGCGATCCGGTCGGCCAGCCGGATGGCCTCGTCGAAATCATGGGTGATGAAGACGATGGTCTTGTGCAGCATGGTCTGCAGCCGCATCAGCTCGTCCTGCATCTCACGGCGGATCAGCGGATCGAGAGCCGAGAACGGCTCGTCGAGGAACCAGATTTCCGGCTTCGTGGCGAGGCTGCGGGCGATGCCGACACGCTGCTGCTGTCCGCCGGAAAGCTCGCGCGGATAGAAATGCTCGCGGCCGCGCAAGCCAACCAGCTCGATGACTTCACGGGCCCGCTTCTCGCGCGTCGGCCGGTCCTGCCCCTGGATGCCCAAGGGAAAGGCGATGTTCTCCAGTACGTTGAGATGCGGCAGCAAGGCAAAATTCTGGAACACCATGCCCATGCGATGGCGTCGCAGCTCGATCAGCGCGGCATCGGAAATCTTGAGCAGGTCCTTGCCTTCAAACTCGACCTTGCCGTGGGTCGGCTCGATCAGCCGTGACATGCAGCGCACCAGCGTCGACTTGCCTGACCCCGAAAGTCCCATGATGATGAAGATCTCGCCCTGGCGGATTTCGAGATCGACGGCGCGCACCGCGCCAACCAGTCCGGCCGCGGCGATGTCCGCCAGGCTGGCCTTGCCGTCGCGCCGGCGGATGAAATTGGCCGCGTCCGCCCCGAACAGCTTCCAGACATTGCGACAGCCAAGCTTTATCGGGCGGGCATCCTTGCCCGTTGCTTTCACCGCCTGTTCAATCGTATCGCTCATGCAATCGTCCTTCTGGAATAGGGGATCGAGACCCGGCCCTGACTGGCCGGGTCGTCGCGTTTCCAGTCAGACGGTCACTCGGCCCAGGCTTTCCAGTCGGCTTCGTGGGCGGCGATCCAGGCGGCGGCGACGTCTTCCGGCGTCTTGCCTTCGAGATCGATCTCGCCGCTCATCTTGTTGAGCTCGTCGGTATCGACCGTGTAGTTTTTCGCGACCTTATAGGCGACCGGCCATTTGTCCTTCATGCCGGCCCAGGAATATTTCCAGATCTCGCCGTGCGGCTTGCCGCAGTCATATTTCGCGTCGGGGTTCACACCCCATTTCGGGTCGGTGTAGCACTCGGTCGTATAGTCGGGGAATTCGACCCATTCGCCCTTGTATTTGGCCGGCGCCCAATGCGGCGAATAGATCCACAGCATGATCGGCGCCTTGCGCTGATAGGCCGAGTCCAGTTCGGCGAACATCGCCGCGTCGGTGCCGGCATGGATGACGGTGAAGGGCAGTTTCAGCGCCTCGACGCGTTCGTCGTCAAAACCTTCCCATGTCACGGGTCCGCCGAGATAACGCCCCTTCGGCGCGGTTTCGGCCGTCGAGAAGGCCTCGGCGCATTTCGGGTCTTTCAGCGCTTCCCAGTTCGGCAGGCCGGGGCATTTCTCTTTCATATATTCGGGAAACCACCATTCTTCCTTGGCCTTTGGTCCGAGCTTGCCGAGGCGTTCGGTCTGGCCCGTCGCGTCCGAGGCCTTCATCGCCTCGCCGGCCGTCGTGTCCCAGAATTCCAGGCCGACATCGATGTCGCCATTGGTCAGGCCGGTGGTCAGGCTGGAGAGATAGTCGGCGGTCGGATACTCGACGGTATAGCCGAGCTTTTCGAGGATGCCGCCGAGGATCTTGGCGTTCAGATTGACGCTGGTCCAATCGAACAGCGCGATCTTGATCGGGTCGTTGGATTCCGGCGCCGCCGCATAGGCCGAAGATGTCAGTGCGGCTGCGGCAAGTGTTAAGGCTCCCATTGAGAAATTCGAAATCATGCTCCGAAGTGACATGCTTGTTCTCCTGTCAAGCTCTGGTGGAAATTATCGTTAGTTCCCTTCTTGCGTCTTTTTTTGATTGTGTTGGAAAAGCTGGTCGTTGCGCAAGGCCGTAGGCGCCACAATGCTGCCGAAGCGGATGCCGGCGCAAACGGGGTGGTGCCCAAATTGGTGAAGATGTGGTGGGACCGGCCGCGTCATGACTGCCGAAGGATTGCTGCCAAAGCAGTCATCCACGGATCGATCGCCGGTCTTGAGGGGCAAACCATCAAAGTCCCATGATCTCGGCTGTTGGCTCCGCAACTCGCCCAGAGCCACTTTCATGAGATGAAATTATATATACCAACGGTCATGTCGCGCAACGAATAACGCCGGTGCCAATTTCACGGCCCGTCTTTTTACATGGACCCGCAGATCGGTTCGAAAAAAGCCAAGGTTGCCGATCATCCCGTATGCGAGCCGCAAGATAGGGTACCGATACAATGCAGCAGACCTCTTCCTTGAACAGACTGCGCATCGCCGTGCTCTTTGGCGGACGTTCCGCCGAGCATGACGTTTCGGCGCTTTCAGCAACCAATGTCATGCGTGCGCTGCTGCCCGCCAAATACGATGCCGTCCCAATCTTCGTCACGCGCGAAGGACAGTGGCTGCTGAGCAGCTTCCAGGATGGTACGCTCGCAAAGCCTGCGGGCGGTTTGGAAGTTTGCCTGGTTCCGGGCGGGCACGGACGGATGATGGCGATCCCGGCCGACGGCACGCCCTATGACCTACCGAAGATCGACATCCTGTTTCCCGTACTGCACGGCCCTCATGGCGAAGACGGCTCGGTACAGGGGGTGGCCGAGGTGGCTCGGGTGCCGCTCGCCGGCTGCGGCATCCTGGGTTCGGCAACCGCGCTGGACAAGGACATCGCCAAACGGCTCCTGGAAGCGGCGGGGCTGCCAATCGCGCGCTCAGTGACGATCCATGAAGGTGCGGCGCCCGCCCTCGCCACACTGGAAGGCGAGCTCGGCCTGCCGTTCTTCATCAAACCGGCGCGTCAGGGATCGTCTGTCGGCGTCGGAAAAGTCCATGCCAGCCAGGAATTCGATGGAGCGCTTGCTGAAGCCTTCCGGCACGATTGCAAGCTGTTGGCTGAGGAATTCATTCGTGGGCGCGAGATCGAATATAGCGTGTTGGAGGACCCGGCAGGCGACCTGTTCGTCTCGCGGCCAGGCGAGATCGTGCCGGCCGAAAGCCACGATTTCTATAGCTACGATGCCAAATACATCGACGAGAACGGCGCGGCGCTAAGAGTGCCGGCCGATCTGCCGCCGGAGGTCGAGGCAGCCATGCGGGACGTGGCCGCAAGGGCTTTCAGAGCCGTCGGCTGTGACGGGATGGCCCGCATCGACTTCTTTCTGACGCCGGACATGCAGTTCCTGGTCAATGAAATCAACACCATCCCCGGCTTCACCGACATCAGCATGTATTCCAAGGCAATGGCGGCAAGCGGCGTCAGCTATTCCGAAATCATCGACCGGCTCGTGGAACATGGATTGGCTCGGGCGGGCCGAGCAGCCTGAACGCAGCGAAGCGGCATTCATATCCGGTCGATGGTATGTCGGCCCGCGCCGCTCACGACATGATCAGGCCGCCATCGACATTGATGGTCTGGCCGGTGATGTAGGCCGCATCGTCGCTGGCGAGAAAGCTGACCAGGCCGGAGACGTCCTCGCCGCTGCCGGCGCGGCCCATCGGGATGTTCTTCACCCATTCGGCCATCAGCTCGCCGGGCTTGTACTCGCCCATCAACTTTCCCCATGTGGCGTCGTTATAGGCCCACATATCGGTGTCGATGATCCCGGGGCAGATCGCGTTGACGGTGATCTTCTCCTTCGCCACTTCCTTGGCCAGGCTCTGGGTGATGCCGACGACGCCGAATTTCGACGCCGCATAATGTGGCGTGTAGATAAAGCCCTGCCGCGCCTGGCCTGATGCGGTGTTGATCAGCCGGCCGCCATCGCCATGCTTGCGGATGCGCGCGATCGCCTCCTGGCAGCACAGGAACACGCCCTTGGTGTTGACCGCCATCACCTTGTCCCATTCGGCCTCGGTCATAGCCTCTATCCTGGCGATTGTGATGACACCGGCATTCTGTACGGAGATGTCGACGCGGCCGAACTGTTGCTCGGCCAGGTCATAGAGGGCGATGACTTCGTCCTTCTTCGTCACGTCCATGCGCAGCGATGCGACCCTGGCGCCCATAGCCTTGAGATCGGCGGCGACCTCTTCGACGCGCGCGTCGATGGCGCTGACGACGACCGCGGCACCTTCCGCCGCGAAGCGCCTGGCCATTGCCGCACCAATGCCGCCGCTGGCGCCGGTGATGACCGCCGTTTTTCCTAGGAATCGCTTCTGCATGTTTTCTCCTACCAGCAGACAAAGCCGCCATCGACGATCAGGTCGATGCCGGTGACGAAACTCGCGGCGCGGCTGGCCAGGAACACGGTCGGGCCGACCATCTCTTCCGGCGCCGCCATGCGGCCCATCGGCGTGTCGCGCTCAAAGATCCTGACCTGGTCGGCGACCTCCGGCCGTTTGTTCATCGGCGTCAGCGTGTAGCCGGGGCTGACGACATTGACGCGCAGGCCGCGATCGGCCCATTCCATGGCGAGGCTCTTCGACATGTGGATCACCGCGGCCTTCGACGAATTGTAATGCGCCTGGGTCAGGCCGCGATTGACGATCGAGCCCGACATCGACGCGATGTTGATGATCGAGCCCTTGCGCCGCGTCAGCATGGCGCGGGCCTCGGCCTGGCAGGACAGGAACACGCCGCTGACATTGACGTCATAGAGCTTCTGCCATTCCTCCAGCGACAGCGTCTCTGCCGGCTCAGCTCCGGCGACGCCGGCATTGTTGACGGCGATGGTCAACGCGCCGAGTTCCATCTCCGTACGCTCTATCGCGGCCGCGAGATCGGTCTCTGAAGTTACTGTGCCGTTCAGCACCAGCGCCTTGCGGCCGAGTGCCGTGATCCGGTGCGCGGTCTCCTCCAGCCCGCCTTTCGAGGCGTGGCCGAAGCAGGCTATGTCGGCGCCGGCTTCGGCCAGCCCAATGGCGATTGCTTGCCCGATGCCGCTGCCGGCGCCTGTCACAAGTGCCACGTCACCATGAAGGTCGAATAATTTCATCGTCGGTCCCTCTGCTCCAACCGCCGTCCTCCGGAAATAAAGGGGCGCCAACTCTGTTGCTGGCGCCCCGCGCGGTCTGGTGCCCGGGAGGATACCACCTGCTGCGCTTTGTTTCGATGGGCGTCCTAGCTCGTGGCTAGTTCCATCACGGCGATATTGCTTGCTTCGCTGCGGTCGAGAATGCCGCGTTGCCGGCCGCGGCTCAGCACCAGCACGCGATGCGACAGGCCGAGAACTTCCTCGAGGTCGGAGCTCACCACCACCACCGCCATGCCGGAGCGGGCAAGGTCGGCGATGACATCATAGATCGCGGCGCGTGCACCGACGTCGATGCCGCGCGTCGGCTCGTCCAGGATGAATACCTTGGGCGGGCGCGACACCCATTTGGCGATGATCACTTTCTGCTGGTTGCCGCCGGAGAGCTTGCTGACCGCCTGGTTCGGCCGGCCCTTGACGCCGAGCCGGCGAATGCCGGCCTCGGCGAATTTCTGCACCGCCTTCGGGAACACCCAGCCATTCGGCGCGACATGGTCGAAATTGCCGATCGCCAGGTTCTCGCCGATCGTCTGGTCGAGCACCACGCCTTGCGCCTTGCGGTCTTCCGGTACCAGAACGACGCCGGCCTTGATCGCCGCCGCCGGGCCATGGAGATGCACCGGCTTGCCGGCGACGCGCACCGATCCCGATGAGATCGGATCGGCACCGGCGATCGCCCGCACCAGCTCCGTGCGTCCGGCGCCGATCAGCCCGGCAATGCCGAGGATTTCGCCGGCCCGCACTGAAAAGCTGACATTTTGAAAGCTGCGTTCCGGCGAGGACAGGTTCTCGACCTCGAGCAGCGTGTCGTTGCCCGGCGCCGATACCGTAGGGAACATCCGCTCGACGCTGCGGCCGACCATTTGCTCGACGACTGTGCGCACCGGAATGTCGGCGCGCTCGTGCCGGGCGACGACGCGCCCGTCGCGCATCACCACCACGCGATCGGCGATCTGGGCGATCTCGTCCAGCCGGTGGCTGATATAGATGAAGGACATGCCTTCCGCCTTGAGCTTGCGGATCTGCTGGAACAGGAGCTCCGTTTCCTCGCCGCCAAGGGCTGCCGTCGGTTCGTCGAAGATCAGCAGCTCGGCATTGAGCGTCAGCGCCTTGGCGATCTCGACCTGCTGCTGGGCGGCGATACGCAGCGTGCGCACCTTGCGCTCCGGCGAGACATCGAGGCCGAGGCGCTTCAACTGGGCCGATGCCCGTGCATTCATTGCCGCGCGGTCGATGCGGCCGCCACGCATCGGCAGGCGCCCGACATACACGTTTTCGGCGACCGACAGATCGGGCAAGAGCTTCAGCTCCTGGTGGATCATGCCGATGCCGGCGTCGATCGCCGCGGCAGGATTGGCGGGGGAATAAGCGTTCCCCCGCCAGGTGATGGTGCCGGCATCGGGTTTCGTCGACCCGGCGATGATGTTCGAGACAGTCGACTTGCCGGCGCCGTTTTCGCCAAGCAGCGCCACGACCTCGCCCGGCTGCACCTCGAAGCTCGCATCGGCCAGGACCTGCACCGGCCCGTAGCTTTTGCAGAGGCCGCTGACGACGAGCCCGTTATGGGGGCTGTGCGTGTGGCGAGGATCGGTGGACATCGTTGCGCTCGTCGATTGCCGGACTGGTCTCAATCAGGGATGCTTGGCGATGAACTGCTCGACATTGTCCTTGGTGGTCAGCGTCGCATCCTGCAGCTGTTCGGCGGGAATGGTCTCGCCGGCCACCAGCTTGATTGCTGCATCGACGGCGAGCCGGCCCATGCCCTGGGTCTGCTGCGTCGCGGTCACGTCGAAGACGCCGTCCTTCAGTGCCTTGAGCGCCGCCACGTCGCCGTCGAAGCCGGCAACCCAGACCTTGTGGCCGGGATTGGCGACCTTGACGGCCTGCGCCGCACCGAGCGCCAGCGCGTCGGCCTGGCCGATGACGATCGACACGTCGGGGTGCGACTGCAACAGATCCTGCGTCAGCTTGAAACCTTCGTCCTGGTGCCAGCCTTCGCTCCACAATTCTCCGACAACCTTGATGTCGGGATAGCCTTTCAGCGCTTCGCCGCAGCCCTTCGAGCGGTCGACTTCGGGCGTCGTGCCCTTCTGGCCGTGGATGATGATCAGCTCGCCCTTGCCGCCGGCCTGCTTGGCGATGTAGTCGCAAACCGCCTTGGCCGATGCCACGCTGTTGGTTGCGATGAAGGTATCGCCGGGCGCGCCGTCGGCGTTGCGGTCGACATTGACGACTGGGATGCCGGCAGCCTTGGCGGTCTTGGTCGGCACGGTGGCGGCGGTGGCGCCGGCTGGAATATAGATCAGCGCATCGATGTTCTGCGTGATCAGGTCCTGCACCTGGCTGACCTGGGTCGCCGAATCGCCCTTGGCGTCGACGGTAACGACCTCGATGCCCTTTTCCTTGCCGTAGGCTTCGACGGACTGCTTGATCTGGTTGAAGAAGTCGGCCTGCAGATTGGCGACGGCGAGGCCGAGCTTTTTGGCCTCCTTGGCCGAGGCCATGTCGGACAGGCCAAGCAGCGGGATGACGGCCGCGGCGGCAAGCAGCAATGAACGTTTGGTCAGCATGTTTATTCCTCCGTTGATGTTCAATCTGTCCTGCCCGCGCATCGCGGCGCCCCTTGGCCGAACAACTCCCAGTTTCGGATCACCGATCCGTTTTCGCCCGAATATCGGGGCGAATCTCATTGAGCCCAATTCTTCATTGTGCTCCATTCTTCATTGTGCTCGGCGCCGCCACGTGTCGGTGGCCACCGCCAGTGCGATCACCACGCCGATAACCACTTGCTGGATGAAGGGCGAGACACCGAGCAGGTTCAGCCCGTTGCGCAGCACGCCGATGATGAGGACGCCGATGGCTGTGCCGCCGATCGAACCGACGCCGCCCGACAGGCTGGCGCCGCCGATCACCACCGCCGCGATGGTGTCGAGTTCGTAGCCAAGGCCGGAGCTCGGCTGGACGGAGTCGAGCCGGGCGGCAAGCACGATGCCTGCGAGACCGGCCAGCACGGCGCAGATCGCATAGACCCAGTTTGTCAGCGACTTGACTGGTATGCCGGACAGCCGGGCGACTTCGGCGCTGCCGCCGATTGCGTACAGGCTACGGCCGGTAGCGCGATAATTCAGGAAGATCGCGAAAATGACGGCAAGCACGATCATCAGCCCGACGGTGACCGAGAGGAAGCCGAAATGGCGGATTATCGACAGGCTGGTGAACCAGTCGGGAAAGCCGACGATCTGCGAGCCGTCGGTGATCATGTTGGCGAGGCCGCGCGCCACCGACATCATCGCCAACGTGGCGATGAAGGGCGGCAGCCTGGTGACCGTCACCAGCAGGCCCGAAACCAGGCCGCAAAGACCGGCGACGACGAGGGCCGCGGCGATGCCAGCGGGCAGGCCGAGATTGAGATAGTCCGGATGGGCGACGAAGCCCATCACCATGGAAGCCAGCGCCAGCACCGAGCCGACGGACAGGTCGATGCCGCCGATCAGGATGACCAGCGTCATGCCGATCGCCATGATGCCGAGCACGGTGACCTGGTCGAGCACGTTTAGGATGTTGCGGATGGTCAGGAAGGTGTCGGTGGTCAGCGAGAGCGCCAGGCACAGCAGCGCCAGCCCGATCAGCGGACCCATGGTTCCGGCAAAGACAGCCGAAAACCTTGCGCCCGCCGTAGCCTGCGCGCCAGAGCCTGCCTTCAACTCGCCTGCCTTCAAATTGCTTGCGTCGTTGCTCACAGCCACTTTGTCTCCTCCACAGCAATCCGGCGCTGCATCACCGGGCCACTTTGTCCACCAGGCCCCTCCCTGTGAACAATTTATCTTTAACATGCAATTTTGTTCAGCTAAACTGTTCGTCGGAAAATTGTCAAGGCCTGCCGCTTCATTCGACGACGGGTTTGCGCTGTCCGCCGGTTTGCCTTACGCAAGGTCTCCGAAATCTTGGGCATTTCGAAGTCGCCGGATTGGAATATCATGAGCAGAGCCGGCGGCTGCGGCAAGGCAAACAGATGACGATCGTAGAGAACGAAAGAGCCCCGCGCTTCCCCGACGCCGAACTCAAGGCCCGCGCCGCCTGGCACTATTATGTCGAGGGTCTTACACAGGAGCGGATTTCCGAAATTCTCGGCGTCGGCCGCATCAAAGTGCATCGCATTCTCTCCGCCGCCCGCGAAGAGGGTGTCGTCCAGTTTCGCATCCGCGACAGCGTCGTCGAATGCGTGATTTTGGAGGAAAGCCTCAAGCAGCGGTTCGGGCTCAGCCAGGCTGTTGTCGTGCCGTCGGCGGCAGACCGAAGCAACGCGCCGCTGATGATCGGCCACGCCGCCGCCGCCTACCTGGCCGACCATGTGAATGCCGGCGATGTCATCGCACTGGGCTGGGGGCGGACACTGAAATTTGCCATCAATGAATTGCCGCGGCGGCCCATCGCCAGGACGACGGTGGTTTCGATGCTTGGCGGCCTCACCCATGCCCAGCCGCTTAACCCGACAGAAAGCGCCTGGGATTTCGCCGAAAAGATCGGTGCGGAGTGCTTCCTGCTGCCGGTGCCGGTCTATGCCGACAGGCCGGAGCAGCGCGACGCTTTCATGAGCCAGCGCAGCGTTCAGGACGTCGTCTTCCGTGCACGCCGGGCAAACATCGCCGTGCTCAGCGTCGGCTCGTTTTCCAACGACAGCCCGATCGCCAATTACGGCTTCATCAAGCCAAGCGAACTCGAGGAATTGCAGGCGGCCGGTGCCGTCGGCGATATTCTGTGTCATTTCATCGACGCCGAGGGCCGCCCGGTCGACCACGAGGTCAACCGCCGCGTCTGCGCCTATCCGCTGCAGGATCTGTCGGATATCCCGAGCATCATCCTGGTGTCGGGAGGCAGCGAGAAGGTAGCGGTAATGCGGGCTGCGCTCGCCAACACCAAGGTATCGGTTCTGATCACCGACGAAGACGCGGCCAAGGGCCTGCTCAACCGCTAGATTTCGCCGAGAGCGCTGAGGCGGGTGTGGATGTCGCGCGTCGCCTGATAAAGGTCGCGGTAGATTTCCTTGCGGCTGCGATAGGCGGCGACAAGCCCGTCGACCGGATCGACATGCCTGGTGGGAGCGGCAGCCATTGCCTGCGCGGCGGCTTCCGGCGAGGCAAACCAGCCGACAGCCGCTGCCGCCAGCATGGCAGCGCCGAGTGCGGCGGCTTCGTTGACCGGCGAAACCGAGAGCGGCCGCTCGAGCACGCTTGCCATGATCTGCATGAGCAGCGCGCAATTGGTGCCGCCGCCGGCGGCAATCATCGCCGCCGGTCCGCCGGCCTGGGCTTCCATGGCCTCGGTGGCGACGGCCTGCTCGAAGGCGATGCCTTCCAGGACAGCGCGGAAGAGATGCTCCGGCCGGTGATCGAGCGACAGGCCGACAATGGCGCCGCGCGCGGCACCGTCCCAATACGGGCTCATGACGCCGGCCCAATAGGGCATGATGAGCAGGCCCTCGCTGCCCGCGGCAACATCCAGCGCCACTTTCTCCAGCGCTGCCGCCGAGGGCGAACCGGTGGTTCGCACGATCCAGTCGACCAGCTGCATGCCCGAGCGCAGCACGGTCTCCAGCATGAAACCGGAGCCGGTCGGCGAAACCAGCGTGCGAAACGCGTCCGAGGTTTTCACCTTGCCGGAATAGCAGCCGCTGACCACGCCGGAGCCGAGCGAGAGATAGCTCTTGCCCTCGCCGTAGACGCCCATGCCGAGGCCCATCGCCTGGCCGTCCCCAGCGCCGGCAACGACCGGCGTGCCGGCCCTCAGGCCGGTCAGCTGCGCTATGCTTGCGGAAAGACTGCCGCAGACCACGCCTGGCGCGACCAGCTCGGGCAATTGCTCCATCTGCAGTCCGGCGGCCGCAACGAGGCGGGGATGCCAGGTACCTTTCTCGACGTCGAGCAGCCCGAGCGGATCCGCACTTGCGGTGCTGGTGACCAATCGCCCGGTCAGCCGCTGGACGAAGAAACCGTGCACGTCGACCAGTGCCGCTGCCTGGCGAAGCACTTGCGGCTGGTGCTCGGCAAGCCAGGCAATGGCGTAGAGCGCCGGCGTCGGGTCCGGCGGCTTGCCGCTCCAGTCGCGGATCGCCTCGCGGCCGAGTTCGGCCGAAAGCCTGATAACTTGCGGCCGGGCGCGTTCGTCCAGCCACAGGATTGCCGGCATGAGTGCTTTGCCGGCGCTGTCCACCAGCGTGAAGGTCTCTCGCTGGTGAGCGATGCAAACCGCCGCCACCCGCGCAGCGCCGACCGCCTCGGTGACCTGCTTCAATGCGCCAAGCAGCGCCGTCCACCACTGTTCGGCCTCCTGCTCGAAATGGCCGGGCTTCGGATTTGAAAGCGGATAGGTCTCGCGCGCCTGGAACAGCTCCTCGCCGGCGCGGGTGAAGGCAATCGCCTTCACGGCCGTGGTCGAGGCGTCGATCCCGATTACGACATCGTCCATCAGGCGGAGATCCGGCGGGGTCAGGCTGCGTTTGTAACGAACCGTCCGTCCGACTGGTCGAGACGGCGGCGGATCTGGGTTATCACCATCGAATCGTCGGGTACACAATTTTCATAGGTCAGGAAGTCGCCGGTCTTGAGCGGCTTGACCACCTTGGCGCGTTCGGCAAGGCCGAGCGGCAGGGCGCCACGGGCGCGCGCATCCCCCCAGGTCATGGCGAAGCCGCGATAGTCGTTCTCGCCGATCATGCCGAGCGACTGGCCAACGCCAAGATCGCTCTTGGCGACCGCGACCGCCTCGGCCACAGGATGGTCGAGCGGCTCCATGTCGGCCCGCTTGTAGACCACGGCGCGCGCCGCCGACAGCGGCACTTCCAGGCTGGTCAGATGATAGGGCCGGAAGATCGTGAAATAGGGCCCCTTGCCGACCTTGAGGTCGATCATGCGCTCCAGCACACGCGGATGCCGGGTCTCGATGATGCAGAACACGCCGGGCGCCACACCCTTGCCGATCGAGTAATCGACAACGCCCTTGCGATGCAGCACGCCGCCATCGTCGCGCGGGCAAAGCACGCTGGCCAGTTCCTCCAGCGTCGCGGTCGGGCCGTGCATGCCCGGCACGTCGGGCACCAGCCCGGTCGCATTCGCGATCGCCACCATCTCGATCGCCGTCTTCGAGCCGTCGACGAATTCGACCAGCATGCGCGCATTCATGTTGCGCTCGGCCGCCTCCTTCTCGTAGTCGGCCGGCATGGCGTCGATCTTCAGCGGATTGTTCTTGCCCTTGCCGGCGGCGATGATGTTGAAGCCGAGGCTCTTGGCAAAGCCGATGATCTCCAGCGTGCAGGCGGGCTCGTCGCCGGCCGCACCGGTATATACGACGCCAGCCTTACGCGCTTCGTCCTTGAGGAAACGGCCGATGGTGATGTCGGCCTCGACATTGAGCATGACGATGTGCTTGCCGTTCTTCATCACTTCGAGCGCAAACAACGTGCCGATATTGGGATTGCCCGTCGCGTCGATGATGACGTCGATCCGGCCGGCCGCCGCCAGCGCATGCAAATCTTCGGTCACCGCGATCTTGCCGGCCTCGATGGCGCGGTCGATCGCGGCCGCATTGCCGGCCTGGACGATGTCGGAACGGTCATGGCCAGCGAGCAGCGCCGCGTCGATCGCTGCCTGCGGCCTGACTTCGGAAATAGCGCCGATCCGCATGCCCGGCATCAGCGCGACCTGGACGACGATGTCGGTGCCCATCTGTCCGGCGCCGGCAAGCCCGATGGTGATCGGCCCCTGCTGTTCAGCGCGCTGCAGAAGTTCCGCTGCAAATTGCGGATGGGACATGTCGCTTCCTCCAGTTCCTGACGCGCCGCAGCGTCCAAATCAACGTTTTGAACATTTCTATTTGCAAATGAAAAATATTTCAACCGGCAATTGGGCATTGTCGCTCTGCAATCGGCCGAAGACGATTGGATGAGCGGTCAATCCGCACGACAGTCAGAAGGACGCGGCATATTCAGCTTGATTGGGTGCAGCCTTGTTGCAGCTCAGCTGCCGATTTCGAAGAAGGGCGCACCGAGCAGGCCGGGAACGACATCGATGCCGAGGCCCGGCCCATCCGGAATGCCCATACGGCTTCCCGAAACCGGCGGCATGTTGGATGCGGTGCGCACCGTCACCCATTCGTGAAAGGCGATGGCGTGCAGCCGGCGCTCCTCCGGCGTCGACAGCGACAGATGCGCCATGGCCGATGTGTCGATCTCGGCGCCGCCAGTGTCCTCGACCGTGATCATGAAGCCGAGGTCGACGGCAAGGTCGCGGATCTGGCGCGTTTTGGTGACGCCACCGAGGCGTGAGATCTTCAGCGTCAGCCCGTCGGCCGCGCCCTTGCGATGGATATCGAGCATATCATCAAGCGAGGCGACGGATTCATCGAGCACCATCGGCTTGTCGAGCGAGCGGCGCACCGACAGGCATTCGTCGATCGTCGTGCAGGGCTGCTCGAACGTGTAGTCGATCGTGCGCGTCGCATCCACGAACTGGCGCGCCTGGTAAGGCGTCCAACCGGCATTGGCGTCGCAGAAGATGACGGTGCCCTTCGGCACGGCGGCGGCGACGGCTGTGACGCGTTCGATGTCGTCATGGAGGTTGCCGCCGACCTTGACTTGCAGCCGATGAAAGCCGTCCTTGACGATGTGCTTGGCGAGCGCGGCCATCGCGTCGACCGTGCCGTGGGTGACGACCTTGTAGAGTTCGGCCGTCTCGCTTTCGCGTCCGCCGAGCAGGGTGACCAGCGGCACGTCGACGGCGCGCGCCGCGAGATCCGAGCATGCCATGTCGAGCGCCGACTTGATGTAGGGATGGCCCTTGAACACGGTGTCCATCAGCCTGTTGATACTGGCTAGCCCGCGTGGGTCATGGCCAATGAGATGCGGCGCGATCTCGACGACACCGGCGCGAGTACCCGCAGCGAAGGCAGCCGAATAGAAGTTGCCAAGCGGCGCCATCTCGCCCCAGCCGGTGAGCCCGCTATCGGCGGTGACGGCGACGATCACCGCGTCGAACGCATCGGCGACGCGCCCCTTGGACATACGGTAAAGCCCGTCAACGAAGGGCTGCACGACATGGTAGGCTTTGATGGTTTTGATCTGCACGTTTTCTGTCCGTTGTCTGTGTTCCGGGATGTCCGTCAAATTTGTCGGGCTCAGCCGCCTCTAGGTCGGCCGGCACGATCGGCGCCGGCGCCCTTTGAGCCGCGCTGTTCCAGCCCGCGCGCATAGGCGAGCAGTTCTTCGAAATCCAGGTCGATATGCTCCTTGGCGTGGCGCTGTGCGGCGCGCATGTCGCTGCCCTTGAGCAGCCGTACATAGGTCTCGTGAGCATCTTCGGCAGGCACCGGCTCGTTGCGCGCCCGCTGGTGCAACGCGAAATACATCTGCAGCCGGCTGGTCAGCCGTTGCCACGTTTCAAGCAGCACCGAATTGTCGGCCCATTCGTGGATCAGGCCATGCAGTTGCAGCGCTGTTTCGATCTGCCGCGTCGTGTCCAGTTCGCGCGTCGCCTGCTTCACCGCCGCATGACGCCGGTCGAGTTCGTCGAAGAAGCGCTGGTCGCGAAGCGGCCAGGTCCGCGCGATGGCGAACTCGTCGAGCACCTTGTTGAGCGAATAGGCGTCGTCGATGTCCTTGGCGGTGACGTCGATGACAAAGGTTCCGGCGTAGGGAATGCTGGTCAGGATGCCTTCCTGCACCAGCTCGCGCATCGCCTCGCGCAGCGGCGCGCGGCTCACCCGCATCTGCTCGGAAATCCTGAGTTCGTTGAGCTTCTGTCCAGGTTCCAGCTGGCCGGTCAGGATCGCCCGCCGGAGCAGCCCTACGATCTCGGCCCTGCGTGTCGTATCCGCGATCGGACTGAAATCCAGCTTTGCCATTCGGCTGCTCCAGGGAACCGAAATCAAGACAAGCAGATTGTCGACAATCTAACAAGAGGCGGGTTGTGGATTTCTTGACTTCCGCTTGGCCGGCTGGCTTGCGGCGCCGGCAAGGCCGTCAGGCCGCACGGCCGCAAAGACCGACCCGTTCTTCATCGCTGAACATCACACCGGCTTCTCGAAGCCGGCGTACGTTGCGTTTTCCCCAAGGAGTTGCGTAGAACGAAACATAGCAAAAACGGCGCCCTTGGCGTGGGAGCCGAGGGCGCCGCGGAACCGGACCTGATGGGGGTTATCAGGTGGCCGGTTTCTCGGGCAGCGGCGAGACCGGCATTCCCGGGCCGATCTTCTGCAGATTGCCGGTAATCACCCGGTCGCCTTCGGCCACACCGCTCAAGATGGCGACCTGATCGCCATTGGTCGGTCCGAGCGAAACGATACGCTGGTCGACCGTGTTGTCCTTGCCGACGACATAGAGGTATTTGCCGAGCTGGCCTGAGCCGAGTGCCGTCTGCGGTACCATCAGCGCATCGGGCTGCTCTTTGACGTGCAGCCGGACGCGGACATATTGGCCGGGCAGCAGCGTGAACTTGCCGTTGCCGATCGTCGCCCGTGCCGTGATCGTGCCGGTCGAGCGATCGATCGTGTTGTCTATGAAGGTAAGATCGCCCTTCTGGCGCGGTTCCGTTTCACCGGGAAGCAGGACGTCGACACTGATCGGTCCCGCGGCCCGGGCTTCCTCGATCTGTGTCAGGTCCGTTTCGCTCGGATTGAAGGTGACGTAGATCGGATCGAGCTGCACCAGCGAATTGAGCACGGTGCCGGCAACGCTGACCAGCGTTCCAACGGAAGCCTGGCTGCGTCCGATGCGTCCCGCGAACGGGGCACGGATTTCGGTATAGCTCAAATTGAGCTCGGCGGTCCGCAAGGCGGCCTGGTTCACGGCGAGCGAGGCCTGAGCCTCACGCAAGGTGCTGGTGCGCTGGTCGAACACGTCCTTGGCGAGATAGCCGCTCTTGGCGAGTTCGCTGCCGCGCCCGAGATTGGAGCGCGCATAGTCGAGCGTCGCCGTGTCGCGCTGGATAAGCGCCTTCGCCTGCTCGAGGGCAGCCTGAAAATCCTCCGGCGCGATCTTGTAGAGAAGGTCGCCCTTCGCCACGTCGCTGCCGTCGGTGGCGACCTGCTCCTGCAGATAACCCGGCACGCGCGCCTGCAGCGTGATGCTGCGGATCGGCTCCACCCGGGCGGCGTAGTCGAGATAGATCGGGATCGTCTTCTTGACGACGCTCACCACCGGCACCGGCATGACAAAGGCTTCCGGCTTGGGTGTCGCCGCCCCGGCTGTGCCCGCGTTGAGGCTGAGGCTGCCCATGTCGAGCAGGTGAACGCTCGCCACCGAAATCGCCCCAAGGGCGACGGCCGTTCCCAGCGCGATTTTCCATTTACGCATGATCAATTCTCCAGTCCTATTCGGCCGCTTCGGCCAATGGCTCGAAGGCGGGTTCGGCAGTTGGTTGTTCGGTCGCTTCGGAAACCGGTTCGCTCTCGCTGCGGCGCTCGCGCAGCTGCTCGATCACCGCATAGAAGACCGGCACGAACACCAGCGACAGGATCGTCGCCGCGACCATGCCGCCAAAGACGGTGGTGCCGATCGACTGCCGGCTTGCGGCACCTGCACCTGTAGCGAACATCAGCGGCAGCACGCCGAGGATGAAGGCGAAGGCGGTCATCAGGATCGGTCGCAGCCGAAGCCGCGCCGCTTCCATCGCGGCGTCGACGATGCTGAGGCCTTCTTCGCGCCGGCGCCGGGCAAACTCGACGATCAGAATCGCGTTCTTGGCCGCCAGTCCGATCAGCATGACGAAGCCGATCTGCGAATAGACATCGATCTGCATGCCACGCAGCCACAGCACGACGAACGCACCGAACAGTGCGAGCGGCACCGCCAGCAGCACCATGAACGGCATCGCCCAGCTCTCATATTGCGCGGCGAGGATCAGGAAGACGAAGACGATCGCGAGACCAAAGACGACGGATGCGATCGATCCCGCCTTGAGCTCCTGATAGGTGATGCCGGTCCATTCGTAGCCGAAATCTCTCGGCAACGCCGTGGCAGCGGCACGTTCCATCGCCGCCACCGCCTGGCCGGACGAAAAGCCGGGCGCGGCGCCGCCATTGATCAGGGCCGACGCATTGTTGTTATAATGCGGCACGGTCTCGGGGCCGACGATCGGCACAAGCTTGCCCAGCGTGCTCAGCGGCACCATCCCACCCGAGGCATTGCGGACATAGAGCCGCGATATGTCGGCCGGACCGGCACGAGAATCCTTGTCGGCCTGGATCGTCACCCGGAAGGTGCGGCCGAACAGGTTGAAATCGTTCACATAGAGCGAGCCGAGATAGATCTGCAGCGTATTGAACACGTCCGGCAGGTTGAGCCCGAGCAGCTTCGCCTTGGCGCGATCGAGATCGTAGTTGAACTGCGGCGTCGAGGTCGAGAACGACGAGAACAATTGCTGCGGGTTGAGCTCGGGCTGCTTGCGCGCCTCGGCAATCACCGCTTGCGTCGCATCGTTGAGCGCCACGCTGCCGCGGCCGGTCAGGTCCTCGACCTGGAACTCGAAGCCACCGGTGGTGCCGATGCCCGGGATCGACGGCGGGTCGAAACTCAGCGCAAAAGCCTCCGGAATTTGCAGCAGCTTGTTGCGCACATCGGCGACGAGCTTCGAGGCGCTCTGGTCGGGGCCGCGTTCGTCCCATGGCTTCAGGATAGCGAATTCGACCGCCGAGTTCGACTGCGCGGCGCTGGTCAGGAAGTTCAAGCCGCTGATCGAGCCGACGATGTCGACGCCGGGCGTGTTCTGCAGGATGTCGCGTGCCTTTTGCGCCACCGCGTCGGTGCGTTCCAGCGAGGCCCCGTCGGGGAGCTGGATGACGACGAAGAAATAGCCCTGGTCCTCGACCGGAAGGAAGGTCGAGGGCAGGCGCTGCCAGACGAAATAGGTCGCGACAAGTCCGGCCGCGAACACGCCAAGCATGATCCAGCGCAGGCGGATGAGAATGCGCACACCATTCGCATAGGCATGCGCCAGCCGTTCGAAGCCCATGTTGAACCAGCGGAACAGCACGAACTGTGTTTCCGGCCGGTGGCGCAGGAAGGCAGCGCTGAGCGACGGGGTAAGCGTCAGCGAGACGAAGGCCGAGATGCCGAAGGAGATCGCCACAGTCAGGGCGAACTGGTTGTAGAGCCGGCCGGACACGCCGGGAATGAAGGCAACCGGCACGAACACAGCCATCAGCACGGCGGTCGTGGCGATGATCGGGCCGGTAACCTCTGCCATCGCGGTACGCGTGGCAGCCAGCGGTTTGAGGCCGGCCTCAAGTTGGCGTTCGACATTCTCGACCACGACGATGGCGTCGTCGACTACGAGGCCGATCGCCAGCACCATGCCGAGCAGGCTGAGCATGTTCAGTGAGAAGCCAAGCATATGCATGACGGCCAGCGTCGCCACCAGCGACACCGGAATTGCGATCGTCGGGATGATCGTGGTGCGCCAGCTTTGCAGGAAGATGAACACCACGGCGACGACCAGGACCAGCGCCTCGCCGAGCGTGATCAGCACGTCGTGCATCGAGGCCGAAACGAAACGTGTCGTATCGTAATGCATGGCGTAGCTGACGCCCTTCGGGAAACGGGCCGACAGCTCCTGCATCTTGTCCTTGACGCGCTGCTGCAGATCGAGCGCGTTGGAGCCCGGCATCTGGTAGACCGCGAGCACCACCGTAGGGTCCTTGCCGAAGAAGGCCGACGACGAATATTGCAGCGCACCGAGCTCGATGCGCGCAACGTCGCGCAGCCTGACCAGCGAGCCGTTGGCGGTATTGGCCCGCACGACGATTTCGCCGAACTCCTTGGGATCGCTCAGCCTGCCGACGGCGTTGACCTGCATCTCGAAGGCAGTGCCGGCCGGAGCCGGTGATTGCCCGATCTTGCCGGCCGCTACCTGGACGTTCTGCTCGGCGACGGCGTTCTGCACGTCGACGGCAGTAATGCCGAGATTGGCGAGCTTGTCGGGGTCGAGCCAGATGCGCATCGAATAGCGCCGCTCGCCGAAGATCTGCACGTCGCCGACGCCGGGCAGGCGCTTCAGCGGATCGACCACCTGCAGATAGGCGAGATTGCTCAGCGCGACCGGGTTGACGGAACCGTCCGGCGAGGTGAGGTCGACGATCAGGACGAAGTTCGGGTTCTGCTTCTTGATCGTCACGCCGCCCTGATTGACGATGGCCGGCAACGAGGAAGCCGCCTGCGAAACGCGGTTCTGGACGTCGACGGCCGCGGTGCTCAGGTCGTAGCCAACGTCGAAGGTGATGGTGATCGTCGAGGAGCCGTCATTGGAGCTCGACGACGACATATAGGTCATCCCCTGGACGCCGTTGATCTGCTGTTCGAGCGGCGTCGTCACCGTGTCGGCGACGACCTGCGCGCTGGCGCCCGGGTAGTGGGCGCTGACCACGACCTGGGGCGGCGTGATGTCGGGAAACTGCGAGACGGGCAGGAGGAAATAACAGATCCCTCCGGCGAGCACCATGATGATGGCGATCGCCGACGCAAAGATCGGACGATGAATGAAGAAGTTTACCATGAGATGCACGCCTCGCCCGATGCTCTGGCCCGGCCAAACGCCCTGGCCACCCTGGACAGCCGCCGGCTGCGCGTTGAGCCGGAATCTTCGAGAAAGCCGAAATCTTCCACAAGGCGGCGCGGCGCATTGCGGCGCTCGGCCTGCTCATCCGCCAGCGCACGCAGCATCGCCTCGAACGACCGCGGGTCGACGCGGTCGGCCTTCATCAGCATGCGGATCATCGGATCCCTCACGACTTCATCGATCGTCAGATCATTGCGCTGCGACATCGAAGCGGCTCCTGGTTTTTGGCGATCCGCGGCAAGCCGCGGATCGGGTGTTTTCTTGCTCGCCGGCCGAGGCCGTGAGGTGCGGTTCGTCCCCTTGCCGCTCGGGGCGGGGTTGATGGCCGGCACTTGCGAGTTTGACATGATGCAATGCGGGTGTTACAGGTAAGTAACATCTCTAACGTTACAGACCGGTAACACCCTAGTCAAGAGGTGCACCGAGGGAATTTCGGGAAACGCAATCACGGAGGTTTTGATGACAGACGGTGTTGTGGAGCGTGTTCGCCCCCGGGACAGGATCCTGGAGACGGCACGGGACATGTTTCACAAGCATGGCATTCGCGGCGTCGGCATCGACGCCATTACCGAGGCCGCCGGCACCAACAAGATGACGCTCTACCGGCATTTCGAGTCCAAGGACGACCTGATCATCGAATGTCTGCGGGCGACCGCCTGCAGCGCCAACGCGATGTGGGAAAAGTTCGAGGCCGAGAATCCGGGCGACAAGCTGGCGCAGCTGCACGCCTGGGTCCGGATGGCGGCCGATTGCCTGATGTCGGATCGCCGCGGTTGCGACATGGCCAACGCCGCCATCGAGCTGAGCGAGGCGGATCATCCGGCAAGGCAAGTGATCAAGGAACTCAAGGAAGCGCAGCGCGAGCGGCTGGTCTCGCTGTGTCGCGATGCGGGTATCGGACAGGCCGAGCTTCTCGCCGATACGCTGTCGCTTCTGCTCGAGGGCGCCCGCGTCAGCCTGCAAAGCGTCGGCGCCGAGGGCCCGAGCGCGCAGTTCGTCCGCATGGCTGAAGGCCTGATCACGTCTTTCAGGGCAAGATAGTCTCGTAAGCGGCGAAACGACCCGTGGCGTTTCGATTGCGCGCCGCGCCGCCGGGTGATGTCTCGTCCCATCGCGATGTGCCATCTCGCGTCTCCTGTGCCGATCCTCCGCACCATTGCCGGCGCGGCGTTGTTTGCTGGTCGTGGCGGTCGCAGCGAAGCTCATCGATGCGCGGATCAGCAAACGTGTCCGGTGCTGTCCCGACCGCAAGCATTGGCCGCTATCCCGGAGCTGGAACAAAAAAAGCCCGCTGCCGGGAGGAGGTGGCAGCGGGCTCGATTTCGAATACGGCACGGGAGGAGGTGTGCCGCACTCAGCGTCGGCATCGCATCTGGGAGGAGTAGATGGCCGACACCTGCGAAACTATCGATTGCCCAATGATTCGGCAACCACAAAAGTTGCATAGGTGATGTGCAGATTTGCGGTATCAACCGAATTTTAACCATCGAGGCCCGAGCGACCATCGCCCTCGCGCGACATCACTGCACCGGGACATTTTCCTTGAAGATCAGGCGCGGCTCGATGAATTTCCGCGTCAGATAGGGCGCCGACGAGGCGATCGAGCCGAGCAGGCGAATGACCGACTGTTCGGCGATCAGCCGCGCATTCTGGTCGATGACGACGTCGAGCAGATCGTCGACCAGATAGCCGCGCGTCTCGCGCGTCAGATCATGGCAGATGAACACCGGCTTCGTCTGCGGCCTGACTTCGAGCAATGCTTTTGCCACGCCCGAGCGCCCGGCGCCGATACAGTAGATGCCGAGCAGCTCCGGCTCGCTGTGCAGCGCCTTCATGGTCGCGGTATAACTGGCCTCCGGCTCATCGTTGATCTCAACGGCGCTTGTGACCGTCAGATTGGGGAACTCCTCGCCGAGCACGGAGCGAAAGCCCATCTCGCGTTCCTCATGGCCGCGGTAGGAGCGTGAGCCGACGACCATCGCCAGATGGCCCTGGCGGCTGCCGAGGAACCGTCCCATCAGCAGCGCCGCGGTGCGGCCGGCCACCCGGTTGTCGATGCCGACATAGGCTGAGCGGGGCGCACCCGGAACATCGGACACCAGCGTGACCAGGCGTATGCCGGCCTCGACGATCTCGCGCAAGATGTTGCGCGTTCTCGGATGATCGATGGCGATGACGCCGACGCCGTTCGCCTTGAGCGAGAGGTTTTCGACGGCCGCCTGCAAGGCGCTCGGCGAGATGCCGGCGAGCTTGTGGATGCGGCAGGAGGCGACCAGCGGCAGGCGCGCCGCATAATCCTCGATGTGCCTGGCCAGATCGGCCATGAAGGCATTGCTGCCGATCGGCAGGAAGAATTCGAGATGCGCCGGCCGCGATGGCAACGCGACCTGGTCGACGACCGGCAGATAGCCGAGCTGCTTGGCCGCCTCCATCACGCGCTGCCGGTTGGCGGCACTGGCCCCCGGCCGGTTGTTGAGCACGCGGTCGACCGTCGCGGTCGACAGGCCGCAGCTCCTGGCAATATCCGAAACGGTGGCTTTCATGTCGCAACCATGTGGCGATGCGATCCAGTGCCTCGACGATCAGGCGGACCCCCGGCTGCTCAGCCGGGCCGTTGCGTGCCCTCGACCAGCGCGTCATGGATCTCCTTGTCCGACATGCCGGTGATGACGCGTTCGACTTCGGCGACGCTGGTCTTCTTCGGGTCAATATCGTCGGCGACCACCTTGCCGCGGCGCATGACGACGATGCGGTCGACCACCTGGAAGACATGATGGATGTTGTGGGCGATGAAGATGCACGAATGGCCGGAATCGCGGGCGCTGCGCACGAAGCTCAGCACGCCTTGCGTTTCGGCGACGCCGAGATTGTTGGTCGGCTCGTCGAGGATGATGAGGTCGCTGTCGAAATGCATGGCGCGCGCAATCGCCACCGCCTGCCGCTCGCCACCGGAGAGCGAGCCGATCGGCGTCGTCGGCGGGATGTTCTTCGAGATGCCGACCTGCTTGAGCAGGTCGCGGGCAACCACGTTCATTGCCTCCTGGTCCATCCGATTGAGGAAGCGCGGCGGCTTGATCGGCTCGCGCCCGAGAAACAGGTTGCGGGCGATCGACAGCTGCGTCACCAGCGCCGAATCCTGGTAGATCGTCTCGATGCCATGCGCGATGGCGTCGCTGGTACTGCGCAAATTCACCTTCTTGCCGCGAATGAAGATGTCGCCGCTGGTCAGCGGGACCGCGCCCGACAGCACCTTGATCAGCGTCGACTTGCCGGCGCCGTTGTCGCCGAGCAGGCCGACGATCTCCCTTTCGTTGACATGGAAATTGGCATCAACCAGCGCCTGCACGCGGCCATAGGACTTGCGGATATTTTCCATTCGGACAAGCGGTTCGGCCATGGTTCAAGTCCCTGCCTGATGCCGGCGTTCCAGCCATGAATGGAGCGCCATCATGCCGAGGATGATGGCACCGATGAAAATATTATAGGCAAGGCCCGGCACACCGATCAGCACGATGCCGTTGCGCATCACGCGCAGGATCAGGATACCGAGCACCGTGCCGATGATTGTGCCGCGCCCGCCTGTCAGCGCCGTGCCGCCGATCACCACCATGGCGATGACTTCGAGCTCGTAGCCGGTGCCGCTGTTGGGGTTGGCCGCCGAGGTGCGCAGCGAGGAGATGACCCCGGCAAGCGAGGCCAGGATCGACGACAGGATGAACAGGCCGATCTTGACACCGCTGACATTGACGCCGCGCGCCCTTGCAGCACTCGGGTTGCCGCCGGCTGCCTGGATCCAGTTGCCTGTCCGGCTCTGCGTCAGCACGTAACCGAGCGCGATTGCGGCGGCGATGAACCAGAACAGCGACATGTAGATACGGAACGGCCCGATGAAGAAATCGCCGACCAGCGCTTCCGCCAGCCAGCTGCCCTCGGCGCTCCAGGTCCGCTGCGGAAACCCGTTGGTGACGAACAAAGCGGTGCCGCGCACCACCAGCAGCATGCCCAGCGTCACCAGGAAGGACGGGATCTTGAGCTGCGTCACGAACCAGCCATTGACCAGTCCAATGAACGCAGCGACCACCAGCGCAACGACGAAAGCGGCTTCCAGCGAGGCGACGCCGCTGTTGAACAACGTCCACATCAGGACCGGCGAGAAGCCGAACACCGAGCCGACCGAGAGATCGAATTCGCCTGATGTCATCAACAGCGTCATCGCCAGCGCGATCAGCCCGAGCTCGACCGTGAAGGCCAGCGTGTTCGAGATGTTTTGCGGCGACAGGAAGTCGTGGTTGATGCCCCAGAACACGGCGATCTCGACGACGAGCAGCACAAACGGCCCGAACTCGGGCCGCGCGATCGAGCGTTGGATAACAGAACGATTTTCCACCTTGGACCCGCGATAGGATTGGATTTGGCCGCGACCGCAACCGGCTTCGGCGGAATGATGAGAAGGTCACGGCCGCCGAAGCGGCCGTGACCAACTCGATCGCGGATTTATTTGCCAGACAGGATCTTGTCGTAGACTGCCGCGGTGTCCTTCTCGTAGAGCGCGCCGGTGATCACGTCGAAGCCGGGCGGAATACCGCTCGCCGCCATGTTGGCGAGCGACAGCGCGACGTAGCTGGTCGCCTGCGGATCCTGCCACTGCGCGGCATTGACGTAGCCGTTCAGCACTTCCTGGGTGGTGTCGAGCGAGTTACCCCAGCCGACGACCGGGATTTCGCCCGGCTTGACGCCGACCTGGTCGAACACCCGCTTGATCGAACCCGTGACAAGGTCGCCGAGACCGATAACCGCCTTGACCTTGGCCCTGTTGGCGGTGAGGTAATCGACCATGCGGTTGATCACTTCGGCCTGGTCGAGCGTCGCTTCGGTGATTTCGTAGGTGATGCCGAGCGGCTCGAACACGCTCTTGATGCCTTCCTCTTCCTGGACGCCATAGGTGGCGCCGGGAATCTCGACCGGCATCCAGACGAAGTCGCCCTTCTTCACAAGGCCCTTGTCGACCAGATACTGCGCCCAATGTTTGCCGAAGGTGACGTTGTCGCCGCCGACATAGGCGTTGAAGTCCGCCTTCGGGTCGGGCGTGTTGAAGTTGATGATCGGGATGTTCGCCGCCCGCGCTTCCTTGGCGATCTCCACAAGGCTGCCCGGATCAGGGCTGGTCGTGGTGATGCCGTCGGCCTTGGCGGAAATCGCGGCGCGAACAGCCTCCTGCTGCGACGCCACGTCGCCATTGTGGAACGACGTGTTGACGGTGTTGCCGGTGTCCGCCGCCCATTGCTTGGCGCCGGCAAGGAAGTAGGTCCAGACCGGATCGGCCGGGCCGCCATGCGAAATCCAGTAGAACGTCTTGGCCTGTGCCGCGGCCGGAATGGCCAGGGCCACCACCAAGCCAAGTACAAGCAGTCTTAGCCTCGTCAGCATTTGATTTCCTCCCATTTGAACCGAACTCCTCCTCCGACGACGATCGCGGCCAAAAACCGTGCGCGGCCAAAGCCGTGATCGCATTTGCCAGCGTCGACCTGGGCGCATTAGAGCATTCCCTTTTTCGATCGATGGCAAGCCTCGATTGCCAATGGACGTTGGCGCAAGGCACCGCGCCATCAGCAATCCCATCAGATTGCATCAGTTTGGCTGATATTTTCCAGGCGGGCGACGATCGGCCTTGCGACCGTCATGCAATGCTGCGCGGCGGCGCGCCGAGCACGGATTGCTCTAGGTCGATAAGCGTCCCGGTCATCAGCCCGGAGGCGTCGCTGAGCAGGAACAGCGTTAGCTGGGCGACTTCGTCCATGGTCAGCAATCGACCAAGCGGCAGGCCGGCGGCGGCAATCTTTGCCCAGTTTTCGCCCTTGCCCAGCGTGCGCGCCTGCATCTCTTGTTCGGCCGGCGTCGCTACCCAGCCCATGTTGATGCCGTTGACGCGGATGCGATCGGAAAGATGCGCGTTGGCAATGTTTCTGGTCAGCGTCGAAAGCGCGCCCTTGGTTGCGGAATAGATGGCAAGGTCCGGCGTACCGCAATGCGCATTCACCGACAGTATGTTGACGATGGCCCCCGCCGCCCGCCGTGTCTTCATGTCGGCTACGGCCGCCTGCATGAGGAAGAACGGCGCGCGCGCATTGACGGAAAATAACCTGTCCCAGTCGTTGATTGTGCCAGTTTCCAGCGAGGCCCGGTCGGTGAGGGCCGCGGCGTTCACCAGACAATCGATGCGGCCGAGTCTTTTGATCGCTTCCGCCATGACAGCTGCAGGCGCGGCCGGATCTCCAAGATCGGCCTGGATGAAGACGACGGGCCGGCTTGGTCGTGAAAGCTCTTCGGCGATGCGTCTGCCACGCTCGGCATTGCGGCCGACAATGGCGATCCCTTCGCCGCCGTCGGCTGAGGCCAGCCGGGCGATGGTCTCGCCAAGCCCTTGCGTTCCGCCGGTAACGACAAGGGTCTTGCCCTCAAGAGCGACGATCAATGGACTCTCCCGAATGCCGACGAGCAGGTAATTTCCAATCAGAGAATTCTAGAAACTATCGGATGTTAGGCTGCGGGACTAGATGAGGTCGGCCCTGGCGAGGTCGCGCATCAGGTGGCTGGCGCCGTAGGTCCAGTGTGGGCAGTCGGGCGACAGCCGCACGCGGTTGACCAAGGCGCCGAATTTCTCCGACGAGATGGTGACGATGTCGCCGACTTTGTGGGTAAAGCCCTTGCCTGTTTCGCCGCGATCCTTCGACGGCACGAACATGGTGCCGAGATAAAGCGCCAGCCCGTCGGGGTATTGATGATGCGGCCCCATGGCGGCGGCGACCAACTCTTCCGGCGAGCGGCTGATCTCGGCCATCGAACTGGCGCCCTCCAGCGAGAACCCATCCTCGCCCTCGACTTTCAGGCGTACGATCGCCTGTTTTACGTCGCCAATTGAAAATGTCTCATCGAACAGCCGGATAAAGGGGCCAAGTGCTGCCGAAGCGTTGTTGTCCTTGGCTTTGCCGAGCAGCAGCGCCGAGCGCCCCTCGACGTCGCGCAGATTGACGTCGTTGCCGATCGTCGCCCCGACAATCCTGCCGCTGCTGGCGGCAATCATGGCGATCTCCGGCTCCGGATTGTTCCATGTCGAAACCGGATGCAGGCCGACATCGGCGCCGAAGCCGACCGAGGCCATCGGCTGGCACTTGGTGAAGATCTCGGCGTCGGGGCCGATGCCGACTTCCAGATATTGCGACCAGGCGCCGCGCGCTATCAGCTTGGCCTTGATCTCCATCGCTTCCGGCGAGCCGGGTTTGAGCTTCGACAGATCGTGGCCGATCAGCCCGGCGATGTCGGCGCGAATGGCGTCGGCCTTTTCCGCCGAACCGCGCGCCTGCTCCTCGATCACCCGTTCGAGCAGACTGACGACAAAGGTGACGCCAGACGCTTTGATCGCCTGCAGGTCGACAGGAGACAGCAGGTACGGTTTCCCCGGATCGCGCGCTGTCTCGAAACTGTTGGCGGCAATGGCATCGAGCGGGCCGATCGGCCGCCCCTTGGCCGAGCGGACGTGCCCCGCCGGATCCGGCAATTCGCAAACGTCGCGCACGGTCGGTGCCACATTTGACGTGATGTCGAAGACCGTGCCGTCACGCACCGTGACCACCAGCGGATGGGAAGCATCGCTCGCCCGGGCGCGGCCCACGAACAGGCCTTCGGCGGGCAAATGTGTGGCGTTCGTCATGGCTTACATTTCCTGTTGGCTTGTCCTTCGGCTGCGGCACTTTCAACAAATTCCCGCCAAAGGTCTATCCCGCCTGCAGGACGAGCTTTGTCAATTCTTTCAAGCGGTCTTCGCATCGCTGGACCTTGATCGAGCCTGACGTGCGCCAACGGCGACGGAAAACGCTCTTTCAAAATAATGAAACCGTCGCTAGGGTTTTCACCTACTGAAATCTCCAGGTGACGCTTGCCCGTACGGTTTTCCGATCCAATCTGGCAGAAGCCGCGGACGGCCACCGCGTTCCAGTCGCTTTTTCCAGCCGGCCGATGCGTCGATGTCGTTATCGTCGGCGGCGGTATCATGGGGCTGTCGACAGCCTTGCACGCTGCCCGGTTCGGCCTTGCCGTCCAGGTGCTGGAGGCCGGCGAAATTGGCAATGGCGCATCCGGCCTGAACGGCGGTCAGGTCATTCCCGGCCTGAAATACGATCCGGACTGGCTGCTGGAGCATTTTGGTCTCGAACGCGGCGAAGCGCTCGTCAACTTTGCCGCCTCGACCGCTGACACCGTCTTCGAATTGATCCGCGACGAAAGACTGGCGGTGCCGTTCGTCCGCAATGGCTGGATCCAGGCCGCGCATACCGAGACCGCGCTGAAAGCGTCGGCGAACCGGGATCGGCAGTGGCGGGCGCGCGGCGCCGATGTCCGGCTGCTGAGCGGGACGGAGATCGCGACGATGACCGGCGCGCAAGGCTATCTCGGCGGCTGGCTCGATCGCCGCGCCGGTGCCATCGATCCGCTCGCCTACACGTCGGAACTGGCGCGCGTCGCTGCAGCGGCGGGCGTAAAGATCGCCGAGCGCCAGAACGTGATGCAGATCAGCAAGAATGCCGGCATTTGGCATGTTTCTACGGAAAGCGGCGCCGAACTCAAGGCCAAGGCGATTGTCCTGGCGACCAACGCCTATACCGGCGGCCTGCTTCCCGGCCTCGCCGAGACGATCGTCCCGCTGCATTCCTTCCAGATCGCGACAGCGCCGCTATCGTCCAATCTCGCGGCGGCGATCCTGCCGGAAGGGCAGGCAGCGTCGGATTCGCGCCGCATCCTCGTCTATTACCGCAAGAGTTCCGATGGTCGGCTGGTGCTCGGCGGACGCGGCCGCATGGCCTTGCCGAACGGCCCGGCCGACTGGGCGCATCTGGAACGCGCGCTGCTGCGGCTCTACCCGGCGCTGTCCGATGTGGCCATTGAAAAGCGGTGGTTCGGCCGGGTGGCAATGACGCCGGACCATCTCCCGCATATCCACGAGCCAGAGAAGGGTCTGCTGGCGGTCGTCGGTTGCCAGGGCCGCGGCATCGGCCTGATGACCGCGCTTGGCGAGCGCATCGCCTCCTACCTGTCGAGCGGCGACACCAGGCAATTGCCGTTCCCGGTCTCGCCGATCCGGCCGATTCCGTTTCATGCGTTTCGGCAGGTCGGCGTCGCCGCGACCATCGCCTGGTACCGGATGCTGGACGCGTTCGAACGCTGACGTTCATGCCCAAGCATGAAACAGCTTGACAATTTCACAAACATGAAAAAAGCTTAATCGATTTCAAATTTCGATGGAGAGCCGATGTCGACCATCGTCCTAACGCAGTCGCTGCCGGAAACCCGGTCTTCGCCGGGTTTTCGCTTCGCCATGCTGCTGCCCGGCGGGTTGGTCACCTTCTTGCTGATCCTTTTCGCCCTTGGCCTGGTGTTCTTTCTCGCCTTTCGCGGCAATGACGGCTCGCTGCTGGGGGCTGGTTTCACCCTTGCGAATTTCGTCACCGTGGCCACCGATCCGCTGTACTGGACGGTGACGCTGCGCTCGCTGGGCATCGCCGGCCTGGTGACGCTGGCAACCGTCGTCACCGCCTATCCCGTTGCCTACTATCTGACTTTCCATGCCGGGCGGCGGCGCGGGCTGCTGCTGTTCCTGCTGACCCTGCCGTTCTGGACCAGCTATCTGCTGCGCGTCTTCGCCTGGAAGATCGTGCTTGCCTATAATGGCGTGCTCAACTCGGCGCTGATCGAAAGCGGCATCTGGTCGGAGCCGACATTGGCCTTCCTTAATACGCCGGCAGCGGTCGTCGTCACGCTCGCCCACGCTTATGCGCCGTTCGCCATCCTGCCCATCTATGTGGCGCTGGACACCATCCCGAAGTCGTTGCTCGAGGCCGCTTCCGATCTCGGCGCAAAACCATTCACCAGCTTCCGCCGCATCGTGCTGCCCAATTCGATGCCGGGCGTGCTGGCGGCCGCTCTCGTCGTCTTCGTGCCGACCGTCGGCGATTATGTGACGCCGGCGCTGGTCGGCGGCCCTGCCAGTACAATGATCGGCACACTGATCCAGGCCGAGTTCGGCAAGGCCAATGACTGGCCGTTCGGCGCCGCACTCGCCGTCGCCGTCATGCTGGTCATTCTCGCCGTGGTGCTGGTGGTGCGCTTCGCCGACCGGCGATACGGCAGCCGCACATGAACACGGCGCGTATCGATGCAAGGCAGGGCGGCGGCTGGCTGGGTGTCTATGTCCTTGCCTATCTGGTGTTCCTGTATCTGCCGATATTGCTGATCCCGCTGTTTTCCTTCAACAATTCGATCCAGGCGGCATTTCCGCTGCAAGGCTTCACGCTGGAATGGTACGGCACGCTGGTCGGCAATTCGGCGCTGTCCGGTGCGCTTGCCACCAGCCTCGTCATCGGCGCCATTGCCGCCACCGGCGCAACACTCTGCGGCATCACCGTGTCCTATATGGACCTCTACGGTCGCTCGCCGCTGGCCGCCACGATCAGTGCCATTGCGCGGCTGCCGATCCTGATCCCCGGCGTCATCGTCGGCATCTCGCTGTTGATCCTGGTCAATCTCGCCGGTTTCGGGCCGTCGCGCGTTGCCATTGTGCTCGGCCACGTATTGGTGGCGCTGCCGACGACGGTGGTGGTCATGCGCAGCCGCTTCGCCGCCATCCCGAAGACCGTCCGTGAGGCAGCGCTCGACCTCGGCGCCTCGGACTGGACGACCTTCAGACGGGTGATGCTGCCGCTCAGCCTGCCCGCCATTATTTCGGCGTTCATGCTGGCCTTCCTGACCTCGTTCGACGAGTTCATCGTCGCCTTCTTCCTTGCCGGCACCGAGCCGACGCTGCCGCTTTATATCTGGAGCCAGCTGCGCTTCCCGAAATCGCTGCCGACCGTCATGGCGCTCGGCACGGCGATCCTGGCCGTGTCGTTCGTCATCGCCGCACTCGCCGAAATCCTGCGCCATCGCGGGCTTGCCGCCACCCGGCGGCCAGCGCCCGCCAGCCTGTCAAAACCAGAAGAAACCGAAAGAGGAGAACTGCAATGGCATTCGACCTGAAATCGATAACGGCAAAGACAACGAAAACCGGACTGGCTGCTTTCGCGCTGGCGCTGGCGCTTGCGTCGACTGTCGCCTTTGCCGGCGACAAGCTGCAATATTTCACCTGGTCGGGCTATGAACTGCCCGACTTCAACAAGAGCTTCCTCGCCGCGCACCCCGATGGTGTCGAAGCCTCGATGTTCGGCGACGACGATGACGCCTTCACCAAGGTCAAGGCCGGCTTCCGCCCCGATGTCGCGCACCCTTGCTATGACAAGGTGGCGCGCTGGAACAAGGAAGGCCTGCTGCAGCCGATCGACACCAAGCGCATCAAGAACTGGGATTCGATCTTCCCGGTCTTCAAGAACCTGCCCGACCTGCAGGCCGGCGACGGCAAGGTCTGGATGGTGCCGTGGGACTGGGGCAATACCTCGATCCTCTACCGCACCGATCTGGTGAAGAACCCGCAAGCCAGCTGGAACCTGCTCTGGGACAAGCAATATGCCGGGCGCATGGCGACCATCGATGCCGTCCACGACACACCGGTGGTGGCGGCCCTTCTGGCCGGCGTCAATCCATTCGACATGACACCGGAACAGATGGACAAGGTGGCGGAAAAACTGCGCGAGCAGCGCCCGCTGCTCTCGAACTATACCACCGACATGACCTCGGTCGAACAGGCACTGGCGAGCGGGCAGCTGGTCGCGGCCATGACCTGGAACGCCTCGGCCACCTCGCTGAAGAAGCAGGGCGTGCCTGTCGAGTTCATGAAGCCGAAGGAAGGCATGCTGACCTGGGCCTGCGGTTTCGTCATGCTCAAGGACGCCAAGAACGTCGACCTAGCCTATGACTTCATCAACAGCCGGCTGGAAACGGATTCCGGAAAGTATCTGATCCAGGCCTACGGCTATGGCAGCTCGACCAGCTCGGCTTTCGCCGCTGTGCCGAAGGAGGAGTTGGAGAAACTGCAGCTGCCTTCCGATCCCGAGGTGATGCTGAAGACCACGATCTTCACCGGACCGATGAAGCAGAATGACGAACTCGCCAAGATGTTCGAGAAGGTCAAGGCAGGCGGCTGAGCCTGGTTCTTCCTTCTCCCCTTGCGGGAGAAGGTGTCGCCGAAGGCGACGGATGAGGGGTGTTCCAGATGGCACCGACAGCACTCCGGCCAACACCCCTCATCCGTCTCGGCGCCTCGCGCCGATCCACCTTCTCCCACAAGGGGAGAAGGGAAAACCTAACCAAACAAGGACGAACGAATGGACATGCTGGACGAAGCGGCTGAGAAGCCGAAGGACGACGCCGACGTCAGGGTCGGCCGGCGCGTGCGGGCGCTCAGGCTGGAGCGCAATCTCTCGCTGGCCGAACTTGCCGCCAAAGCCGGTGTCTCGATAGGTGCGCTAAGCCAGATCGAGCGCGGCATGTCGTCATTGCGGGTCCGCGTGATCTGGCCGCTTGCGGCCGCCCTCGATATAGAGCCGTCGGCGCTGATCGCCGACGGCAATGATGTCGGCAACGATCTTTATTGCGTGCGCGCCAACAGCCGGCGTCAGATCCCGGTCAAGTCGGAAGGCATCGCCAAGGCGCTGCTGTCGCCGCCGGCCGCCACGCTGACCGGCATGCTGGTGACCGTGGAAGCCGGTGGCGGCACCGCCGAAGCCTATGCTCATGCCGGCCATGAATTCGGCTTCGTCCTGTCGGGCGAGGTCGAGCTGGTGGTCGATTCGACCAGATACGGGCTGAAGGCCGGAGACAGCTTCGCCTTCAAGAGCACGTTGCTGCATGCCTTCCGCAATCCGGGCAGCGAGCGCTGCCAGATCCTGTGGGTCAACACGACCAAACCGTCCGAGGTTCGCGATGGCGCCTGATCCGCTCGTCCGGCTGGACAAGGTCTCCAAGATTTTCCCCGGCGGCATCATCGGGCTCGACGCCGTCGATCTCGATATTTCGCGCGGCGAGTTCCTGACCCTGCTCGGACCGTCCGGCTGCGGCAAGACCACCAGCCTGCGGGTCATCGCCGGATTCGAGAGCCCGTCGAACGGCAAGGTCCTGCTCGAAGGCCGCGACATCACGGCGCTCAGGCCCTTCGACCGTCCTGTCAATACCGTGTTCCAGGACTACGCGCTGTTCCCACACATGAACGTTGCCGAAAATGTCGGCTTCGGCCTGTCGCTGCGCAAGCTCTCCGGTGCCGAACAGGCAAAGCGCGTCGGCGCAGCGCTCGACATGGTCGGCCTTGCCGAGAAGCTCGGCGCCCGCGTGTCCGAATTGTCGGGTGGCCAGCGCCAGCGCGTCGCGCTTGCCCGCGCCATCGTCTGCGAGCCGCGTGTGCTGCTGCTCGACGAGCCGCTGTCGGCGCTCGACGCGCATCTGCGCGAGCAGATGCAGGTCGAACTGAAGCGGCTGCAGTCGCGGCTTGGCACCACTTTCGTCATGGTCACGCACGACCAGACCGAGGCGCTGTCGATCTCAGACCGCATTGTCGTGATGAACAAGGGCCGCATAGAGCAGATTGCGCCGCCGGCGACCCTTTACGACCGCCCCGCCACCAAATTCGTCGCCAGCTTCATCGGCACCATGAATCTTCTGCAGTCGCGCTTTGTCGGCCGTGACGGCGAGCGCTTGCGGTTCATCGCCGGCGCTCTGCCGCTGGAAGCGATTTCGGATAAAGGCGAGCTGCCTGGCGAGGGCACGGTGCGCACCATTGGCGTGCGTCCGGAGGACCTTTTGGCCACGACCGAGGCGGCGGCCGGTACTGCACCGGTGCGGGTGAACAGCATCGTCTTTCACGGCCGCACCTTGCGCCTTCATGCAGAGTTGGGGCAGGGGACACAGGTGGTGATCGACGCGCCGCGCCGGACAGAGGGTTTTCAATTCAGCGTCGGCGACGTGGCGCATATCAGCCTGCGCCGTGGTGCCAACTGCCCTATGCTGCCTAGCTAGTCTCACTCATTTCCAGAAAACCGGAGCACGACCCATGAGCAATCATCTCAATTTTTTCATCGGCGGCAAATGGGTCGGCCCGGTGGTTCCGGCAACGCTGGATGTGATCGATCCGTCCACTGAAGAGGCCTACACCAAAATCTCGGTCGGCTCGAAAGCCGATGTCGACAAGGCCGTGGCTGCAGCCAAGGCGGCATTCCCGGCCTTTTCGCAAACGACCAAGGCCGAGCGCCTGAAGCTGCTGAAGCGTATCCTCGACGTCTACAATGAGCGCTACGAGGACATCGCCCAGGCGGTCAGCCAGGAAATGGGCGCGCCGATCAGGTGGGCGCGCGAGGCGCAGGCCTGGGCGGGCAGGGCGCACATGGAAGCTACCATCAAGGCGCTGGAGGATTACGAATTCAGCGAGAAGCGCGGCACCACCATGGTGGTCAAGGAGCCGATCGGCGTCTGCGCGCTGATTACACCGTGGAACTGGCCGCTCAACCAGATAGTCTGCAAGGTGGCGCCGGCCATCGCCGCCGGCTGCACCGTCGTTTTAAAGCCTTCCGAAATCGCGCCGATCAGCGGCATCATCTTTTCCGAGGTGATGGACGCCGCCGGCACGCCGAAGGGCGTCTACAATATGGTGAATGGCACTGGTCCGGATGTCGGCCAGGTCATGGCTGGCCATCCCGACGTCGACATGGTCTCGTTCACCGGGTCGACCCGGGCCGGCATCATCGTCGCCAAGACGGCGGCCGAGACGGTAAAGCGCGTCGCGCAGGAGCTCGGCGGCAAATCGGCCAACATCGTGCTGCCCGACGCTGACTTCGAGACGGCGGTGCGCAAGGGTGTCAACGCCTGCTTCGGCAATAGCGGCCAGTCTTGCGATGCGCCGACTCGCATGCTGGTGCCGGCCGCCCGTCACGACGAGGCGCTGACGATCGCCAGGAAGGCCGCCGAACGGCACAAGGTCGGCGACCCGCGCTCGGAGGAGACGAAGCTCGGGCCGGTGGTCAGCAACATCCAGTTCGACAAGATCCAGCGGTTGATCGAGGCAGGTATCGCCGAGGGTGCGACGCTGGTCACCGGCGGCCCCGGCCGGCCGGAACACCTCAACCGTGGCTATTATGTGCGACCGACCGTTTTCGGCCACGTCAGGCCTGGCATGACCATCGAGAAGGAGGAGATTTTCGGGCCGGTCCTGTCGGTCATCTCCTACGATGACGATGATGATGCGGTGAAGATCGCCAACGACACCGTCTATGGCCTGGCTGCCTATGTGCAGTCCGGGGATATCGACCACGCCCGCAAGATTGCCAGCCGGCTACGCGCCGGGCAGGTCTCGATCAACTATCCGGAATGGGACACGTTCGCGCCCTTCGGCGGCTACAAGCAGTCCGGCAACGGCCGCGAATACGCCGACTGGGCCATCCACGACTTCCTCGAGATCAAGGGCATCATCGGCTACGGCG
This sequence comes from Mesorhizobium sp. M0207, assembly GCF_040321995.1. Lineage (NCBI taxonomy): Bacteria > Pseudomonadati > Pseudomonadota > Alphaproteobacteria > Hyphomicrobiales > Phyllobacteriaceae > Mesorhizobium > Mesorhizobium sp. M0207. The sequence goes on from NZ_JAMYSQ010000003.1 coordinate 261,105, forward strand.
CCTGAGCGTTCAACATTGGCATTACGCCAACCGTCAAGTTTGTTGCGAGCGTTGGTGCCTCGGCACCGGCGTTCGGTTGAACGGCCACGACGGCTCCGTGGCCGCAATGTGAGTGCGAAGCAGGGTCGCCTCAGATCGTCTTGAGATAGCCGGCCAACTGATCCGCCACCGTGCCCCAGCCGTCGTGAAAGCCCATCTCCTCGTGGCAAGCGTGAAAATCGCCGACGGCCGGCGAGGCCGCTGGAAAAGTCAGAGGCGCGGTTTTACGGTGCCGCTAGAATCGACCGGTCCGAGGATCCGTTTTGACGATCACCATGTACGGCATTACCAATTGCGATACGGTCAAGAAGGCGCGTTCCTGGCTGGCGAGCCATGATGTTGCCTATCGCTTTCACGACTACAGGGCAGACGGGCTTGAAGCGGATCGGCTGAACGGCTGGTCAGGCAAGGTCGGCTGGGAAATCCTGCTCAACAAGGCGAGCACAACGTTCCGTGAACTGTCGGACGAGGACAGACTGGGCTTGGACGAGAACAAGGCCAAGGCGCTTATGCTGGCCAAACCGACGATGATCAAGCGTCCGGTGCTGGAACTTGGCGACAGGGTTCTCGTTGGCTTCAAGCCTGATGTTTATCAGCAGGCGGTGAGTGGGAAATAGGACCGACCCGCCATGATCCGTCGCGTCCCCCTCTGTCCTGCCGGACATCTCCCCCAACAAGGGTGGAGATTGGCAGCTTCGGCGCTCCGCTCACCACTGCAACCTTGGATATTGGCGATAGCCGGCGACATGCCGCCTGCCTGCATATTGATCGTATCAAACGCTTGTGGTTTTCCCACGCAAATAGCTCGCCAGCGCCACCGCGTTATTGTGCTTCTTGTCATGCGCGCCGTAGAGCAGCGTCACCCGGCCTTTGTCGAGCAGAGCGCACAGCTGGCCGACCGCCTCGCCGTTCCGGTCGAGCTCATCGCGGTATCGCCGCTGGAACTCCGCCCAGCGCGCCGGCTCATGGCCGAACCATTTGCGCAACCCATTGCTTGGCGCGATGTCCTTTAGCCATAGCGTCAGCGCCGCTTCCTCTTTGCGGACGCCGCGAGGCCATATGCGGTCGACGAGCACCCGCTGCCCGTCATCGGGCGCCGGCGGCTCATAGATGCGCTTTACCGCGAGCTCCATTGCCAATTCCGCATGGGCCAGCAGGCGCCGCTGCTTGCTGCCCTTCGTTTAGAGATCCCGGGCCTAAACCCACTCGCCCTTGCGCATCACCGGCACGCGGCTGCCGTCCTTATGGACGCCGTCTATGTCGATCTTGTCCGAGCCGATCATCCAGTCGATGTGGATGAAACTCTTGTTGCCGCCGCGCGCCGCGATCTCGTCCTGGCCGAGCGAGGCGCCGTCGACGAAGCACTTCGAATAGCACTGGCCGAGCGCGATGTGGCAGGCGGCGTTCTCGTCGAACAGCGTGTTGAAAAACAGCAGCCCGCTCTTGGCGATCGGCGAGGAATGCGGCACCAGCGCCACCTCGCCGAGACGGCGCGAGCCTTCGTCGGTGTCGAGCACCTTCTGCAGCACATCCTCGCCCTTCGTGGCCTTGGCCTCGACAATGCGGCCCGCCTCGAAACGCACCGCAATGCCGTCGATCAGGGTACCCTGATAGGACAGCGGCTTGGTGCTGGTGACATGGCCTTCGACTCGCCTTGCATGCGGCGTGGTGAAAACCTCTTCGGTCGGGATGTTGGGGTTGCAGGTGATGCCGTTCTTGGCGGTCGAGGCGCCGCCCATCCACTCGTGGCCGTCGGCCAGCCCGACGGTCAGGTCGGTGCCGGGGCCGGTGAAATGCAGCGCGTGGAAATTGTGGCCGTTCAGCCATTCGGTGCGGCTCTTCAACGCCGCATTGTGCGCCGTCCAATTGCCGATCGGGTCTTCGACATCCACCCGCGAGGCGGCAAAGATAGCGTCGGCGAGCTTGGCCACGGCGACGTCGTCGGCGTCGTCCGGGAATACCTGCTTGGCCCAGGCCTGATCGGGATAGGCGACGATGTTCCAGTTGATGTCGAAGCCGGTGATCTTCTCCAGCGCCGGCTTGTAGGCCATCGAATTCGCCTTGTTGGCACGCGCCACCTTTGCCGGGTCCTGCGCCGAAAGCAGCGACGGATCCTCGCCGCGCACGGCGAGCCTAGCCGCATTGTTGGCGAAGGCTTTTGCCATGCCTTCGTAGAGCCAGCCGGCGGCGCGGTCGAAACCGGCGTCGGCGCCGTAGCGGAAGCGCGCGAGAGTGATCTCATCGTCGTTGAAGATCGGCGTCACCAGGCCCGCGCCTGCCTTGTAGGCGTGCTCGATGATCCGCCGCGTCAGAGGCAGCGCGGCGATAGACGAGGTCAGCACCAGATCCTGCCCCGGCTGCAATTGCAGCCCGACCTTGACGGCGACCTCCGCCAGCCTGTCGAGCTTCACCGGGTCGATGCTTGCGGAAACGCCGCGCGAATGTGTGGTCATGATCCTGCCTGCCGTGATTGGGGACTGTTTCTTACATAGACCGGCGCTGCCGACCTTTCCACTCTGATGACGCCGGCAGGTCTAGCTGGCGCTCTCGAGCGACCTGAACTGCGCCATCGTCGCCTCGATCTCTTCGCGGATCCAGGTCTTGAAATCCCTGACCTTGCGGCTTTCGCCCTTGCTGGCCGAAGTCACCAGCCAATAGCCGAGGCCGCTCTGGGCGCGTATGCCGAACGGCGCGACGAGACGTCCGTCGGCCAGTGCGTCGGCGGCCAGCAAATGCCAGCCGAGCATGACGCCGTGACCGGCAATCGCCGATTCCAGGCACAGCATCGGATCGGTGAAGCGCGCGCCGTTCATGAAGGTGACCGGCTCCACTCCGGCCGCTTCGAACCAGCTCTCCCAACTGATCATCGACCTTTCGTCCGTGATCGCACAGGTCAAAGCAAGGTCCTCGATCGATTTCAGCTTGCTGGCGATCACCGGTGCGCAGACCGGAAACACCTCCTGCGCCAGCAGCAATTCGGCCCGCCCGCCCGGCCATTTGCCGTCGCCGAGCCGGATGGCGACGTCGATGTCCGAACGATCGAGATCGGCAAGCCGCACCGAGGCATCGATGCGCAGGAGCACGTTCGGATGGCGGGCAAAATGCCGCGACAGCCGCGGCAGCAGCCATTTCGAGGCGAAAGCCGGCGCCACCGAAACCACGAGCGTGCACTCCGAGCTTTCGTCGGCAAGCGCCACCGCCTGTGCGAGTTCGCGGAAGCCTGCGCTGAGCCGGGCGCTAAAGACGGTGCCGAATTCGGTCGCCACCAGGCCAGCTGGCGTTCGTTCGAACAGCGCCCGGCCGAGCTGCTTTTCTGTCCGGTTGATCTGCTGGCTGACGGCGCTGACCGAGACGTTGAGCTCGCCGGCCGCCGCCGCAAGCGAGCCCAGGCGGGCAACGGTTTCCACGGCGCGCAAGCCGTTGAGATGGACGCGGTTCAGAGTAGCCATACAGTTTTTCTAAACTGGAGCGGCGGAAATCTCAATTGCCAGACGCTAACGAACGGCGGATTCTAAGTGGGTTACGCAGAGTGAGGAGGCAAATCCGATGAAGATCTTATCATGGCTCGGCGCCTTTTCCCCGATCGGAACGCAGCCGCACCGGCATGACAGCGAGGCCATCAATTGGGTGACCGATCCGCTGTCGCATCCGGTGCTCGACACCATGTCGGAGCGCGAACTCGCCGACATACCGTTCAGGCTGACCGCGCGTCGTACCCGCTTCGAGACGGCCCCGCCAAGGACCTGCTGCGGCTGAACAAGGACTTGCTGGCACTTCAGGTGAGCCGGCCGCCGACGCGGCTGCGCAGCCCTTCTGGCCCAATAAAAGGCGGATTGTCTCGCCGGCAGGCGCACCTATGGTGCACCGCGATGAACATCGCTTCGCCCTTGCGCCTGGCAATCGCCGGCATGATCGCCCTGGCCGTCGCCATGGGCATCGGCCGTTTCGTCTATACGCCGATCCTGCCCGGCATGATGGAAGAGCTCGGCCTGTCGCCGGCCGATGCCGGCTGGATCGCATCGGCCAATTATCTCGGCTACCTCGTCGGCGCGCTTGCCGCCACCGGCGGCTGGGCGCAAGGCCGCGAGCGCCAGCTGATGCTGGCCGGCCTTGCCGCCACCGCGATCCTCGCCGGCCTGATGGGCCTGACCGGTACCATGCCCGGCTTTCTCCTCATCCGCTTTCTTGCCGGCGTTGCAAGCGCCTTTGTCCTGGTCTTCATGACCAGCATCGTTTTCGGTCATCTCGCCGCGGCCGGTCGAAACGACCTGCAGGCGCTGTATTTCGGCGGTGTCGGCCTCGGCATCGCGGCGTCCTCGGCGCTATTGGCGCTCCTCGTCACCGAACATGCGGGCTGGGCGGCGGGCTGGCTGTGGTCGGCGGTGATTTCTGCCTGCGGCTTTGCCGCCGTCGCCTTGCTGGCCGGCGGCACCTCGGCCGCGAACAGCACCACCGGGAGCGAGCCGGCCTTGCCGAAGCACCGGTCGCTGGTGAAGATCATCGTCGCCTACGGCCTGTTCGGCTTCGGCTACATCGTCACGGCAACGTTCCTGGTCGCCATCGTCCGCCAGGGCGGCGGCGGCCGCGTCTTCGAGGCCGTGGTCTGGATGGTCACCGGCCTTGCCGGTTCCCCCTCGGTCTGGCTGTGGCAGAAGCTTACGGCCAGGATCGGGCTCTATGCCACCTATGCCCTGGGGTGCCTGGTCGAGGTGGTCGGCGTCAGCGCCAGTGTCGTCATGGGCGGGCGCACCGGGCCGCTGCTCGGCGGCCTTCTTGTCGGCGGCACCTTCATAGCCATCACCGCGCTTGGCCTGCAGGCCGGCAGGCAGCTTGCTCCGCAAGCACCACGCCGGATGCTGGCGGTGATGACGGCCGCCTTCGGCCTCGGCCAGATCATCGGCCCGATCGTCGCCGGGCTGCTTGCGCAGGCCTCGGGCAACTTTTTCCTTGCCTCGATCGTGGCTGCCGCCGTCCTGCTCGCTTCCGGCGCGATCGCCTGGTCGGCTGCGCCAAAATCGCCATGATTATGGTCTTGCTCGGTTGCGGGCATCGCGCACGGGCATTTTCTTTCCCACTAATGTGTGACTTTATGCCCGCTGACCAACGCCGCTGATTTGCGCCGACCGAGGATTTCGCCACAGTGTTCGTATCGTTTTTTCCGCAGCCGAAGCTGTTCTTCAGTTCCTTGGCCGTCTGGAGCCTTGCCGCTATCCTGTTCTGGTTTTTCGGTGGCGAGCAGCTGGGCGCTGTGTTCGGCTTGCCGCCGGCTGCGGCTGATGCACCGCCCATTATTGGTATTGCCGTGCTCTGGTCGAACCCGTTTCTGTGGTTCTATCTCTATTTCGCTTTTTGCGTTGCCGTCTTCTATGCGTTCTGGAGTTGGTATGCACCGCATCCGTGGCAAAACTGGTCGATATTGATCAGCGCGGTCATCCTGTTCCTCATCTATTTCAATGTACAGGTCAGTGTCGCGGTCAACGCCTGGTATGGGCCTTTCTTTGACTATATCCAGGGATTGATGTCGGGGACTATTAAATCCACCGACGCAGAGTTTTATGCCGGATTGGCGAGCTTTTCATGGCTCGCGCTGATAGGAATGAATGTACAGGTCGTCAATGCCTTCATCGTGAGCCACTGGATATTCCGCTGGCGCACCGCGATGAACAATTACTTCGTGGAGAACTGGAGCAGGCTCCGCCACATCGAGGGCGCCTCACAACGTATTCAGGAGGATACGATGCGGTTCTCGCAGATCATGGAAGATCTGGGTTCCAGCTTTGTCCAGTCGATCATGACCTTGATTGCATTCCTGCCGGTGATGATCCAGTTGCAGAGCCATATCAGCGAACTGCCGATCGTCGGTGCGATCCCTCAGCCTTTGGTCGTTGCCGCATTGGCCTGGTGTCTGTTCGGAACAATCTCAGTCATGGTTGCCGGATTGAAACTGCCGGGCCTGCAGTTCCGGAACCAGCGTGTCGAGGCAGCTTATCGTAAAGAACTCGTCTATGGCGAAGATCACGAGGATCGAGCTCAGCCTGCAACCACTGCCGAGCTGTTTTCAAAGGTTCGCCACAACTATTTCCGGCTCTATTTTCATTACATCTATTTCAATGTTGTACGTTACACCTACCTGCAGGCCGACAATATCTTCGCAATGCTGATCCTTGGACCATCCTTTGTGGCTCACAGAATAACTTTCGGAGCCTTCCAGCAGATTTCCAATGCGTTTGGCCGAGTAACAGGATCGCTCCAGTTCCTGCTCACTTCGTGGTCGACCATCGTTGAGCTGCAGTCGGTGCACAAACGCCTGCGCGCCTTCGAGGCTACGCTCGAAGGCGAGCCGCTGCCCGAAATCGACCAGCGCTATCTGGAACGCGAGCAAGCCGGGCTGCGTCCTGAGGACCAGCCGGCAAGCTAAGCCTGGCGGGCGGCGGGCGCTTGCGGCTCAGCCGCCCACCGCCGCCCGCCTTTCGCCTCGCCGCGAAACATAATCGCGAAAACTGATGCACTCGACGTCCGCCTTGATGCAGACCTCGCCGGCAAAGCGTTCCAGCGCGTTCCAGTAGGCGCCGTCATTCATCAGCGTGAAGTGGAAGCCGAGCTCAAGCGGAATGCGCTTGCCCTGATATTGCGCATCGAAGGCGGCGCGGAACGCGTTATAGGTCCGGTCAGCGAACTCTTCCGCCATGCTCGGCCGCTCGAAGCCGCCGGAATGCCTGACATAGAGATTGTAATCCATGGCGATCACCCGCCTTGAGCTCGGCCCTTCCGGGATCTGCGGTAGCGAAAAGCGCGTGATGCCGTTGACGGTCGGTGGCTCAACCGGCCCACGCGAGACGCCGCTTGCGTCGAGCAGGAAGCCGGCCGCGGGCAGCGCCTCGTAAAGCGCCTTGTTTGCCGACAGATAAGGCGCGCGGAAGCCGACCACCGACTTACGGGCAAAATCGCGCCAGCCCTTCGGTTCAGCAGCAATGCCGTTGATCGAATAGGCGTTTTCGAGAACATGCCTGAAGGCGCCAAATTCGCTCAGCCAGTCGGCCTTGCTCCAGTCCTTGCCGTCGAAATGACCGCAGCCATGGCTGCCGATGTCGTGGCCTTCCGAGGCGGCGAGGTTGATCTGCTCGAGCCGCTCGGCGACTTCCTGTTTGGAGGCGGCAAAGCCGATGTTCGATTTGCCTTCTGTCTTGCCGGGCGCGGTGTATTCCTTGCGTGTCTCGGGCGACAGCAGGAACACGCAGGAGACGAAATAGGTGAAATGCGCACCCGTGCGTGCGGCCAGCGCCCGGCTGCGCTGCCACTGCGAAATGTCGCGGGCGCTGTCGAATGAGATAATGACGATCTGCTTCGGTTTTGCGGGCGGCGCCGGCGGGTCGGCAAAAGCCGCGCCGGCAGCAAACACGGCAATGGAAAACGCAATAACGCGGGACAAATGGGGCAAAGGCATCTGACTTGATTTAGGGAATGTAGAAGCGACGCCTACCGGTGAAATATGGCACGGGTACGATCGACCTGTCGGCCGCCGTTGGCGGCGACTGCCTCGTGAATAGGCGATTTTCCTGCCGAACCCCTTCCATGCCGGCAAAATTTCGCTAAAACGCGGGCTCATCAACCGCCCCGGCCGGGGCATGAATGGTTTTGATCCATGTCGGACGACAGTTTTATCCGCGAAGTCAACGAAGAGATTCGTCGCGACCAGGCGCATGCGCTGTGGGACCGTTTCGGTCCCGCCTTGCTTGTGCTGGCCGTGCTGGTGGTGCTCGGCACTGCCGCTGTCGTTGGCTACCGCTATTGGGACGAGACCCGCGCCAACCGCTCCGGCGATGCCTTCTCGCAGGCGCTCAAGCTTGCCAATGACGGGAAGAACGACGAGGCGCTTGCCGCTCTGGAGGCGTTGGAGAAGGACGGCTACGGCGCCTATCCGCTGCTCGCCCGCATGCGCGCGGCAACCGTCAAGGCGGACAAGGGCGACGTCGACGCCGCCGTCAAGGATTTCGACGAGGTCGCCGCCGATACCAAGATCCCCTCCGGCATTCGCGACATGGCGCGTCTCAGGGCAGCGCTGCTTCTGGTCGACCACGGCTCTTTCGCCGATGTCTCCAGCCGCGTCGAGGCGCTCACCGCCGACACCAACACGCTGCGCCATACGGCGCGCGAGGCGCTTGGCCTTGCCGCCTGGAAGGAAGGCAAGGCGGCGGATGCATTGAAGCTGTTCGACCAGATCGCCGCGGATGACGGCGCCCCGCGCAACACGCGCGAGCGGGCGACATTGATGTCCGAGCTGATCCGCGGCTCGGGCGGCGTGTCGTGATAGTCCATGACCTTCAAAGTCGCCATCATCGGCCGGCCTAACGTCGGCAAATCGACCCTTTTCAATCGGCTGGTGGGAAGGAAGCTGGCGCTTGTCGATGATACCCCCGGCGTCACTCGCGATCGCCGCGTCCATGCCGCAAAGCTCTACGACCTGCATTTCGACGTCATCGACACCGCCGGCTTCGAGGATGCGGCTGCCTCGACGCTGCCCGGCCGCATGCGCGCCCAGACCGAGATCGCCATCCGCGAGGCCGACCTGATCTTTTTCACGATCGATGCCAAGTCCGGGCTGATGCCCGACGACAAGACCTTCGCCGAGATCGTGCGCAAGTCCGGCAAGCCGGTTGTCGTCGTCGCCAACAAAGCCGAGGCGCGCGGCGCCCAGGGCGGCATGCTGGAGGCCTGGGAGCTCGGCCTTGGCGAACCGATCCCGGTCTCGGCCGAACACGGCCAGGGCCTGCCCGATTTGCGCGACGCGGTGATCGCAGCGCTTGGCGAGGCGCGCGCCTTCGGCGAGGACGAAGAGGCCGGCGAGGATGAGGTCGCCGCCAGCGAGGTGCTGATCGGCGAGGACATCACCGACCCGGACGCCGAGCCGAGCTATGACGACACCAAGCCGATGCGCATCGCCGTCGTCGGCCGCCCCAACGCCGGCAAGTCGACGCTGATCAACGCGCTGATCGGCGAGGAGCGGCTGTTGACCGGCCCTGAGGCCGGCATCACTCGCGATTCCATCTCGGTCGACTGGGACTGGCATGGCCGCCGCTTAAAATTGTTCGACACCGCCGGCATGCGCCGCAAGGCCAGGATCCACGAAAAGCTCGAAGTGATGTCGGTGCAGGACGGCTTGCGCGCCATCCGCTTTGCCGAGATCGTCATCATCGTGTTCGACGCCACCATTCCCTTCGAGAAGCAGGATCTGCAGATCGCCGACCTGATCATCCGCGAAGGCCGTGCCCCGGTGATCGCCTTCAACAAATGGGACCTTGTCGATCATCCCCAGGAGTTGCTGGCCGAGCTGCGCGAAAAAACCGAGCGGCTGCTGCCGCAGGCGCGCGGCATGCAGGCGGTGCCGGTGTCGGCCGAGACCGGGCGTGGCCTCGACAAGCTGATGGATGCCGTCATCCGGACGCATCGAGTTTGGAACAGCCGTGTGTCGACCGGCAAGCTCAACCGCTGGCTGGAAGGCATCCTGGCGCATCATCCGCCGCCCGCTGTCGCCGGGCGTCGGCTGAAGATCAAATATGTCACGCAGGCCAAGACGCGGCCGCCGGGCTTCGTCGTCTCCTGCTCACGGCCGGATGCGATGCCACAATCCTACGTCCGCTATCTCTCGAACAGCCTGCGCGAGGCTTTCGACATGCCCGGCGTGCCGATCCGCATCGCCTTGCGCACCTCGGACAATCCTTTCGCCGGCAAGGCAAAGAAGCGCCGCTAGGCGCCACTTCTCCTTTACGCCACTTTGCGCAAGACAGGCGCCGATTGCGTCTGCGGCAACGCTTCGAGCGCTGCCTGCAGCAGGATGTCGCCGAGCCGCGCTGCCACGGGGTCGGGCTCGGCCTCCTTGCGGTGCAGGAACAGCGCCATCTTGGGCAAGGCGGGCAGCCCGGCGATCTCCGGCGTCATCGCCCTGACGGTGGCCGGCAGGCCGATATCGGTGCGGATCGTCAGTCCGAGCCCGGCGGCGACGGCTGCCCAGATGCCGCCAAGGCTCGGGCTGGAGAAGGCCATCCGCCATGCCAGGCCGGCGCGGTCGAGCGTTTCGGTCGCCACGCTGCGCAGCAGGCACGGCGCTTCGAGCGCCACCAGCGGCAACGCCTCGCCATCACGCAGGCTGATCTCGATCTGTTTTGCCGGGCCGATCCAGCGCATCTGGACGTCGGCGACATGCCGGCTGTAGGGCAGCGTCGCGCCATTGTGCCAGGCAAGCGCGATATCGAGGCTGCCCGAAATGATCCGTTCGGCAAGCTCATGGCTGCGTGCGATCCTGGCCTCGATCTTGACCTTGGGATGGGCGCGGGCGAAGCGCCCGAGCACCTCCGGCAGCACGGCCTCGCCGAAATCCTCCTGTAGCCCAAGCCGCACCCAACCCTCCAGCTCGACATCGTGGATGGCGGAGGCGGCCTCGTCATTGAGCTCGATCAGCCGCCTCGCGTAGCCGAGCATGGTCTCGCCCGCGTCCGTCAGCGCCAGGCCACGCCCAGATTTGCGGAAGATCGGCATCGCCGCCTGCTCCTCCAGCTTCTTCAATTGCGCACTGATTGCCGAGGTCGAGCGGCCGAGCCGGTCGGCGGCCTTGGCGAAGCTGCCCAGCTCCATGCCGGTAACGAAGCTGCGCAGAACGTCGAGATCGAATGTCACGCGTCGCATGCCAATAATCCTGATATTCGGGACATTACGTCAAAAACTTCCTGATATTCAGTACGAAGCTATGGCGGTAGAGAGAGCGCGTCAAGACCGAATGCAGCCGACCCATGCAGGAGCTGAACCATGTCCGCTGTCGCCACACGAGTAGAATGCAAACCGCTTCGCCCGGCCGCCGTTACCACCCCGTCAGAGGCGGCGGTGCTTCGAGCCAATCATCGCTGGAAGGTGCTGGGCATCGGCGTCGCCGCCAATGCCTGCTTTTCCGCGACCTTCTCCGGCATTCCGGCCACGGCGGTGTTCCTGCGCTCGGGCTATCATCTCTCCAATGGCGAGCTCGGCCTGGCGCTTGGTCTTCTCGGCCTGGGTGTGGCGCTGAGCGAATTGCCGTGGGGGCTGCTGACCGATCGCTGGGGCGACCGCCGCGTGCTGCTGACGGGGCTCGGCGCAACCGCGGTCTGGCTGCTTGTCATGGCCGCGCTGGTCGTGCCGTCACCGGCCCATATTCCCGGCATCGCGCTTCTCGCCGCTGCCCTGCTGGTCACCGGATTGCTCGGCGGCAGCGTCAACGGCTCCAGCGGCCGCGCCATCATGGCCTGGTTCGGCGAAGGCGAGCGCGGCTTTGCCATGAGCATCAGGCAGACGGCGGTGCCGCTTGGCGGCGGGCTTGGCGCGCTGGTGCTGCCGTCGCTCGCTTCGGCCCATGGCTTCACGGCGGTCTTCGGACTGCTGGCGGCTGCCTCCGCGGTCTCGACCTCGCTCGCCTGGCGCTGGCTGCATCAGCCGCCGGCGCATGACGACGCCCGTTCGAGCAGCGCGGCAAAGCCGGCCGGCCCGGCGCCGCTGCGCAACCCGGCCGTCTGGCGCATCGCGACAGCCATTGGCCTGCTTTGCTTTCCGCAGGTGGCGGTGCTCACCTTTGCTTCCGTGTTCCTGCATGATTTCGCCGGCATGGGAACAGCCGTGATCAGCGCCAGCCTCGCTGCCGTGCAGGTCGGCGCCATGGTCATGCGCGTCTGGAGCGGCCGCTACACCGACCGTCACGGCAACCGCCGGTCGTTCCTGCGTCTGTGCAGCATGCTGAGCGTGGCCGCCTTCACCGTGCTTGCGGCGCTCGTCTTGTTTTCGGGCCAATTCTTGTCAGGCCAAGCGCCGATGCTGTCGCCGGCGATCGTTGCGATGCTGGTCGTGGCCGGCGTCTGCGTCTCCTCCTGGCACGGCGTTGCCTACACCGAGCTTGCGACGCTGGCCGGCGCCAGCCAGGCCGGAACGGCGCTCGGCCTCGCCAACAGCCTGGTCTTCATCGCCTTCTTCCTGGTGCCGATCGCCATTCCCGGGCTTCTCGTGCTCTGCTCGTGGGCAGGCGTCTGGCTGGGTGCGGCTATTTGCGCGCTGATCGCCTGGCCGATCTTTCTTCCGTCAAGCGACGGCCGCAAAAGCGCCTGACTTCGACACGAGATGGGAAAACAACGTTCTAAGCTGTTAACGCCCCATCAAGGTTAATGCATCATTGTAGCTCTCCAGTGGGGTCCGTTGCGTTTCTGGAGAGTTCCGTGCATCGACGTGTTTTGACGCGGCTTGTCGCCGCCGCCGGTGAGAAAAAGCGTTCCTTCCTGTCTCCCCTCGTTATTGGCCTTGGCATCTGGATCGGCTTTCCGACGGTCGCTGCCTATCAGGACATGACCAGCCTGGTCTCCGGCCTGGAGGCGCCGAGCGTCCGCTGGAACGCCTATGTCGAGAAATCCGTCGCCGGCTCCGTTCACGCCGCCGAAATGCCCTTCCTCGATTCCAGCAGCACCGGCTCGCTCTCCGGCTCCGGCGTTCAACTGCCCGGCATCGGCGCCGTTTCGTTTCGCGGCAAGGGCAGCATCGCCGGCACGACGCCGGACGAGGACCGCATCACGCGCGCCGACAAGAAGGGCCGCATCATCCAGGTCTCGCCCGTCTCGCCGCCGAAGAACTTCAACGCCGGCTCGATCTTCGAGCGCACCTCTTCGCTGCTCCGCCCAAGCATGGACAGCGGCCTGAGGATGGCCTTCGCCAAGCCCGAGATCAAAGGCAAGGAAATCCAGATCGCCGCCGCCTTCCACACGCGCATCGACAAGAAGCCGGATTCCGGCGTACCGGCGATGCTTGCCGCGCTGGTCAACAATGATCATCCTGACGTGCTGGCGACCGCCTACGCCTCGTCCGCTCCCGATTATGCACAGGCGTCGCCCTTCGAGGCCTTGCTGCAGGACGAGGACCCGAACGACGGCCGCTTCATTCCGCCGCTGAGCAAGGGCGATCATTCCTGGATGCAGACGCCGCTGCCGGCGAGCGTCTTTTCCAAGCCGGAGCAGGCCTGTCTCGCCAACGGCATCTATTTCGAAGCGCGCGGCGAATCCGTGCGCGGCCAGGCCGCCGTCGCCCAGGTCATCCTCAACCGCGTCCGCAACCCCGCCTATCCGAACTCGATCTGCGGCGTCGTCTACCAGAACGACAACTGGTTCAACCGCTGCCAGTTTTCCTTCGCCTGCGACGGCAGGAAGAAGCGCATCGACAACCCCGCTGCCTACAAGACCGCCCAGGATGTCGCCATGGCAGTCACAGCCGGCAAGATCTTCATTCCGGAAGTCGGCTCGTCGACCCATTATTACGCCAACTACGTCCATCCGGGCTGGGCGCGGACGATGCAGAAAATGACCAGGATCGGCCTGCACATCTTCTACCGCACCTATGGTGGCGGCTGGAGCTGAGCGCTCGGGCAGCCCTTGCGTCTTTCGCGCGAGAGCGGCCGATCGAAGACGCATCGCCGCGGGGATTCGGCCGCAGCCCGCCAGAGACCGCGTCGGGCACGATGTCGCACCCGAGCAAGTGGCTGATTTATAACGAAAAAATACTTGAGCTTGAACGTCCGCCCGTGGCTTGACGGGCGCGGACCCTCTAACTATGTTGCCGGCGACTTTAAGAAGCGGACGGACGGTGACGGTCTGACCGGGCAGGGGGGTTGCGTGGCCGACAAGAATGGGCCAGACGGAACCGGCAAAACCGGCCGCGGCAAGCAGCATGAAGCCGACATCCGCGACGACGATCTTGAGCGCCGCCGGCGCGACCTTGAAGCATCACTTGCGACAAGGCGGCCGGACCGGCTCGAGGGGAAAGACGACGCGAAAACGGGCAGTGTGGCCGGGTACGGCCAGGCGCTCAAGCTGTCCAGCGAGTTCATCGCCGGGATAGTGGTCGGTGCGGCTCTCGGCTGGTTTATCGATCGCGTGGCGGGGACATCGCCATGGGGTCTGATAGTCGGTCTGCTGCTGGGTTTTGTCGCCGGCGTGCTCAACGTCCTGCGTTCAGCCGGGCTTGTGTCGGAATTCGGAACGGGCGACAAACCGCGCGATCCGAAAGAATGAATTGAGGCGCCGCATGCCGGCGCATTGAACAGAATGCTGAAGCCGTCTGCGGCTTTGATGGGGATTTAAAGTGGCTGCTGACAAGGTCGATCCGATCCACCAGTTCCAGATCCATCCGATCATTCCGATTCACATCGGCGGCTACGACCTGTCCTTCACCAATTCGGCTCTGTTCATGCTTGCGACGGTCGCTGTCGCATCGGCGTTTCTCTACCTCAGTACGTCGAGCCGCAGCCTGGTTCCGGGCCGCCTTCAGTCGGTCTCGGAAATGGCCTATGAATTTGTCGGCAATATGCTGAGGGACGCCGCGGGCACGCAAGGCATGAAGTTCTTCCCCTTCGTGTTCTCGCTGTTTATGTTCGTGCTTGTCGCCAACCTGCTTGGCCTGTTCCCGTATTTCTTCACCATCACCAGCCACATCATCGTCACTTTCGGCCTCGCTGCGCTGGTGATCGGAACGGTCCTCGTCTACGGCTTCACCAAGCACGGCCTTGGCTTCCTGAAGCTGTTCGTCCCGCATGGCGTGCCGGTCTACCTGCTGCCGCTGGTGGTGCTGATCGAGGTGATTTCCTTCGTCTCGCGTCCGGTCAGCCTGTCGGTTCGTCTGTTCGCCAACATGCTCGCCGGTCACATCACGCTGAAGGTGTTCTCGGGGTTTGTCGTCAGCCTGAGCGCGCTCGGCGCGGTCGGCGTGGCTGGTTCGGTTCTGCCGCTGGCGATGGCCGTGGCGCTGACGGCGCTGGAGCTGCTGGTCGCGTTCCTGCAGGCCTACGTCTTTGCGGTGCTGACCTGCATGTATCTCAACGACGCCCTGCATCCCGGGCACTGACAAGGTTTCCGGCATTGCCGCCGGATCGATTTTGCAACGGAATTTTAGATCCAAAGGAGTTGAACAAATGGACGCAGAAGCAGCAAAGTACATCGGTGCCGGCATCGCATGCCTCGGCATGGGCGGCGCGGGCATTGGCCTCGGCAACATTTTCGGCAGCTATCTGGCGGGCGCGCTGCGCAACCCGTCGGCAGCCGACGGCCAGTTCGGCCGCCTGATCTTCGGCTTCGCCGTGACCGAAGCGCTGGGTATTTTCTCGCTTCTCATCGCGCTTCTCGCTTTGTTCGGCTGAATGCTTGTTCGGCTGAACATTGGGAAGAATTGAACAGGTCGGCCGCGATCCTGCGGCGGGCCTGAATTTCGGGGATAGTCCATGTTCGTGACATCTGCCTTTGCGCAAGAGTCCGCGCCCGCCGTCGAAGGCGGCAGCGCTAGCACCGGCGTGCCTGCCGAGGCGCACGGCACGTTCCCGCCATTCAATCCGGCGACGTACCCCTCGCAGCTTCTATGGCTGGCAATCACCTTCGGGCTGTTTTATCTCTTCTTGAAACGGGTGGTGATGCCGCGCGTTGGCGGCATCATCGACGTGCGCAACGACCGCATTACCCAGGATCTCGACCATGCTGCCCGGCTGAAAAGCGAGGCCGATGCCGCCGTTGCCGCCTATGAGCAGGAATTGGCGGAAGCCAAGGGCAAGGCCAATGCGATCGGCCAGCAGGCCAACGATGCGGCCAAGGCGGAAGCCGAGGCTGCCCGCAAGACGATCGAGGCAGCGCTTGACCAGAAGCTTGGCGAGGCCGAGGCGCGTATATCTTCTATCAAGGCCAATGCCATGAAGGAAGTCGGCACGATCGCCGAGGACACTGCTTCGGCCATCGTCGAGGCGCTTGTCGGCGGCAAGGCCAGCAAGGCCGAAATCGCGGCCGCGGTCAAATCCGTGGCCGGGTGAGGAGCGCATCATGGACGCCACATCTCTCGCGACGCTTTGGGCAACTGTTGCCCTCGTAATCTTCCTCGGCATCGCCATCTACATCAAGGTGCCGGGCATGATCGCCAAGGCGCTTGATGCGCGTGCCGACAAGATCAGCTCCGAGCTCGAGGAAGCGCGCCGGTTGCGCGAAGAAGCCCAGCAGCTGCTTGGCCAATACCAGCGCAAGCGCAAGGAAGCCGAGCAGGAGGCGGCGGCCATCGTCGCCGCCGCCAAGCGTGAAGCCGACATGCTTGCCGCCGAGGCGCACAAGAAGACCGAGGACTATGTCGCCCGGCGCACCGCCTTGGCCGAGCAGAAGATCGGCCAGGCCGAACGCGAAGCGATCGGCGAAGTGCGTGCCAGCGCTGTCGACATCGCGGTCGAAGCCGCGCGGGCGCTGCTGGCCGGCAAGATCGACGCCAAGGCCGGCGCCGACCTGTTCAACGCCTCGCTGCAGGATTTGAAGTCGAAGCTGAATTAAGCGACTTCGACGAGAAATTCATCGAAAGTCGCCCGGGAAACCTGGCGGCTTTTTTGTTGGCGAAAGCGACTGAGCGCGTAATCTCCCCCCTCGAGGGGGAGATGTCGCCAAAGGCGACAGAGGGGGTCGGCACGTCCTGGCGCGACGCCCTATGGAACGAAAGAGAACGTTGGCGCTTCACGCGAGGCGACCCCCTCTGGCCTGCCGGCCATCTCCCCTCGAGGGAGGAGATCCGCGCCTAGCCGCCTTCGCAATGTCAATCCAAATCCGAAAAACCCTCTTCCTCCAGCACCTCGGTGCCGCCGAACCGGAACGGCGCGAAGGAGGCGCGGTGCAGCCGTGCCACTGGCCCGTGCAGATCGATCGCCGTGCGATGGCGCACAGTGGCGTAGCCCATATGCAGTTCGAAGCCGTAACGCGCATGATGGCTGCCGCAGCCGCACATCATGCGGTCGCGCATCACCTTGGCGACGATCGAGGCTGCGGCGATCGACTGCGAGCGCTGGTCGCCCTTGATCAGTGCTTTGCCCTCGCAGGGCAGCCCGGGCGGCACGTCGCGGCCGTCGGCCAGTGCCAGCTTCGGCCGGATTGACAGGGCGGCCACGGCACGGCGCATCGCCTCCAGGCTGGCCTTGAGGATGTTGGAGGCATCGATGCCTTCGGCGCTGACCGAGGCCATCGATACGGCGAGCGCGGAGCCGAGGATTTTCAGGAACAGCGCCTCACGCTGCAAATGCGTCAGCCGCTTGGAATCGTCGAGGCCGTCGGGGATGTTGGCGGGATCGAGCACCACCGCTGCCGCCACCACCGGCCCGGCGAGCGGGCCGCGGCCGGCCTCGTCCATCCCCGCCACCGGCCAAAGGCCTTCGGCCATCGCCCTCGTCTCGAACGAGAAGTCGGGTTTCTCGACGATTTCGAAGAGAAGCGGAGAATCGGAACGCGGGCGAGCCATGGTGCGGCGAGGTTCGCATCGGCTCCGATTCTCCGCAAGTCCCCTCCGGGTCGGGCGGGGCACCGGACCAGGAGGGGGCTACCGTCTGCAAGCCCGGGGACAGGACAGGCCGGACGGGATTTTTCGCCTGCTGCGGCCGCTTCAAGCGGCTGGCGCGAGACGCTTTGTCACAGCAGCATCAGCTGCTCGGTAGCCTTGGCGGCGGGGACGAACTGGTCGGTCCTGAGCGAGCGCCGCTCGGCGTTGAGGCCGAGCCGTTTGGCAGCTATCTCGAAACGCCGGCCGATCTGCCAGGCATAGGGACCGGAGCCTTTCATGCGCTTGCCCCATTCCGAATCGTAGTCCTTGCCGTCGCGCATCGAACGGATCAGCGACATGACGTGGCGATAGCGGTCGGGATAGTGGCGCAGCAGCCAGTCCTTGAAGATCGGCGCGACCTCCAGCGGCAGGCGCAGCAGCACATAGCCGGCCTCGCGCGCGCCCGCTGCCTGCGCCGAATCGAGGATGCGCTCCATCTCCGGGTCGGTCAGTCCGGGGATGATCGGCGCGACCATCACCGAGGCCGGAATGCCGGCATCCGAAAGCTGCCTGATCGCCTCCAGCCGCTTGGTCGGCGTCGACGCTCGCGGCTCCATCGTTCTGGCCAGCATCCTGTCC
Organism: Mesorhizobium sp. M0207; assembly: GCF_040321995.1. NCBI lineage: Bacteria > Pseudomonadati > Pseudomonadota > Alphaproteobacteria > Hyphomicrobiales > Phyllobacteriaceae > Mesorhizobium > Mesorhizobium sp. M0207. The sequence continues at coordinate 279,099 of NZ_JAMYSQ010000003.1, forward strand.
AATGTCGTCACCGACAATGCCACCTTGGCCAGCCCGCGTTCGGCCATGCGTGACAGAATGTCGATATCGCGGGTCACCAGCGCCGATTTGGTGACGATGCCGACCGGATGCCCGCGCGCCTCCAGCACTTCGAGGATCTCGCGCATGATCCGGTATTGCTTCTCGATCGGCTGATAAGGATCGGTATTGGTGCCGATGGCGATGGTGCGCGGCTGGTAATTATCCCTGGACAATTCCTTGTCGAGCAGCCGCGCCGCATCCGGCTTGGCAAACAGCTTCGATTCGAAATCCAGCCCCGGCGACAGGCCCATGAAGCTGTGCGTCGGCCGCGCGAAACAATAGACGCAGCCATGTTCGCAGCCGCGATAGGGATTGATCGAGCGGTCGAAGGAGATGTCGGGCGATTCGTTGCGCGTGATGATGGTGCGCGGCTTCTCGACCTGTACCTCGGTCCTGAACGGCGGCAGCTCCTCCAGCGAATTCCAGCCATCGTCAAACACGTGTCGGCTGACCGGCTCGAAACGGCCGGACGGATTGATGCCCGCCGACCTGCCGCGATTGCGGTCGGGACGAACGCGCATGCCGCTCTGCTCGATCATCGCATTCGCCATCTCGGCCCTGCCAGCGCCGAAGGCTGCAATATCGGCACGCACGATCTGTTCCATTTTGGCCCTTTCCCAGGGACTGTCCGCCCGCTGTCGAATCGCTCTGCTCATGAATGTATTCCTATCGCATTGATGAGAACAAAGCAAGAACTTTCTCGCGGCGCGCCGCAAAAACTGGCGCTGCCCACCGCTTTCCGCTATTCGGCTAAACATGCTCAGCGTCCTGATCGAAACCCTGAATGACGAGGAGGGCCTTGCCCGCACGCTCGCCTCGCTGATCGGCGGCGCGGTCGAAGGCGTGGTGCGCGACGTTCTCGTCTGCGACACCGGCTCGACCGATCAGACGCACCGCGTCGCCGAACATGCCGGCTGCCACTATGTCAGCGGCGGCATCGCCGCCGGCATCAGGCAGGCCAAGGGCGACTGGCTGCTCTTGCTGGAACCGGGCGCGCGGCTGGGAGAGGGCTGGATCGACGAGGTCGTCGCCCATACCGCCAGGCAAACCATGGCGGCGCGGTTCTCGCGGGCACGCGGCAGCCGCGCGCCGTTCCTGTCGCGCGTCTTTGCCGGAAATCGCGCTCTCGCCGAAGGCTTGGTGATCAGCAAGCGTCAGGCCGCGGCGCTGTCGAAGAACGCCCGCAGCGCCGAAGCGATCGCCCGCGGCCTGGCGACCAGGAGGCTCCACGCCGAGATCTGGGTCGCGCCGCGCAAGTGACGGCTTACCGTCCCGGTTATGGGAACTCCGCCCAAGCACATTTTCTGGCGGGTCGTCGTTTATTGTGCGTTGCACAAAATCTGGCCGGGGGTTACCATTCCCGGCGATATGGGCGAATAGGGTTTGGGGTGTGCCGGAGCGGCGACGACTAACGTCGATGCTGTTCCATCGACATTTTGAGGACCCCGATGACCCTTTCAAGCCCTGACAAGTCCGGCGCTGCAAGCCTCGAGGCGATCGCACGAAACGGCGGCACGCTGCGCCGCATCGCCGCCCGCATCCCGACCTATCTTTCCGACCTTCGCGAGAATCCGGCATGGCTGCCGATGTTCATGCTGGCCCGCACCATGCCGGCGCGGCGCCTGCACTGGCGCGGTGCAAAGCCCGTTCCGCCGGCGCGCAATGTCGGTGAAACGATGTTCGCCGGCGTTGACCGCGATGCCGTCGTCGGCGCGCTGCGCACCGAGGGGCTCTGTTCGGGCCTGATGCTGCCGGTCGCCATCCATGACGAGATCGCCCGCTTCGCCGAGCTCACGCCATGCTTCGGCAATTTCGACCGCCGGCTGGAATTCCTGCCCGAAAAACACGCCGATGCCGAAAAGCATTTCGGCCGCCCGCTGCTCAGCGGTCACTATTTCGAACGGGTCCTCGACTGCAACGCTGCGGTCGCCGTGCAGCGCGATCCGCTGCTTCTCGATATCGCAGCGCACTATCTCGGCAGCCAGGCCAAGCTGATCACGACCCGCGTCTGGTGGAGCTTTCCGACCGGTGGCGTCTCGGACGCCGACAAGAACATGGCCTCGCTCGGCAAATACCATTTCGACCTCGACGACTGGCGCATGCTGAAGTTCTTTTTCTACCTGGTGCCGGTCGACGCCGACACTGGGCCGCATGTCTATGTCCGCGGCTCCCACAACCGCCGCATCCTGAAGCATCAGCTGACGCTGCTGGTCGGCCATTCGGCGGAAGAGGTGCTGGGCGTCTACGGCGAGCAGAGCCCGGTCACGCTGACTGGGCCGGCCGGCCTCGGCTTTGTCGAGGATCCGTTCGGCTTCCATATGGGCACCGTGCCGACGCGCACGCCACGACTGATGATGGAAGTCGGCTTTGGCGTCTCGCCGCCGTCGCGCCGGCGTTTTCACGGCGAGCCGGTCATTCGCTAAACCGACGTCGCTTGGCTGATACCTCGGTTCTCAGCCGCGCCGCAAATGCTCGTCCAGCCGCGGCATGATCTCGACGAAGTTGCAGGGCATGTGCCGATAGTCGAGCTGCGGCTTCAAGATGCCGTCCCAGGCGTCCTTGCAGGCGCCGGGCGAGCCCGGCAGCACGAAGACGAAGGTGGCATTGACGACGCCGCCGGTTGCCCGGCTCTGGATCGTCGAAGTGCCGATCTTGTCGTAGGAGATGCGGTGGAACACTTCGGAAAAGCCGTCCATGCGCTTTTCGAAGATCGGCTCCAGCGCTTCCGGCGTCACGTCGCGGCCGGTGAAGCCGGTGCCGCCGGTGGTGATGACGACATCGATCGCATCGTCCTTCGACCAGCCCAGGACCCTGTCGCGGATCTTGTCGCGGTCGTCGGTAACGATGTCGCGGGCGGCCAGGACATGGCCGGCCTCGGCAATGCGGTCGGCCAGCGTCTGCCCGGATTTGTCGTCGGCGAGGCTGCGCGTATCGGAAACGGTCAGTACCGCGATGCGCACGGGAACGAAGGGGCGGCTCTCGTCAATCCTGGCCATGGGCGTCAGCCTCCGATGTCACGCTTCGCGTCGCCGCGACAAACCAGTCGGGATGGCGGCCGCGGATATCGATGGCCGCGCGCTTGGCCACATTGCCGGTCTCGAACAGCCCGAAGCAGGTGGCGCCTGAACCGGACATCCTGGCAAAACCGGCTCCGGCCTTGTTGAGCACGGAAAGCGCCTTGCCGATGGCGGGCTGGATTGCGCGCGCCGCAGGCTCGAGGTCGTTGCGGGTGATCTCCAGCCAGTTGCGGATGCTGTGGAAGTCGAGGCTGCGCGGCAGCGGCGGCAGCCCCGCATTGTCGCGGCGGCCAAGCGCCTCGAACACGTCGGCCGTCGAGACGGCAGTGCCGGGATTGACGAGCACCAGACCCAGCGCCGGGAAACCCGGCACGAGCGTCAGCTCGTCGCCGATGCCGCGGGCTATCAGCGGTCTGGCTGCGAGGCACATCGGCACGTCGGCGCCGAGCGACAGGCCGATCCGCGCCAGTTCGGCATCGCCGATGTCGAGGCTCCAGGTCTGGACCAAGGCGCGCAGCACAGCCGCCGCATCGCTCGACCCGCCGCCGACACCGGACGCGACCGGCAGGTTCTTTTCGAGCCTGATGGCGACAGCCGGTGCGTGCTGGGGACCGGCCTCGCGCCGCAGTGCGTCGCGCGCTCTCACCACCAGATTATTGTCGTCGACCGGCACCGCGGAGGCGTATTTGCCGGACACGGAAAACCCATCGCTGTCGGCAAGCTCCGTTTCGATGCGGTCGCCGAAGCGCGTGAACACAGCCAGGCTTTCGATCGTGTGATAGCCGTCGGCGCGCTGGCCGGTGACGTGCAGCGCGAGATTTATCTTGGCGTGCGCATGCGACGCGCGGATGCTGGCCTCGGCGTTCACTGGCTCGGCCGCGAGGGGGACGACGGTCAATCCTTGGCCAGACGGTATTCGCCGGTCTTCGGGTCCTTGACCAATGTTCCCATTGTACCGTTGGCGGCCTGCTTTTCGGTACGCCGCACCTTGGCGGTCACACGCTCGGCTTCCCTGACGAAGGAGCGGTAGCCGAAATAGGCGGCAATGCCGACGACGGCGAAGAAAATGATCTGCGGCATGTCAAACTCCTCCCTCGCAAGGCCGGCAAGGCCGCCGGTCGGGTCGGTTGATGATTTATGCTAGACGCTTTCACCGGCTTTTCAAAGCCCGAAGCGCGCCCACAGCGCGCGCTCTTCCGCCGCATCGATGACGCCGCTTGCCGCGGCGGCGGCGATATCGGGCGCCGAAAAGCTCGAGCCGAACAGGCCGAAGCGGCCGAACAGGCCGCGCGGCGCGGTGATCAGCTTGAGCTGGGTTTTTGGCCCGAACCGGCTCTTCAGCACGCTGCGCATGTCGCCGAGCGCATCGACCAGCCCGAGTTCAAGCCCCTTCTTGGCCGTCCAGAACAGGCCGGTGAACAGGTCGGGATCGTCCTTGAGCTTGCTGCCGCGCCTGTCCTTGACGAGGTCGATGAAGGTCTCGTGGACCTCCAGCTGCAGCGCCTTCAGGCGCTCGACGTCCTCCTTCTTTTCCGGTTTGAACGGGTCGAGCACCGCCTTGTTCTGGCCGGCGGTGTGGACGCGGCGCTCGATGCCGATCTTCTTCAACAGCTCCGGAAAGCCGAACGAGGCAGACACCACGCCGATCGAGCCGACGATGGAGGACGGGTCGGCAAAGATCTCGTCGCCGGCGACCGCGATCATGTAGCCGCCCGATGCCGCCACGTCCTCGACGAAAACCAGGACCTTCTTGTTCTTCTCGCTCGCCAGGTCGCGGATGCGCCTGAAGATCAGCCGCGACTGCACCGGCGAGCCGCCTGGCGAATTGATCGAGATGGCGACCGCCGGCGCGTCGAAGGAAAACAGCTTTTCGAGAAGGCCGGCGGTGGAAGCGAGCGACAGGCTCGGCCGGAACTGGCCGCCGCCGGGCATGATCGTGCCGTGCAGCCGGATGACCGGAATGGTGACGACGGCGGAGCGCCAGGATTTCGGCAGCAGGCGGTTGAAAAGGCGTTTCACGAGGGGGCGGTCTCCGGTCGATTTGCTTGACGCATGTAGGAATTCGCCGGCCAACGGCAATGCCGTCACCCCGGCAATCAGAATGGATCAGTCTCCGAAAAGCGACGCCAGCCCGTTATTGATCAGCTCTGCCCGCTCCGAAGGGCCATTGCCTGAATAGGCATGCAGCATCAGCGGTGGTTGGATCGACAGTTTGCCGCGTGCGCCGAGTGCTGCCCGGACGACGATGCGGATCGCCGCCGCTTCGGGGCGAGGATGGACGGCCAGCATCTCGGCATCGCCGAAGCGGCCGGCGATGGCATCGAGGATGGCGCCGAGCTGTTCCGGCCGGGCGATGACGGCCAGCCCGCCGCCCGGCCTGACCACCGCGGCCGCGCTGCGGATCCAGCTGTCGAACAGCCCGTCCTCCGAGACATGCGCGGCCTTTTTCAGCGGATCGGGCGTCGCGCGATCCTCGGCGGCATTGAACGGCGGGTTCATGATGACGAAATCGAAGCTGTTGTCCTCAAGTCCGGCGGCCGTTCGCGCCCGGCCCGACAGCGCGACATCGGCGACGAGCACCGAGGCGCGGTCGCTGAGATGCGCATTGCCGGGGTGGGCAAGCGTGGTGGTGGCGAAGGCCGCCATTTCCGGGGAACGCTCGACGAGCACGGCCGCGGCCCCGGGGCAGCGCGACAGGACCGCCAGGCCGGCCGCACCAGCGCCCGCGCCAAAATCGGCAAGCCGCCCGGCGAAGGAGGACGGCACGGCAGCCGCCAGCATCATCGCATCCATGCCGGCGCGGTGGCCCGCCTTTCTCGGCTGCACCAGCCAGAAGCCACCGCGATGAAAGGCATCGACCGTATGAGCCGGCATGTCCGGGACAAGGGCAGCGGGCGACGCGGACATTATTTTTGGCGGATCTCGTTAGCGATGCCGGCATCCGTCAGGATGCGCCGCGCCGCATCGGCCTTGTCGGCGTCCACCATGACACGGCGGGGCAGGATGCCGATCGAGCCGTCGAGGACGCTCATGTTCTGGTCGGCGACGAAACAGCCGATGCCGGCATCGCGCATGAGCGATTCGACAAACGAAATGATGACGGCGTCGTTGGTGCGGATGAGCTCTATCATCGGATTAGGGCCATGATCTATCGATATGGTCGAAATGGCGCCTGAAACGGCAAGAAGATGCGAGGAGAAGCGTGAAGGTCGGGGTCTTTCCCCCGGCCGAGCGGTTCGACGACGCAGCTTGCAGCCGTTTCGGCGTCCGGAGGATGTGGTCCATCTGCCCGGCTACTTTGTCGCGAAGGACTTGAAAGCCGAATGGCTTCCTGCGCCTTCGCTCCGCGTATCCGGACAGATGGCCTCACACCATTTCGATCATATCGATAGATCATGGCCCTAAACTCGCAGTTTGCGGCGTTGATGTAAACGTAGGCGTGATCATGTACCAGAGCCGGCGCGCCAATTCGCCTCTTGCCGCAGCAGTGGGTGACACCCTAGAGTCTGTCCAGGGACCATGTTGCCGTCGTGCATATCGAGGTTGGGAGTTTTGCCGTGGGTGTCGTTCTCAACATTGAAAACGGGAAGCGCGAAGCCGCCTCGATAAAGGACCTCATCGACCTGACCGCGGCCGACATGGGGCGCGTCAACAAATTGATCCTGTCGAAGGCCGGCTCCGATGTCGAGATGATCCCGGAGATTGCCAACCATCTGATCTCGTCCGGCGGCAAACGGCTGCGGCCGATGCTGACGCTCGCCGCCGCCCAGATGTTCGGCTATTCCGGCGACGGCCATGTCAAGCTCGCCACATCGGTCGAATTCATGCATACCGCGACACTTCTCCACGACGACGTCGTCGACGAAAGCGGCATGCGGCGCGGCAAGAAGACGGCGCGTATGATCTGGGGCAACCAGGCCAGTGTTCTGGTCGGCGATTTCCTGCTCGGCCAGGCGTTCCGGATGATGGTCGATGTCGGCTCGCTGGAAGCGCTCGATATCCTGTCGAGCGCTGCTTCGATCATCGCCGAAGGCGAGGTGATGCAGCTTGCCGCCGCCAAAAACCTCGAGACCACCGAGGACGAACATTTCGCGGTGATCAAGGCCAAGACCGCGGCGCTGTTCTCGGCTGCCGCCGAGGTCGGCCCGGTCATCGCCCAGGCGACGCGCAATGATCGCGCGGCACTTCGCTCCTACGGCATGAATCTCGGCCTTGCCTTCCAGCTGATCGATGACGCGCTGGATTACGGCGGCACCAGCAAGGATCTCGGCAAGAATGTCGGCGACGATTTCCGCGAGGGCAAGGTGACGCTGCCGGTGATCCTCGCCTATCGGCGCGGCACCAAGGCCGAGCGCAGCTTCTGGAAACGCGCCATCGAGGACAATGCCGCCGACGATGCCGGGCTGGAAAAGGCCATCGGCCTGATGCTCCGCCACGGGGCGATTGCCGACACCATCGGGCGCGCCCGCCATTTCGGCGAGATAGCCCGCGACGCGCTGGCGCCGCTCGAGGCGACGCCGCAGAAGTCTGCACTGATCGACGTCATCGATTTCTGCATCAGCCGGGTGAATTGACAGGCGTCGCGGCGCGAGGCCGGGACGCCGCCTGCTCTCATCGAGCCTTTGCCGGAAGCACTATTGCTGCCAGCAAACTGACGACGATGCCCGCCGCCGCGAGCCGGAAGGCAACCTGGATGCCGTCGGCGACGGCAATTTTCAACGCATCGCCGGACAATTCGCCGATTTGGCTGTTCGCAATCGCAATCAGCACGGCCATGCCGATGGCGTTGCCGACATTGAGCGTCGTCGAAGCCATCCCCGAGGCGACGCCTTGCTGGTCATGGGCAACGCCGGAACCGGCGGCAATCCACATTGCGGTCCAGACGATGCCTTGTCCGACGCCGGAGACGATCAGGCCGGGTACGAGGGGCAGATAGCTGCTGTCGGCAGTCGCGCCTGATACCATCAATGCTGTGCCGACCGCGCCGACGATCATGCCGCCGACCAGGGTTCGGCGCGTCGAAAAGTGCGTTGCCAGACGCTCGCCGAGTTGCGTGCCGGTGGCGATGGCGACCGACGGCACGAGAAAGGCGAGGCCCGTCTGCAAGGCAGTGAAGCCGTGCACGTTCTGCAGCAGCACGGTGAGGAAGTAGGGCAGCGCGCCGAAAGTGCCCATGTAGAGGAAGGTTATCGTCATGCCGGCGACGAGGCTGCGGTTGTGGAACAGGCGCGGCGGCATCAGCGGGTCGGCGCTGTTGGCCTCGATCACGGTGAAGGCGATCAGGAAGAATGCCGCCAGTGCTGCGCTGGCGATGATTGCGCCAGAGCCCCAGCCATATTCGGGCCCCTGAACCAGGGTGAAGACAAGCAGCGTCGCGCCGGCGGTGACGGTCAGCGCGCCCGGCAGATCGAAGCTGCGCTGCTCGTGCCGCTTGCGATCGCGCGGGATGATGGCGAAAGCCGCGATGATGGCGATCCCGGCCAACAGCACGTTGACGTAGAAGACCGACGGCCAGCCGAAGGCGCTGGTCAGAAACCCGCCGGCAAGCGAACCGAGCGTCAGGCCGCTGGCGCCCGCGCCGCCCCAGACGGCGAGCGCCCGGTTGCGTTCCGGTCCCTCGGCGAACAGGCGGTTGATCAGCGACAACGTCGCAGGAAACAGGAACGCGGCGCCGATGCCTTGTACGGCGCGGGCCGCGATGATGATTTCCGGCGACCAGGCGAGGCCGCCGACCAGAGATGAGAGCGCGTAGAGCCAGAGCGCGAAGATGAAGACGCGGCGCTGGCCGATCAGGTCGGCGGCCCGGCCGCCGAACAGCAGGAAGCCGCCGGTGAAGACGGTGTAGGCGCTGACCACCCACTGCAGGGTCTGGCCTGAAAATCCGAGGCCGGTGCCGATCTTCGGCAACGCCACGAAGACTATGTTGAGGTCGAGCGAGATGATGAGCTGCGCGAAGGCGAGCAGCGCCAGCGTTGCGCCATGTTTCGCCCTGCTTGCTCCCTGCGTTATCGCCCCGAGCGGCGCGCCTTGATCCAGTGAACTCATGCCGGTCTCCTTGTCGACAATTATTTAATGATCGACAAAGAATTGAGATTTGCAATCCGAAGTCAAGCGGATTATTTGTTGATCGACAAAAATTGGAGACCGCCATGGCGGGAAGGCCAAGGGAGTTCGACCGCGACCAGGCGCTGGAGAAAGCCCGCGACGCTTTCTGGAGACGCGGCTACGAGGGCACCTCGATGGCCGATCTCGTATCGGCGCTTGGTCTCGCATCGGCGCGCATCTATGCCGCCTTCGGCTCGAAGGAGGATCTGTTTCGCGAAGCGGTGGCACTTTACGAGGCCAATGAGGGCGGCTTCGCCACACGCGCACTGCAGGAAGAACCAAATGTCCGGCGCGTCATCGAGCGCATGCTTCGCGACGCCGTCGAAATCTATACGCGGCCCGGGCGGCCGCAGGGCTGCATGGTGGTGACGGCCGCGACCAATTGCGCCGTCGAAAATGACGCCGTGCTGCAATGGCTGGTGGAGCATCGGCTGGCGCGTACCGCATCGATCATCGAGCGGTTGAAGCAGGCGGTGCGCGATGGCGAATTGAAGCCGGACACCGACGCCGAGACGTTGGGGGATTATTACGCCACGCTGCTGCACGGCCTTTCGGTGCAGGCACGCGACGGCGTGCCGAAAAAGCGGCTGCACGATCTTGTCACCGTCGCCATGCAGGCGCTTGACGCAAGCCTTTCGCAAACGTCCTGAGTTTCAGGGCCGTGATGCTCACTTGCCGGCTTGTTCGGCGGCCCTTCTGGGATTGACCGCCGGCGTCGGCGGGTCGGGTATTTCGGTGGCGACAGGCTTTGGCGGTTGCGGCTCCGTCGCCGGCGCTTCGGGGCCGGCCTTGCTGAGCGCGACCGAGATGCCGAACACCTTCCATTGCCGTTCGACCGGCGCAAACAACAGCTCGAAATTGACCTGCATCGGCACCGAGGGAAAGAAACCGGCCATATGCAACATGCCGTTGGACTCGATCTGCGGCAGCAGCGTCAATTGCGGCTCCAGCACCGCGACGCCGCCGAGGTCGAAGCCGTCATTGCGGTGGCTGGCGAAGATCTCGGCAAGCTTGGCCGCATTGTTGGTCTGGAAGCCCGGCGCGCCGAGATCGCGCAGCACCGTGTAATTCCCCGTCTTGTTGGCATGGTCGAGCGCCAGCAGCGAGCCGCGCACCAGGATCAGCACGCCGTTGCGGTCGATATTGGCCGGCTTCGGCGCCTGGGGCTTGGCCGATTTCTGGATTTTCGACGTTTGCGCCAGGGCAGGCTGGACAAGCTGCGGAACGGCTGCCGTCAGCACCAAGGCGGCCAGCAACATTCTGCCCGTCGGCCGCACCGATCCCGGCAAGATTGAGGTCATGCCCGCTGCATCAGTTGAGTGTCCACGATGCGCCGACGCTGACGCCGACATCGCCACGGTTGGTGGAGGCCGACACGGCGGCGTTGAGGCGGAAATCCAGGCTCGTGCTATAGCCAAGGCCGAGCGCCAGGCCCGACTGGCCCTTGAAATGGCCAAAGCCGCCGGCCAGCGACAATTTGCCGGGCCTGTCGTCGTAACGCAATCCCGCCGTCGCCAGCGCAAGCGCCGTTCCGGCGCGGGCTTCCGAGCGGTTTTCGCTGACCTGCTCGCCAAGGTTCTGCAACCCGCCCTCCAGCGCGCTGACGCGGCCGTCGAGCAGGGCGATGTTAGCCTCGTTGATCGTGGTGCGACTGTCGAGGCTGAAAATCTGCGCGGTGTGCAGGTTGAGCGTGTTGGTATTGTTGGTGATACGCGCCTCGTGATCGGCAAGCTGGATCGTATGATTGCCGACCGTCGTGTTGAGCGCGTTGATCTGGTTGGTGTTGTTGACAATGCGCGTCTCGTGATCGGCAAGCTGCATCGTGTGGCTGCTTACCGTGGTGTTGAGCGAGGCGATCTGGGTGGTATGGGCTGCAACGTCGTCGGCCAGTCCTTCGAGTTCGTCGATGTTCACGGAAGCGGTCGCCAGATTGCCCGCGGCGTCGGACGTCACCAGGTATTTCGGTCCGCTCTGGGCCTCCCTGCTGGCTGCGCTGTTGATGCCCGACAGAGTGTAGGTGGCGCTGCTGTTGCCGATAGCCACCTGATTGGCGCGTGTCGTGGTCACACCTTGGCCTACGGCGACTGAATCGGCAAAATTGGCCGTCGCACCGGTGCCGAGGGCGGTGGCATTCACCGCATTCGCCTTGGCCGAGGCGCCAAGAGCGGTAGCGTTGGCCTGGTTAGGGCCTCCCGCACCAGCCTGAGCACGGGCGCCGATAGCCGTCGTGCTTGCATTGTTATGGTTGATGGGACCCGAGATTCCCCCGGCCCACGCATCATCGCCAAGAGCGGTACTGAGGTCTCCATCAGAAACGGCTCTACCGCCGACCGCCGTCGAGGATCCGCCCGCAGCTTGGGCGATAGTTCCGCATGCCATACCGGTGGGCGAAGCCCCGGCGCCATCTGCGCCATAATTTATATCTTCACACACAAACGCAGCCGCCGGAGTCGGCGCGAGGGCCACCAGGCCGGCTGCCGCGGCTATCACCAAAGCTCCGGCCCCGCGAACCGGCACGCGGGACGACATCAGGATGCCGGCAGCCCCCAATGCAGCCGACCACTCAAAGCCTTCTACAACACGGCTCTTCATCGAATTATCCCCTTCTTTCCAGAACGGCGCCGGCCGATCGCAAAGCCCCCGATGAGATGGACCATGCATGAAGCCGGCAACGGCCGGACAGTCGGCAAATGCCTACACTTCGCGGCATTCCCCCTGTTCTTGCAGCGTTTTCAGTCCTGGCTGTTGCAATCTTGCAACGTCGGGCCGGTTGACTGACCGAAATCACGAAAACGGCCGCGCGCTCGTCAGCAGCGCCACGAACTGGCTTTGGCGACTGGTTCCGGTTTTCCGAAAAATTCGCTCGAGATAAGTACGGGCCGATTTGACGGCGATACCGATTTCGAGGGCGGCTTCCTGTACGGAACGGCCTGAGGCAAGCACGACGGCGAGCCGGGCTTCCGCCGGCGTCAAGTCGAACAGGCCCGAAAGGATATCGGGCGACGGCACCGTCGCGCTGATGCTGACGGCAGTTGCCGCGACAAGGATATCCGCGCCCGAAAAGATGTCATGTGCGGCACGGCGCAACGGCAAAAGGTGAACGATCAGCGCAGGCCGCCCCTCAACGGCTGGGACAGGGATGGACCGCACAACGCGATGGTCGTCGTTGTGCATGATGGCTTGCTGGAAAAGCGCGTTTGCAGATAGGTCCGCAAGCACCATGCCGCCGCCGGCCTGGGGGATGAACACGTCCTTCATATCTTCCAGCAGGCGGTTGACCGTCAGCACACGGCCTGATCCGCTCATGACAGCGGCCGGCAGTCCGATTTCGCCCAGCGCCGATGCGGCGGTCCTGGCGCGTTCCATGCCAAGACGCGCGGCAACAAGGCCGGCCCGCGCCAGATGCGGACGCAGTCCGTTCAGCAGGTCGATCGCCGCTTGATCGTACTTGCCGTCCTTCAGCCAGCGCTGGAAGACGAACAGCACCAGCTCTCCGCTCGGCATGGGAATCGACGTGCAGACGGGCGATCCGACGCCGAAATTTCTTGCCCATGCGTAGATCGGGTCCCGCTCGATCTCATCGCCGGTCATGAAGTCGTCGACCCGCACAAAGCTTGCCGGCTGGGTGCTGCACATGCGCTGCACGCTCTCGGAAAATTTCCAATCTGCCATGAAAGCGTCGATCAAGGGCTCGGCCTGCGCCTCGCCGATGGCGCGAAGCGGGGAATGATCGCTGATCATGAAAATCGAGCCGCTTGCCGAGCGCGTGATCGCACTGGTCGCTTCTAACGCTCCCGGCCACTGCTCGGCGGCGAACGCTGCTTCGTAGATACGATCGACGATGGCGAAGGCTTCTTCGTCGCGCGGCACTTCCAGCATCGGCGCCCCCATGGCTGGCGAAGCAAGAATTGAAATCTCATCCTGCCACGCAAAGTTGCATGGCGGAAGCTTTCAACCGCTGGCGCTTAGGGATCGCTTACGGCGTCGGGAAATAGCACCGCGCAGGCACCGCCAAAGCGGACGCCACGCGGTCAAGAGTCGCAGTTCAGGCCCTTTCGGCATGGTTTATTAATTGCTTGACCCGATTGTGAATTCGGGCCGGGTTGAAGCACGACCCCAAAAAGGCCATGCTTTACCTGTAAAAATCGAGTCTACGGCGATCCCGCTGACGCGGAGATGGCGTTTGGCTGAAAGGGATATGATGCGGCAAGGATATGCGCGCTGGCTGACGGGGCTGGCAATCGCGACGGGCATGGCGATCTCGGCTTTGCCGGCGCATGCCAAACAGACCGCCGAGCCGGTCAGGATCACATCCTTCTCGGGGGCCTATCTCGCCGCCAGGATTGCCGACGGCGACAACGACCTCGACAGCGCCATTTCCTATTACAAGCAGGCGCTTGCGTTCGATCCGAACGATAAGGGACTGCAGCAGAGCCTGATGCTGTCGCTGATCGCGCAGGGGCGCTTCGACGAATCCCTGGTCTATGCCGACAAGCTCAAGGCGGTTCCCGATGTCGAGCGCTTCTCGCGCCTGGCGCTGGCCATCGATTCCTTCCACAAGAAGGATTTCTCCAAGGCCGAATACTGGCTCAAGCTGTCGCTCGAGTCCGATCTCGACCGGCTGATCTCCGGCGTCATGACCGGCTGGGCCAAGCAGGGTGCGGGTGACGCCGGCGAGGCCATGGCTTCCATCGACAAGCTGCAAGGCCCCGACTGGTTCAGCCTGTTCAAGTCCTTCCACCGCGCCTTGATTGCCGACGCCTCCGGCCTGCCCGACAGGGCGGATGCGCTCTACACCGCCACCGTGCAGGACACGGCCGCCGGCGGTGCGGCCCCCGAAACATGGATGCGCAACGCGCAGGCCTACGCCTCTTTCCTCGCCCGCAAAGGCGACAAGGCCAAGGCGCTGTCGGTGCTCGACAAGGCCGAGGCGTTTGCGCCCGGCAAGGTCGAGATTGCGGCCCTTCGCGACAAGATCAACAAGGGCGAAAAGATCGAGCCCTTCGTTGCCGGTCCGTCGGACGGCGCCTCGGAAATCCTGCTCGATCTCGCCACCGCGCTCAACCGCGGCGGCGGCGAGCCGTTCGTGCGGCTTTATCTGCAATATGCCCTGGCGCTGCGGCCCGACAACGACGCGGCGCTCGTTCAGCTTGCCGCCGTTGCCGAGCAGTTGAAAGACGGCGAGGGCGCCATCGCGCTCTATCGCCGCATTCCCGCCGGCTCGCCGCTGAAGCAGCTTTCGGACCTGCAGCTTGGCCTCAACCTTGCCGATCTCGACCGCAACGACGAGGCGATCGCTCACCTCAAGGCCATCGTCGATGCGCATCCAGACGACATGCGCGCCTACCTGGCGCTCGGCGGCGTCTATTCCTCGAAGGACGATTTCCGCTCCGCCGCCAATCTTTACGACAAGGCGGTCGAGGTGCTGAAGACGCCGACCGCCGCCAACTGGAACATTTTCTACCAGCGCGGCATCGCCTATGAGCGGCTGAAGGAATGGCCGAAGGCCGAGCCGAATTTCCGCAAGGCGCTGGAGCTCTACCCCGACCAGCCGCAGGTTCTGAACTATCTCGGCTATTCCTGGGTCGACAAGAACATGAACCTCAAGGAAGGCCTCGCGATGATCCAGAAGGCCGTCGACCTGAGGCCGAGCGACGGCTACATCGTCGATTCGCTGGGCTGGGCCTATTACCGCCTTGGCCAGTTCGACGATGCAGTGCGCGAAATGGAACGCGCCGTTTCGTTGAAGCCGGAGGATCCGGTGCTCAACGATCACCTCGGCGACGCTTACTGGCGCGTCGGCCGCAAGCTGGAAGCCACCTTCCAGTGGAACCAGGCGCGCGACCTGAAGCCGGACCCGGATGTGCTTGCCGCCTTGCAGCAAAAGCTGATGAAAGGCCTGCCGCCGATCGAATCCAACACGGCGCAGGAAACCCCGAACGTAAAGCCCTTGCCGGCGCCCGCCCCTAAGGGGTGACCCTTCTTTCCTTCTCCCCTTGTGGGAGAAGGTGGATCGGCGCGCAGCGCCGAGACGGTTGAGGGGTGTCGGACGGATTGCCGTCGGTGCCAAGCTGGAACACCCCCTCATCCGACCGAGCTTCGCTCGGCCACCTTCTCCCACAAGGGGAGAAGGGAACACCTTCAAAGGCCTGACCCCCTCTGCCTTGACGCTTGCTGGCCAGGCATCTAGGACGTGCCGGCATCCCGCCTTTCCCGCCGAGGCCGCCGTGACCATTCCTGCCCACATGCACCCCAGCCGCTCGTTCCAGGGGCTGATCCTGACGTTGCATAATTATTGGGCGGACTATGGCTGCGTCGTCCTCCAGCCTTACGACATGGAAGTCGGCGCCGGCACATTCCATCCGGCAACGACATTGCGCGCGCTCGGCCCAAAACGCTGGAACGCGGCCTATGTCCAGCCCTCGCGCCGCCCCAAGGACGGCCGCTATGGCGAGAACCCGAACCGGCTGCAGCACTATTACCAATACCAGGTGATCCTGAAGCCCAATCCGCCCAATCTGCAGGAGCTTTACCTCGGCTCGCTGGCCGCGATCGGCATCGATCCGCTGCTGCATGACATCCGCTTCGTCGAGGACGACTGGGAAAGCCCGACGCTGGGCGCCTGGGGGCTGGGCTGGGAGTGCTGGTGCGACGGCATGGAGGTCTCGCAGTTCACCTATTTCCAGCAGGTCTGCGGCATCGAATGCGCCCCGGTGGCGGGCGAGCTCACTTACGGGCTGGAACGGCTGGCCATGTATGTGCAGGGCGTCGACAATGTCTACGACCTCAACTTCAACGGCCGCGAAGGCGCCGACAAGGTGACCTATGGCGACGTCTTCCTGCAGGCCGAGCAGGAATATTCGCGCCATAATTTCGAATTTGCCAACACCGCAATGCTGCTCAGGCATTTCGAGGACGCCGAAGCCGAGTGCAAGGCGCTGCTACAAGCCGGCGCGCCTGTCTCCCCCCTTGAGGGGGAGATGCCCGCGAAGCGGGCAGAGAGGGTCGCCTCGGAAGGCACTGCAGGTCAGGCGTCGAGCACTGCGCGGGCGACCCCTCCCGGCCAGACTTTGTCTGGTCCCCTCAAGGCGGAGGGATACCACCGCATGGTCTTCCCAGCCTACGACCAGTGCATCAAGGCCAGCCACGTCTTCAATCTGCTCGACGCACGCGGCGTGATTTCGGTCACCGAGCGCCAGAGTTATATTTTGCGGGTGCGCAATCTGGCCAAAGCCTGCGGCGAGGCGTTTCTGCTGACGCAGGCGGGCGGGCTGGCGGCCTAGCTCAAGGCGAATTCGGCAGGAGTGCTGATTGGCAACGTGCCTTGGCCGCTTGCACCGGCTATTGTCCGCAGCGCTTGCCTGACGCCGGGCATCGAGAACGTGCCGTGCACCTGCGCTGTAAAACAGGCGCTGAGCGCGAGGATCTGCAGGAATGTCGATGCCGTTCTCATGGTCGGTCAGCCAATAGCTCTCTGCCTGAGCGTTGGTCGCTTCAGCGCTGCGTTCGGTTCAGGGAAATCTTTGATCCAAGGACGGGCGGACCGGCGCGTGTCCGACAGGCGGCTGAATTTTTCGGAAATCGCCGTTAGATGTCCCGATCGAGCGGGGAAGGGTGACAGCGGCCAGCCGAGTTGCTATGCCCCCGCTTACCTCCCCCTCGATGGGGGAGGTCGCCGCGAAGCGGCGGCTATTTTTGTCCATGAGTTCCTTCGATGCCCGACCTGCTTTTAGAACTCCGTTCGGAAGAGATTCCCGCCCGCATGCAGCGCAAGGCTGCCGGCGATCTCAGGAAGCTTTTGACCGACGGGCTGGTCGACGCCGGGCTGACCTACGAGGCGGCGCGCGAATATTGGACGCCGCGCCGGTTGACGCTCGACATTCGCGGCCTGACCGCCCGCTCGAAGGACATCAGCGAGGAGATCAAGGGGCCCTCGACCAAGGCGCCCGAGCCGGCGGTGCAGGGTTTTCTGCGCAAGGCCGGCCTCGCCTCGATTGCCGAGGCGCATGTTCATTCCGATCCGAAGAAGGGCGACTTCTACGTCGCCCATATTTCCAGGCCGGGCAGGCCGGCGGAGCAGATCATCGCCGAGCTGGTGCCGGGCATCATCCGCAACTTCCCCTGGCCGAAATCGATGCGCTGGGGCCCGGCTTCGGCCAAGCCCGGCTCGCTGCGCTGGGTGCGGCCGCTGCAATCGATCCTGTGCACCTTCGGCCCCGAAACCGAGGAGCCGGTGGTCGTCGATTTCGAGATCGACGGCATCCGCTCAGGCAATATCACCTACGGCCACCGTTTCCATGCGCCTGGCGCCATCACGGTGCGCCGCTTCGACGATTATGTCGCCAGGCTTGAGGCGGCCAAGGTCGTGCTCGATGCCGACAGGCGCAAGGAGATCATCCTTGCCGATGCCAGGAACCTCGCCTTCGCCAGCGGGCTCGACCTCGTCGAGGACGAGGGGCTGCTGGAGGAAGTGTCGGGCCTGGTCGAATGGCCTGTCGTGCTGATGGGCGAATTCGAGCAGGATTTTCTCGCCATTCCGGCCGAGGTAATCAGGCTCACCATCCGCGCCAACCAGAAGTGTTTTGTGACGACGCGCCAAATCTCCCCCCTCGAGGGGGAGATGTCGCCGAAGGCGACAGAGGGGGTCGCCTCGCGTGGATCGGCGGCATCCCCTGTCCGCGATAGGGAGTCGCGTCAGGTCGTGCCGACCCCCTCTGGCCTGCCGGCCATCTCCCCCTCAAGGGGGGAGATCAGCCAATCGCCGCTCTCCAACCGCTTCATCCTGACCGCCAATATCGAGGCCAAGGATGGCGGCAAGGAGATCGCCCATGGCAATGGCAAGGTGGTGCGCGCGCGCCTGTCCGACGCGCTCTATTTCTGGAAGACCGACCAGGGCGACCTGCCGGATCTCGACCAGCTGCAGGCATCGGCGGAAAAGTTCGGGCTTGATCTAGAAAAACCGCTCGACCAGCGCATGGCCCGCCTCGACCACCTCAATGTAACGTTTCATGCCAAGCTCGGCACGCAAGGCGAGCGGGTGGAGCGGATCAAGCGATTGGCTGAGGAATTGGCGCCGCTCGTGGCGCAGTCGATCTCCCCCCTTGAGGGGGAGATGGCCGGCAGGCCAGAGGGGGTCGCCTCGCGTGAAGCGCCGGCATCCTCTGTTCGCGATAGGGCGTCGCGTCAGGACGTGCCGACCCCCTCTGTCGCCTTCGGTGACATCTCCCCCTCGAGGGGGGAGATTACCGCGCTGGCGCGCCGCGCTGCCGTCCTCGCCAAGGCCGACCTCACCACCGAAGTGGTTGGCGAGTTCCCGGAACTGCAAGGCGCCATGGGCCGCAAATACGCGCTGCTGCAGGGCGAGCATCCTTCCGTCGCCGCGGCGATCGAGGAACACTACAAGCCGCAGGGCCCGTCCGACCGCGTGCCGACCGATCCGGTGTCGGTGGCCGTGGCGGTTGCCGACAAGCTCGATACGCTGGTCGGCTTCTGGGCGATTGATGAAAAGCCGACCGGATCGAAGGACCCCTATGCGCTGAGACGGGCGGCGCTGGGGGTGATCAGGATGTTGGTCGAGAACGGGGTTCGATTGCGCCTTGAGCAGGATTGGCACAAAGCATGGCTTCGAGTTTTCTGGCAGATCGTTGATCAGAAGTACCGGCCAATATTTGAGAAATTTATCGAACTCGGTCGCATGCTTCCGATGTCCTCCGCAGGAGATTGGAAGTTTGATCAGGTCGCAGCCATCTTAGCTGAAGACAAGGCATTCCTGATAGAATGGGCAAACAGATTTAATGCTGCAGAAGCCGACCTCCTGTCCTTTTTCCACGATCGCCTCAAGGTCTATCTCCGCGACCAGGGCGCGCGGCATGATCTGATCGACGCGGTTCTGGCGGCGGGTTCGCGCCCAATCTCCCCCCTGGAGGGGGAGATGTCGGCGAAGCCGACAGAGGGGGGCGCTGTCCCGCCGGCCTCTCATTCTGTCGCGCCCCCCTCTGCCCTGCCGGGCATCTCCCCCTCTAGGGGGGAGATCGGCCAATCGTCCAACGACGACCTCCTGCAAATCGTCCGCCGCGTCGAAGCGCTTGGCTCCTTCCTCGACAGCGAGGACGGCAGGAACCTGCTTGCCGGCACCAAGCGCGCTGCCAACATCGTGGCTGCCGAAGAGAAGAAGGCGACGGCGATCGCAAGCAGCGTTTCGCCGGCGCTGTTCCGGGAGGACGCGGAGAAAGCCTTGTACGCCGCGGTCAATCAGGCCGAGAGGCAAGCCCGCGAAGCAATTCAAAACGAAGACTTTTCCGCCGCCATGCTGGCGCTTAGCGTGTTGCGCGAGCCGGTTGATTCATTCTTTGAGAAAGTCCTGGTAAACGATGAGGACCAGGCCGTGCGTGCCAATCGCCTGGCATTGCTCGTCCGCATCCGCGCGGCGACCGACCGGGTCGCGGATTTCTCCAAGATAGCCGGCTGACGTCCGGGAAAAATCATCGCTTGTGGCGCTATTTCGGCTGGTCGGGAGCTGCTAGCGGCGCAGGCTGCTGCGCAGCTGGTTCAGGGGTTTTGCTGGCGACCTTTGGGTCGGCCTTGCTGTCCGCGGCGGGCGCGGCAGCGGTGGCCGGCGCGGCCTTGGGCGCGGGCGTTGCAAAGGCATCGCCGACGATACCGCCGCGAATGATCATCGGACTTCCGTCGAAGCCATGACTCGGCTGGCTCGGGATTGCCGCGACCTTTTCATCGGCGACGTTTTCATTGACGTCAGGCAACTTCTCGCCGAGCGCGACGATCGACGGTGTTTTCGCCCGTTCGAGCGCGCCGGCACTTACAACCGAAGGCGTCGCCGTCGTTTGCCCGAGAAAAACGAGCGATGAGGCCTGTGCCGTGCCGGCCATAAACGCCAGACCAAGCGCTCCAACGATACGCATCGAAAGCATGATAATTCCCCTTGCCCAACAAGACGGCACCGTAGCCGAGGGCAGTTGATGCCGGCTTGCGGGGAAACAGAGCATTTTAGCGATTTGCGATTCGCCTACGCCCGGACTTGCTCCGTCGGCGTCAGCGTATTAGGCACCCGCATCCGTGAGGTGACGACAGTGGCTGAAATTCGTGCCGTCGGCGAGGCGATGGAAAGGGCGTTGGCGCTGCTCGAGAGCGGCGATGTCGTCGCCATCCCGACCGAGACCGTCTATGGGCTGGCCGGCGACGCGACCAATGGCGTTGCCGTGGCTCGTATCTTCGAAGCCAAGGGCCGCCCTCGCTTCAACCCGCTGATCGCCCATATAGCCGACCCGGCGATGGCCGAGCGCATCGCGCTGTTCGATCCGCTGTCGGAAAGATTGGCGCAGGCATTCTGGCCGGGGCCGCTGACGCTGGTGCTGCCGCAACGGCCCGGCAACGGCATTCATCCGCTGGTCACCGCCGGTCTGGAAACGATCGCGCTGCGCATGCCGAAAGGCTTTGGCGGCGAGCTGATCGCCAGGTTCGGCCGCGCGCTGGCGGCGCCCAGCGCCAATTCCTCGGGCAGGATCAGCGCCACGACGGCCGATGCCGTGGCCGCCGATCTCGGTCCCCGGATCAAGCTTGTGGTCGATGGCGGCGCGACGCCGGTCGGGCTGGAATCGACCATTGTCAAGGTTGAAGCTGGAAAGCTGCGGCTGCTGCGGCCGGGCGGCATTGCCGCCGAAGAGATCGAAGCGGTGGCCGGGTCAAAGTTGCTGCGCGGCGCTTCGGTCGTCGAGGCGCCCGGCATGCTCGCCTCGCACTATGCGCCAGGTGCGGCGGTGCGGCTCAATGCTGCGGAGGTCGCACGGGGCGAAGCCTTGCTGGCCTTCGGCCGCCGCCGTGCCGAAGGCTGGCGCGATGCAGCCGCCCTGCGCAACTTGTCGGAGACCGGCGACCTGCGCGAGGCGGCAAGCAATCTCTTCGCCCATCTGCAGGATCTCGATGACAGTGGCGCCAAAACCATCGCCGTCGAGCCGATCCCGTTCGAAGGGCTGGGCGAGGCGATCAACGACCGGCTTTCGCGCGCCGCCGCCCCGCGTGACAAGATGGATTGAGCACCATAGTTTCCACCCATGAACGACATTTCCCCCGATCTCGACCCCGCCGTCGTCGCCCGCTTTGCGGCAATCGTCGGCGACAAATATGCGCTGCGCGATCAGCGGGACATCGCGCCTTTCCTCACCGAGCGGCGCGGACTTTGGCACGGCAGGACGGCTTTGGTGCTGAGGCCGGGGAGCGTCGAGGAGGTCAGCAGCATCATGCGGCTGGCGACCGAAACCGGCACGCCCATCGTGCCGCAAAGCGGCAACACCGGGCTGGTTGGCGCCCAGGTGCCGGACGCATCTGGCCGCGAGATCGTGCTGTCGCTGTCGCGGCTGAACCGCATCCGCGAGATCGATACGCTGTCCAACACGGTGACGGTCGAAACCGGCGTCATCCTGCAGACGTTGCAGGAAGCGGCCGATGCCGCCGACCGGCTGTTTCCGCTGTCGCTTGCCGCGCAAGGCTCCTGCCAGATCGGCGGCAATCTCTCGTCCAACGCCGGCGGCACCGGCGTGCTTGCCTACGGCAATGCGCGCGAGCTCTGCCTCGGCGTCGAAGTGGTGCTGCCGACCGGCGAAGTGTTCGACGATCTGCGCAAGCTGAAAAAAGACAATACCGGCTACGATCTGAAGAACCTGTTCGTCGGCGCGGAAGGCACGCTCGGCATCATCACCGCCGCCGTGCTCAAGCTGTTCCCCAAGCCCAAGGGGCGCGAGGTGGCGTTTGCCGGCCTGTCATCGCCGGAGGCGGCACTGTCGCTGTTCAGTCTTGCGATGGACCGTGCAGGGGCAGCGCTCACCGCCTTCGAGCTGATCGGCCAGAGGCCCTACGACTTCACGCTTGCCCACGCACAAGGCGTGGTGCGGCCGCTTGCCGGCGATTGGCCGTGGTATGTGCTGATGCAGATCTCGTCGGGCCGTTCGGCCGACGATGCCGGGGCGCTGATCGAGGAGGTGCTGGAGGCAGGCCTCGAGCAAGGCATCGTCGGCGATGCGGTGATCGCGGCAAGCATGGCCCAGGGCGATGCGTTCTGGAATTTTCGCGAGGTGCTGCCCGAGGCGCAGAAGCCGGAAGGTGCCTCGATCAAGCACGACATCTCGGTGCCGGTGGCGTCAATCCCGCCCTTCATCGAAAAGGCCGCCGGCGCCGTGCAATCGGTCAGTCCCGGCGCGCGCGTCGTCTGCTTCGGCCACATGGGCGACGGCAATCTGCACTACAACATTTCCCGGCCGGTCGACGGCGATGACGAGGCGTTTCTCGGCCTTTACCACGTCATGAACAAGGCCGTGCACGAGGTCGTGCGCTCGTTTCATGGCTCGATCTCGGCCGAGCACGGCATCGGCCAGTTGAAGCGGGACGAATTGATCGCGACGGCGCCGCCGATGGCGATCGAGCTGATGCGCAGGGTGAAGGCCGCGTTCGACCCGGCCGGCATCATGAATCCGGGTAAGGTTATCTGATCCTTTCGCCGGCCCGCGCCGGTTCGCATTCCGATAACCATCCGCCCCGGATCAGCAAAATTTAACCGACTTTCTTAAGCGCGAAGATAAGAAGCCCGCGCTAATGTTTCTCCACAAACGAGGCTGGGAAAACCGGCCCGGAGAACCGGAAACACCGGCTCTCAGGAGAAACAGGAAGGCACGATATGAACACTGGACTGAAGCCAGTCTGGGCCGGGCGCAATATGCGCCTCGACCCATTCCGCCTGCCGCAAGTGGTGAGCTACGCCACCCGCGACGACTATGGCGACGTTACCTTCACCATCGACCAGCGCGGCGCGGTTATCCGCCGCACGCTGGAGATGAGCGGCGTGCCGGCGATCATCGCTCTGCCCGCCAACGCGTTTCGCGGCGTCGCCGCCCGCGCGATGGAGGATCCGGATGGCAATGTCACAGTGACGCTTGAGCTTCTGCACAATGACCCGATGCTGTCGGTGCCGCTGCTGGTCGCCGACGATCTCGACGACGTCGCCGCTGACTGGCGCGCCTGGGCCGACGCCTACCGCCTGCCGATGCTGCTGATCGAGGCCGACGGCATTGCCCGCACGCTGGAGGAATCGCTCGGCGCCGCCATCAAGGCGCTGCCGGCGCAGGACCGCCGCAAGGGTCGCGTCTCGACCATGCGCCGCCCGCGCTTCCTCGCCCGCCGCCGCGCCGGCGACCTCGGCCTCAGGCTGGTCATCGGCGGCGAGGAGCTCATTTCGCGGGAGTAGCTAAACCAGCGGCTTCAGCGCCACCCAGGCCGCGCCGCCGATCAGGCCGAGGAAGATCAGCCAGCCGACCTGGTTGTTCGATCTGAACAGCCTCAGGCACTGGTCCGGGTCGTCGATGTCGAGCACGCCGATCTGCCGCGCCAGATGCGCGCCGGCGGCGATCAGCCCGGCCAGTGCAGGCACCGGTGCCTGTGCCGAGGCAAAGGCGATGGCGAAGCAGACCAGCGCTCCGCCATAAAGCCCGGCCAGCCACGCCTTGGTATTGTCGCCGAACAGGCGCGCCGTCGAGCGCACGCCGACGATGGCGTCGTCTTCCTTGTCCTGATGCGCATAGATCGTGTCATAGCCGATCACCCACAGGATCGAGCCGATATAGAGCATGATTGCCGGCCCATCGAGATCGCCGAACTCGACCGCCCATCCCATCAGCGCTCCCCAGGAAAAGGCAAGGCCGAGAACGAGTTGCGGCCAATTGGTGTACCGCTTCATGAACGGGTAGACGGCGACGATGACCAGCGAGCCGATGCCGAGCAAGATGGCGAAGCTGTTGAACTGCAAAAGCACGGCAAGGCCGACCAGTGCCTGCACGACAACAAACATCCAGGCCTGCCGGCGCGTGACCTTGCCGGCCGGCAGCGGCCGCGAGCGCGTGCGTTCCACCTGGTTGTCGATGTCCTCGTCGACCAAATCATTGTAGGTGCAGCCGGCGCCGCGCATGGCGAACGCGCCAAGAAAAAACAGCAGCAGATACCACGGCGACGGCAGCAGAGAGAAAAGCGGGTCCGTCGGACGCGGATAGGCGCTCGCGGCAAGCGCAGCCGACCACCAGCATGGCCACAGCAGCAATTGCCAGCCGATCGGCCGGTCCCACCGGGCAAGCTGCGCATAGGGCCACAACCGCCGCGGCAGCACGCGATAGACCCAGTGGCCGCTCGGCGCATCTGCGACGCGGCCCTGGGCCGCTTTCGACTGGACGGTTTCCATTTTGCTGGAGTGGCAGCAGAGGCGAATGCCGTCAAGCGTCAAGCAGCCCCCGCACGCTCGCCACGCGCAATCGGCGCTTCGGCAGCCAAATGTCTTGACCCGTCGCGCGCGGCGCAATAGCGCAGTCCTGGTCTTGGAATGACGAGGAATCTGGGCATGCGTGTTTTGCTGATCGGCTCTGGCGGACGAGAGCATGCGCTGGCCTGGAAGATCGCGGCGTCGCCGCTGCTGACCAAACTCTACGCGGCGCCCGGCAATCCGGGGATCGGCCACGAAGCCGAACTGGTGAGGCTCGATACTGCCGATCACGCAGCGGTGGTCCGGTTTTGCCGCGAGAATGAAATAGGCCTCGTCGTGGTCGGGCCGGAAGGGCCGCTGGTCGCCGGCATTGCCGACGACCTGCGCGCCGAGGGCATCCGCGTCTTCGGACCGTCAAAGGCAGCGGCACGGCTGGAAGGCTCGAAAGGTTTCACCAAAGACCTCTGCGCCAAATACGGCATCCCGACCGCCGCCTATGGCCGCTTCGACGATCTGGCTTCGGCCAGGACCTATGTCGAGAAGACGGGTGCGCCGATCGTCATCAAGGCCGACGGCCTCGCTGCCGGCAAGGGCGTCACCGTCGCCATGACGCTTGACGAGGCGCTGGCCGCGCTCGACGCCTGTTTTGACGGCTCCTTCGGCCAGGCCGGCGCGGAAGTGGTGGTCGAGGAGTTTCTCGTCGGCGAAGAAGCAAGTTTCTTCTGCCTGTGCGACGGCACCACCGCGCTGCCCTTCGGCACCGCGCAGGACCACAAGCGCCTCAGTGACGGCGACACCGGCCCGAACACCGGCGGTATGGGCGCCTATTCGCCGGCCCCGGTGATGACGCCGGAAATGATCGACCGAACCATGCGCGAGATCGTCGAGCCGACCATGCGCGGCATGGCTGAAACAGGCGCGCCGTTTTCCGGCGTGCTGTTCGCCGGGCTGATGATCACTGACAGCGGGCCGAAGCTGATCGAATACAATACCCGTTTCGGCGACCCGGAATGCCAGGTGCTGATGATGCGGCTGAAGGACGATCTGCTCGTCCTGCTCAACGCAGCCGCCGACGGCCAGCTGGCGCATACTTCGGTGCGCTGGCGCGACGAGGCGGCGCTCACCGTGGTGATGGCAGCCAGGGGTTATCCCGGCACGCCGGAAAGGGGCTCGGTCATCCGCGGCGTCGAGGCGGCGGCGGGTGAGGGCGTCGAGATATTTCATGCCGGCACCGCCATCAACGGCGGCGCACTCGTCGCCAATGGCGGTCGCGTGCTCAACATCACGGCGACCGGCCGCACCGTCGGCGAGGCGCAGAAGAAGGCTTACGCCGCGCTCGACCGGATCGACTGGCCGCAAGGCTTTTGCCGCCGCGACATTGGCTGGCTGGCGGTGGCGCGCGAGCAGGCGAACTGATGCTTCGGGCTGCCTTCGGCCTCAGCGCAAGCCGTGGTCGAATTCGGTCGAGACGCTGCTGACCGCATCGGCGGTGGAGACAAATCCTGGCACCGATGCCGCACGCTTTTCGTTTCGCGTCCAGGCGACATATTCGGCAATCCCGCGCAGAAGGCCCGGCGCCGCCTTCGCCGCAGGCATTTGAAAGCCGCTGCTGAACCTGGCCAGGCGCGCCCTGAATACCGCGACCATCTCCTCGACGCTTGCTGGCGTCACGCTGGCGTAAGTGATGGTGCCGCCGGCGAGCCCCGCCTCGCGTGAGAGCGGCACCGGTATCGAGGTGAGATAATCCGGCTGCACGTCGATCAGGCCGCCGAACGGCCACTGCGCGCGCAATTCCGTGGCGTTCATCGGCGCGACGCTGACGTCGATATCGTTGGGTGTGCCCGCGACCCTGTAAGGGCAGCGGAACCGGCCGCAGTTTGCTCGCGCCGAAAACTGCCAGAGCGCATAACCCTGCCAGTTGCCCATCGGAAAATGCACGCCGATGTCTGGCTTGTAGCGCGCATACCACAGCGGCAGCCGCGACAGCAGCTGGTATTTGTATCTGTTGTCGGCGATGTGCCGGGCGGTCGTGCCGTTGGTGTAGAGCACCGGAAAGCGGCCGAGCCGCCGATGCACCTGGCGGACGAATTCTTCGGCGTCGTCCAGCGACATCCACTGCGTCGGGTCGTCGTCCTCGATGTCGAGGGCAAGCAGGTCGTCCGGCCCGGGTTCGGCGAACTCGATGAAATGATTGGCCTGGCCGACCGGGTTGCCGGGGCGGGCGAGGTGATAGGCGCCCCATTTCAAGCCAAGCGCCTTGGCCACAACCTTGCGCGTCTGGAACAGCTCACGCGCCACCGCATGGCGCTTCCAAAGCGTCTTGCACAGCCGCGTCTCGGTCTCGTCGCCGAAACAGAAATAGGGTGGCGGCATTCCGTCGGATGCCTTGTTGATGAAGCCGACAAGACGCTTGTCGGTGGCAAGCCTGGTCCAGTCGATGGAATTGTATTCGTAGGCGTCGACGACCAGCGCCCGGTCGGCATCCTTCCACGGTTCGGAGAAATCCGAGGCCTTTGCCGGCGTCAGCATCAGGGTCATCGCGGCCGCGACAAGGAGAAGCGCTGAGCGGACAAGGGGGCGCGCCGGCGTTTTCAAACAGCAGATCCTTGCTGGCCAAAGCCAAATCCTGAACCGCCATGGTTAAGGAAATGCTTCGGGTGCCGAGTGGGCGAGTTGGAGCGCTGGAGAAGCGATCCTTGGTGCTCCTCAAGAGCAAAGCGATGGTTGCGATTGTCAGCCAAATAGCTTCAACGCTGTTGCTATGGGCAGGAACAGTGATAGCGGGCGGCTCTGAAACGAGGTGAAGCCATGCCTGCGATAATACGCGACCGCCTGGTCATCCTTGGCATCGACAATCAACGCGAAGGCTGCTGGGGCAGCGCTAACGCTACGTCGTAGCGCATCCACGATCAGCGCCGACCCGACCCGCCGCCGCTGGTATCGGGCATCGACGGCCAGCCTGCCGACCAATATCGCGGGCAGAACCGGGTAGCGTGGCAGATGTTTTGTCTGTTCGTCAGGCAAGGACGCGATTGGTATGCTCGACGCCGCCAAAGTGTAATATCCGGCGATCGCGCCGCCATCGCGATCCACGGCAACAAAGCAATTGCCGACTCGGCGTTTGACATCCTGGCTGGCTTGCTCCCGAATGTAGCGGTCGAGCGCCGGTACCCCGCAGCTGAACGCCTTGCGATCATGCGATCCGCCGAGCGGTTCGATAATGACGGCGAAAGTCACCGGGTTTCGACGACCAGCCGTTTGTGGGCGTCGGCAGCTTTGCGCAGTGCCTCATTAGGCTCGGGCGGATTGAGAATCGCCTCCATCATGGCGCGCTGATCTTCGATGGAGATACGCATGATGGTGGTGTTCTCGATAGTACGCTGGGCCGCCTCTTGAGCGGCGGCGACCACGAAGTCGCTGACGCTGCGGCCCTGGATTTCGGCGGCACGTTTCACCACGTCCAGCATATCCGGCGAAATACGGGCTTCGAGACGGGCGGTGCGGGTCTGTTGGTTTGGCATTATCGTCACCCCTGATACTGCCTTGTACGGGAAATAGCCGTACAAATCAAGTGCGTCGTCCGGCTCTAAATAATTTTGCAGACGAGCCAGCAACTGCAAAATCCGCGTGACAAAGTTTGACGTTTACGTAAAACGAGGTGGACGGGGAGCGTCGGCACGGATCTTGAGTTGACCTGCCGGACTGAGGAGAGCCGGACAGAGGAGGAGCGAGCGCCATGTATCGGGCACCGGTCGAGGAGATCGCCTTCACCCTGAAGCATGTCGCCGGCTTGAAGCCGGCGCTCGATACCGGCATCTTTGGCGAACTCGGCGAGGACCTCGTCGACGCCATTCTGGCCGAGGCCGGCCGCTTCGCCAGTGAGGAGGTGGCGCCGCTCTACAAGATCGGCGACCAGCAAGGCGCGGTGCTCGACGGCGCTGCCGTCACCACCCCGCCCGGCTGGAAGGAACTTTATCGCCGCTGGATCGGCGGCGGCTGGAATGCGCTGTCCGCGCCTGAAGCGTATGGCGGCCAGGCGCTGCCGGCCATGCTCGGCGTCGCCGCGCTCGAAATGTGGAACTCCGCCTCGATGGCGTTCGGCATCGCCCCGACGCTGACCATGGGCGCGGTCGAAGCACTCGACAAACATGGCTCGCAGGCACTCAAGGCCAGATATCTGGAAAAGCTGGTCTCCGGCGAATGGATGGGCACCATGAACCTGACCGAGCCGCAGGCAGGGTCGGACCTGAATGCCTTGCGAACCCGCGCCGAACCGGCCGGCGACGGCACCTACCGCATCTTCGGGCAAAAGATCTTCATCACCTATGGCGAGCACGATTTCACCGACAACATCATCCATCTGGTGCTGGCGCGGCTGCCGGACGCGCCGGCCGGCACACGCGGCCTGTCGTTGTTCCTGGTGCCGAAATTCCTGGTCGGAGACGATGGCGCGCTGGGCGCACGCAACGACGTCTTCTGCTCCGGGCTGGAGCACAAACTGGGCATCCACGCTTCGCCGACCTGCACGATGATTTATGGCGATGGCTTCGAAGGCACCGCGCCCGGCGCGATCGGCTGGCTGGTCGGCGGGGAGAACAAGGGCCTCGCCTGCATGTTCACCATGATGAACAATGCGCGCCTTGCCGTCGGCATTCAGGGTGTCGCGGTCGCCGAGGCGGCGACGCAGAAGGCGCTCGCCTATGCAAACGATCGCCGCCAAGGCAAGGCGGCGAGCTATCGCGGTGCCGGCATGGCGCCGATCGTGCATCACCCCGACATCCAGCGCAGTCTTCTGACCATGAAGGCGCTGACCCAGATTGCCCGTGCCATCTGCTATTCCTGCGCCCACGCCATCGATCTTGCGTCGCAGAGCGAAGATGCAAAGCACTGGCAGGAACGCGCCAATCTGTTGACGCCGCTGGCCAAGGCCTTTTCGACCGACGTCGGCGTCGAGGTCGCCTCGCTTGGGCTGCAGGTGCATGGCGGCATGGGGTTCATCGAGGAGACAGGGGCCGCAGCACTTTATCGCGACGCGCGCATCGCGCCCATTTACGAAGGCACCAATGGCATCCAGGCGATCGATCTGGTGACACGCAAGCTGCCGCTCGGCGGCGGCCGGCATGTGCATGGCTACATCGCCGAACTCAAGGCCGTCGCCGATGCGGTGCGAGCGTCGAACCTTGAAGGCTTCGGCCGCACCGCCGATCGCCTCGACCAGGCGCTCGACGAGCTCTCCCAGGTAACCCGTTTGCTGCAAGACCTGCAGGCCGAAGGCCGTTCGGACGAGGCGCTGGCCGGCGCCACACCCTATCTCACGCTGATCTCGCTTGCCGCGGGCGGGGCCTATCTGGCGCGCGGCGCGCTTGCCGACCAAAACCGCATCGCGCTTTGCCGGTTCTTCGCCGAGAACCTGCTTGGCGAAGTGGCCGCGCTCAAAGAGCGCGTCGTCGGCGGCGCCGACAGCCTTGCCGTTGCCGGCAAGGCGCTGATTTCAGCCTGACGTTCGCACGCGCCGAAATTCACAAAGGCCCGAAATTCACAAAGGACCAATCCGTGACAGACCACATCCTCGTCGAGCGCCAGGGCGCCATCCAGATCATCCGCATGAACCGTCCGGACAAGAAGAACGCCCTGACCCGCGCCATGTACGCGACGATGTCGGCGGCTCTTGCCGGCGGCGACGCCGATCCGGCGATCCGCGTCCATGTCTTTCTCGGCGTGCCCGGTGCCTTTTCGTCCGGCAACGACCTTGCCGATTTCATGGTCGTCGCCTCGGGCGGCGAAGGCGGTTCCGAGGTCTGGGATTTCCTGATGGCGCTGGCCAAGGTGGAAAAGCCGATGGTTTCCGGCGTCGACGGCATTGCCGTCGGTATCGGCACCACGCTCAACCTACATTGCGACCTGACGTTCGCCACGCGGCGCACACTATTCCGAACGCCCTTCGTCGATCTCGGCCTTGTGCCGGAGGCAGGATCGAGCCTGCTCGCGCCGCAGATCCTCGGCCGCCAAGGCGCCTTCGCGCTGCTTGGCCTCGGCGAGGGCTTTTCGGCCGAGCGCGCGAAGGCCGCCGGGCTGATCTATGAGGTGGTCGAGGAAGAGGCACTCGAAGCATCGGTATTGGCGGCGGCGGGCCAGATCGCTGCCAAACCGCCGCAAGCGCTGAAGATCGCGCGCGACCTGATGCGCGGCTCGCGCGACGCCCTTGTCGAGCGCATCGGCCAAGAAAGCCAGCATTTCCGCGAGCGGCTCAAATCCGACGAGGCCCGCGCAGCCTTGACGGCCTTCATGACCAGGAAGAAGGCCTAGACCTTCTGGCCTTGTCTCGCATCGTGGACCCGCCGGCAGCAACCGGCGGGTTTTCTTGCCATGATCTCTTTGTCACATCGCCATTTTTTTACATTCGGCCTGGGCCTTTGCCGAAGACGTGTCGATCATGAATGTCTTGCCTTTGGCGTCGGTCATCAACATCATGCAATGCTTGATCGGTTTCGCCATTTTCATCATTTCGGCGCTCATCTTCGCGTCGGGCATCATGGTGCCCATATGCCCATCGGGCATGATCGCCATGACCTCCCCACCCTTCATCACCGTCATTGTCCCCATCGCATCCTCCGCAAAGGCCTGCGAAGCGAAGAGACAGGCAAGACCGGCCATCGTGACCAACCTGAGTGAATGCATTGTTTCCTCCTGAATTTGCGCCAGCGGCGCGTTGAGCCCTTTCCTGGTTCGTTCCGGCAAGCTGGAACGTTTCACGCACACGAGATCGTGATCGTGGGAATTGGAAATCCGCCAGAAGCGGCCCGGCCTTGGCCGCCTTCATGACCAGGAAGAAGGGCTGAAAAAATGGGCGCCGGTGCGGAAGCTGCCGATCTGCCCCACAAGGGCCCACAAGGGGGAGATCGGCGCTCCACCGTCGTGCCTACGGATAAAGCCTCATTTTGTCCCAGCCGCCCTCGGCGTTGCGCGAAAACACGACACGGTCGTGCAGCCGGAACGGACGGTCGTGCCAGAACTCAATGCTCTGCGGCACGATGCGAAAGCCCGACCAGTGTTTTGGCCGCGGGATCTCGCCGATCGCGTGGCGCGCCGTATATTCGGCAACCGCCTTTTCCAGCGCGAAGCGGCTTTCCAGCGGCCGCGACTGCTTGGAGGCCCAGGCGCCGATGCGGCTGCCGCGCGGACGCGTCGCATAATAGGCATCGGCTTCGGCGTCGGTGACAATCTCCACCGGGCCCCGCGCCCGCACCTGCCGGCGCAGAGATTTCCAGTGGAAGCACATCGCTGCTTTCATGCTGCCAAGGATCTCGCGGCCCTTGGCGCTCTCGAAATTCGTGTAGAAGACAAAGCCACCCTCATCGAACCCCTTGAGCAGCACCATTCGCACATTCGGCATGCCCTCGGCATCGACCGTCGCCAGCGCCACGCTGTTGGGGTCGTTGATCTCGCTCTTCGTAGCGTCGTCGAGCCACGCCGCAAAAAGCCGGAACGGCTCCGCCGCCTCGGTAAAGTCACCGCTTGTTAACCCGGTTTCGCTCATAGTTTTCCCAAATTTGTCGCCGGCTGGGGAGATTGCCGATTGTCGCGTATCGCGCAAGCTTTTGACAGTGGGCAATGGAGCGTTATCGCTTCGGCCAGCGCCAAAGCCATGATCGTGACAATCATCCTGCCGCTTGCCGCCTGTGGCGGGGGCGGCTTCAGCCTGGAGCAGGCGGAGGTGGACCGCTCGATACTGACCTCGAGCACGCCGGCCTCAGTCACGCCGCTCGATCAGGACCGCGCTTCCGACCAGGCTACGATCCGCAACGCCGTGTCCTCCGCCGACGTCGAGCAACTGGCCGGGCAGGCCATTCCCTGGGCGAATGCCGACACCGGCTCGCGCGGCTCCATCACCGAGCTCGCAGAATTCAGGGCTAACGGTGAGACATGCCGTCGCTTCACCGCGTCGCGCGAGAGCTTCGACGGCGTCGCGCTGTTCAAAGGCGAAGTATGCCTGGCCGGCGGCAGCGCCTGGCGAATGCAGGACTTCAAGGCGCTCTGATTTTCCGCCGGCTATATAGCGGTAAGCCACTGGAATTTCTTCCTATGCAAGCGCATATAGGAGGCGATCATGGAACCACTCCTTCTCCAGGGCAGTAAGCATGCGCGACCCCTATGAGGTGCTGGGCGTTGCCAAGAACGCATCGGCCAAGGACATAAAATCGGCGTACCGGAAGCTCGCCAAGAAGTATCATCCGGACCAGAATCCGGATCCCAAGGCAAAGGAGCGTTTTGCCGCCGCCAATCAGGCTTACGAGATCGTCGGCGACGAGAAGAACCGGGCGGCTTTCGATCGCGGTGAGATCGACGCCGAAGGCAAACCGCGGTTTCAGGGTTTCGAGAGTGCGGCCGGCGGCGCCGATCCTTTCGCCGGTTTCCGCCGGCAGCAAGGGCCGGGCGGCGCGCATTTCGAATTCCGCACGGGCCGTCCCGGTGGTGACCCGTTCGACGGCAACAGCGACATCTTCAGCCAGATCTTCGGCGATGCTTTCAGCCAGCAGCGCGGCGCCGGCACGGGCGGCCGCCGTCAGGCGCCGACGGCCGCAGATCTCAACGTGACGCTGGACGTCACCATCGAGGAAGCCGCCACCGCCGAGAAAGTGACGGCGATGTTCCCCGACGGCCGCAAGATGGCGGTCAAGTTGCCGGCCTATGTCGAGGACGGCCAGACCATCCGGTTGAAAGGCCAGGGTGAGCAAGGACCGGGGCAGCCGGGCGATGCGCTGGTCAAGATCCGTTTCCGCCGGCACCCGCGCTACCGCGTCGAGGGCCGCGACCTGCATGTCGACCTGCCGGTGGAACTGGCCGATGCGGTGCATGGCGCCAAGGTGGCAGTCGAAACCCCGACCGGCAGGATTGCGGTCAACGTCCCCCCTTGGTCGAGCTCGGACAAGGTTCTGCGGCTGAAGGGCAGGGGCCTGCCGGAAAAGGCCGGCGGTCACGGCGACCTCTACGCGCACGTGCGGCTGATGCTGCCGGAAGGCGGCGACGCCGAGCTAGAGGCGCTGATGCGCCGGCGAAAGCGCTGACGGTCGAAAAGGCCGGCGCTTGACGTCGTAAGCGGGCGTGAGTGGTTTCATGCCGCGTCGGTTATTGACAGGAAACGAGCAACCAGCGCCAGGAGCCGCCATTTGGCCGAAGTAGGTTCAACGTCAGCTAACGCCTCAAAGGCCGACATTTGCACGCGCCATAGTTCCGCTTCGCGAACACGGTCGAGGCCAGTCGACCGACTGGCGATGAGCCAGTTCGGCGGGGGTTAGCCGCACAAGCTTGTAGGGGTCGATCGATGCAGTCGCCAGGCCAGCAAGGTGGAGGGTCGCACCGCTGACCATCACCAGCGCATCGACGCCTGCGCCATTCTCCCTCTTGCCAGCCTGCTCGACGTGGCGGGCGAAATTTACCTCCGAGCCGACCAGAAAAGAGAAATCCCGCTGGCGATCGTTGACGAACATCACCTCGCCGGAGTGTAAGCCGATCCTGATGCGGCGCGACAGGGAGCCCATTGAACGCTTCCAAGCGTTGCCGAGCGAGATTTCCGGTACCAGTTCCGCGACGGCGGCCAGCGCCTTTAGCGCCGTTTCGCTGGGCGTCATTTCGCTCCCCAGCCAGAGAGCTAGCACGCCGTCGCCTGTAAAGTTTTGAACGATCCCCCCATTGGCCACCACGACCTGGCGGGTCAACGTGAAGTGCTCGATCATGAACCGCGTGGTTTCGATCAGGCCAAGTGCGCTCGCCAAGCCGGTCGAGTCCTCCACGTCGGTAAACATGATCGTGGCGATGGCGCGCTGGAATTTCGTTTCACCCATGCCGAATGACGGGAGCACGCGGTCAGTCTGTGGATTCGTATAGGCAGTGATCGGATGCATTGGAGTCCGGCCCCCGAGCGGTTTCAAATGTCGCTCGAATATGACTGGACGGCGTAGGCGGATCGTAAGCCCGCCGTGGCGGGCACGTCAGAATTACGTCAGAAATCCATTCGGGCCCGGCTTTGGCGGCTTGCAGCCGACCTTTTAGTCAAAATTCGGCGGGACCCTCAGCTCAGCAACTTCCGGAGGTCAAGCAGCCCCGCTCCAAACTGCTGATCGAACGAAGGCACCCTTCTCTCGCAATTAGGGCTGTCCGGTAGAATCGGAACGTCAGCTTTTTTAAGCCAAGGCCATGAAACCTCCTTTGCGCCTGACTGGGTCATCTTCGCCTTAACCTCTATGCCGTTGAGCGGCCTACCGGTGGAGCGATGTTTCGACTGCAACAAAGCGGCTGCTCCCGCGACGATGGCCGAGGCTGCAGATGTTCCGCCAAATACTGTGTAGAGCCCGGCGCGGTCTCTGCTTTCGACGCCCGGTGGCTGGATTCCTTCCAGCTGTCCGCCGGAATAGCCGTGGTGGCCCGGGATGTCCGTGGTGAGCACGCCCTGCGGCGCGTATTCAACCTGGGGGAGCTTCTCGTAGATCTCGAAATTGTGGTCACGTGAACGCAGCGACTCACGGTCCAGTCGTATTTGGCAGCGTGTACACACCTCCTGGTCGTCGGACGGCGCGGAAATGGTGACGGAATTGTCGGTCGGATCGCCGCTGTAGTTGGAATATGCCGAACGTCTCGCCAGATAAGTGGCGGCCGCCACCGCAACCACGCCATTGCTTTCGCCGGCCTTGCTCGCCGGGTAAATCAGATGGTCGTAGCCATCGTTGCCGGCTGCGCAGATGATGGGGATTTCCTCGCTGATCGCCTCGAAAAGCGTCTCGAAATAATCCCAAATTGGCTTTGCCTGTTCGACCGAAGTATATCTGCTGTCGCCATATCCAGGATAGGAACGGTGCGCTCGCCATGGATCGGGTACTTCCCGGGGAAAGTGTATGACTGAAACCTTCTGGTCGCGGGCATAGAGGAACGCCAGAATGAGCTGCGCTGCGTCGGGCCGTGCTGAAATCTCGATCGGCAGGAGTTCAGCGCCTGGGGCGACCCCCCAATAAGGTATTGCGCCTTCACCGTTGCTAAATTGCCTCAACTTCGTGGGCGGGGCCGCAGGGGCGCCGACCATCAGCCCGGCGCAGGCGGTCCCGTGCGCTGAGTAGCGCATACGCGAGGTCTCAGCAGTCTCCTGAATTACGCCGCGCCCATCTTTCAGTGCTCGAAGCAGCGATTTCTGAACCTCGACTTCCTGCGCATTGTTCCTCGATTTGATCAGGCTTGCCGCCCACGCCCAGGTATCGTCGCCCACAAAGCTCTTGCTCTGCTTTTTTTCCGGCCCTCGCAAGACGAGCGGTTGCTGCTTGGGTGTGACGTAACTCAACCCGAAAGGGTGAGCAGCGAAGCTGACCGCAGAAAGGATACGAGGCTCGAGATTGGGATGGCTTGAGTTCACTCCCGTATCGATCTGGGCAATGACCTCGCCGTAACCGGGCTTGTCAGTACCCAACAAATCCCAGGCGTCGGCCTCCAGCAGGTATGCGGCCTCGTGCGGCAACCGCGCTTCAGGGATGCGCGGACGATCGCGTAAGGCGCCGATTGCGATCAGGTGCCACAGGTAGTGATACCAGTCATAACAAAGATGGCCTTCGCCCTTCTTGATGTCGTCCATCATGGCACCCACCTACCATTCGCTCTGGGCGCGTCTGATCGTTTCATCCATCGCGTCCACCAAGTACGGAGAAATGCGCGCAGCCAGTTCCTCGCCGGCATCGGTGTCGCTGGCGTAGTGCAGCCCGGCCCATTCCCTGTTCTCGGCCACCCGGCGGGCGCGCTCATAAACCGCGGTTACGCCGGCGTGCTCGGGCAGCATCCGTTGCAGAACGTTCGCCACTGCAAATGACTGAAATGAATGGTTGGACGGGTAGGAAGCGTGCGAAGGAACCGGAAGCGCCGGCCGCAGCCTCGGCTCAATGATGTTGGGCCGTGGCCGATTGAATCGATCTTTGTAGTTGAGCCCGATCTCCTCCGTGAGTTCGAGGATCGCAACGATCAATGCGCATGTCCCCTCGAAGCCCGCGAGAGTGTCTATTCCGAGCGGTGCCGTGTAGTCCAAAATCCCGAACGATGCTTGGCGGACGATCTCCTCGCGCCGCAGCGGGTCACCTTCCCTCCTCTTCTGCAGATCGATAAGCGCTTCTGTCTCCCTGAGGCTCTCTGAAGGTCCGGGCGGGGGATCGATAAGAATGTCCTCCCAGATCGCACCGAGATATTTGTTGGCGACGCTTAGTCCGATCCTGTGCAAGGCACGCTTGTCGTGCCACGCCGGCA
This sequence comes from Mesorhizobium sp. M0207, assembly GCF_040321995.1. NCBI lineage: Bacteria > Pseudomonadati > Pseudomonadota > Alphaproteobacteria > Hyphomicrobiales > Phyllobacteriaceae > Mesorhizobium > Mesorhizobium sp. M0207. The sequence continues at coordinate 315,807 of NZ_JAMYSQ010000003.1, forward strand.
AAGCCTCCTCGCCAGTTTCGAAAGCCGTTTGCCCCCTGCCGCGTCCCCGTCCTCGTCCGCGCCCTCTGCCCCTGCCTCGACCTCGACCTGCGCTCGGCCCCGCCAGGAAGGCTGGCGAAAGGCGCATGGCACCCTCCACAGGGTCATCAGAAATCGTTATCACGATCTGCTCTTCTTGAATCGACAGAACGCTGCTCTTGGTCATCATAGACGCGAAAGGATGCAGTTTTTCGCCGCCTCTATTTTTGATGTATTCCTCAAGAGATTTTTCAGGACTTGCGTCACCCAATATCAGCGGATATTGCCTTATGGCCGATCCACTTACTAAGAATCGGGCGCTAAACAACTTGTTATTAAGATCAATTGTCGACATCATGTCCACCCCTCAACTAAAGCTTCTAAATTTGATCCGCGCCAACTGGTGGTCGGAGCCTCGACGTAACGCCTGCGGTGCGCAGCGCTAGGGTGCGTACCTTGGCAGCGTTATCCGCGACAACCCGCTCTTGATAACCGAAACTCCGAGTACGCCTGCAATTGGATAATTCTCCTCCGAAAGCAGCTCGAGCGAGAAATCCGGCTCCCAGGCGCGCAAGCGTTCGATAGTTCGAACTGCCTCCACAGTCTGCCCCAAATGCCCGTGGCAGGCAGCCGAGTATCTCAAAGCGGGTAGGTATGTGGGTTGCTGCGCAAGGACACGCTCGCCGTGACGTATCCCCTCCTCGAAGCGCCCGTTCAGAGTTGCCAAGATGCAGCACGTGGTATCGATGCAGTAACGATACAGGGGAGGCCCGCCCAGTGCACGTGCGCGCATCGCATCCTCATAGCCACGCTTCACTTCGCCGAGATAGCCGAGCGTCAAGGCGCGCATGTCCCAGCAAATGGCTTGTAGCGGGTTAGCGGCTATCGCTCGATCGGCGAGTTCCAGTGCCTGTGCGTATTCACGAAAGACGAACGAATGGGCATGAGCGGCCAACGCCAGGGTGATAGGATTGAAGGGGGCCACTTCGACGGCGCGACTGGCGCATTCCCGAACCTGATCGTGAAAGGTGCCCGAGCGGCCGACCCGTCTCTCGCCAAAGCGGGTGACAAACACAAACAGCTGCCACGCCAGATACGTGCTACGCGGGTCGAGCTCATATGCTTCGGCGAGCATGCGCTCCGCCGAATCCAGGTCCGTATCGCGCATGCGGAATACCTGTCGCAGCGCTGTCAATGCAAGCCGAGACGCCCGGTGTCGGGGCTCGTCGCGAATGGACTTAGGATCGAGAACGAATTCGAGGATCGAAAACACGATCTGATTGACCAACGACATCAGCTTCAGGCTCGCCGGGCCAGTCAGGTCGGCCGGCTCGAGAAAATCCGTATGCGACCACAAGAGCCGGCTGTCACCGGGCGCAATTAATGCAAATGTCAGGCCCACTCTGTCGCCCACCACCGTTGCCCTGGTTTGCAACAGCCAGTCTGGTAGCGCTGTGTCAGGCGCTTGGGTCAGCGGTCCCTGCGCTTGAAAATCCACGACGTCGACCACTTCGAAATTCAGGATCGATCGAACCACCAGATCCAGGACAAGGTCGCTGACGGCCCTGTTAGCGGAGCCCTCCGTCCACCTGGCATCGCGAACCAGGCCCAAGCATAGCCGCGACGAATTCAGAAGTGAGGCGCTTCGCTGTCCGGACAACTGATCTGCCGCGGCAACAGGAGAGACGTTTGCTGGCACTGTGCGAGGCCGGGGCCATTGGCTTCTTTGCTCACGAAGCCAATCCTCGAACTCTGGATCGCGAATATCGAGGCCCTCAAGCAGATCACGCGTGGCAGAGCCTTCGGGTGGATCGTTCAAATCGATGCCGATCGAAGCGACGTCGAGTCGAACCACATCACGATCGGTCGAGATTAGATCAATGCCGGCGCTGCGGAGCGACTTCCGAACCTCGGACAGCTCCTGCCGCAAGCTTGCTGCACCCTGCTCCTCGCCGCGAGTGCTCCAGAGCTTGCTTTGCAGCCATTTTCGGCTCCGCGTACCGTTGGGTGCCAGGGCGAGCATGGCCAAGAGCGCCTTAGACCGTCTGCCATGCGGCGTGACGTCCGCGCCATCCGCGCTCTCAATCGCGAATGGCCCAATCAATCTAAGGAAAGGACGGCAATCCGAGTACACTAGCGGCCCCTCGCGTCCCCGCACCCTAATATAGCATCTGCTAATATAAGTCTATCTGTAATTCTCGGCTTCCGTGAGGTCAAACCTACACGTGGCAAAGGATTCGAGACGGGAATTCTGCTGTGACGGAAGGACTCGGTAGCGACATCAAGCGGTCGTTCGATGTAAGCGGTCCCATTGTCGGCTCGGGGTCATGAGCGTGACTTCGGCCGCTGGCCAACGAACTTCCGCCAAAGGGTCCTCTTCCGCCGTGCCACACGGACACCCAGTGTCGGATTTTCCCACCGGCCCATGACTGCAAGGTCAAAGCGCTACAGCGTCCTTTGCACGTCCAAAGGACGCGCGGCGCTGTTGAGCAAACGCTTTTGTCCCCCGAACTGTCCGCTTTGAACGCTTGAAGGGGCACTGTGGCTGTGCGATAGGCACTCCACAAAGCAGAGAACCTTTCGGAGAGCGCTGACATGGCGGGTGGACGGGGCCTTATGGCCGGCAAGCGCGGCCTTATCCTTGGCATCGCCAACAATCGCTCGATCGCTTACGGCATCGCCAAGGCCTGTGTCGACCATGGCGCCGAGATCGCGCTGACCTATCAGGGCGAGGCGTTCAAGAAACGCGTCGAGCCGCTCGCGGCGGAACTGGGCGCGCATGTCGCCGGCCATTGCGACGTGACCGACCCGGCCAGCCTCGATGCGGTGTTCGAAAATGTCAGCAAGCACTGGGGTGGCAAGCTCGATTTCCTCGTCCACGCAATCGCCTTTTCCGACAAGGACGAACTGACCGGCCGCTATGTCGAGACGACGCGCGACAATTTCCTGCGCACCATGGATATTTCGGTCTATTCCTTCACCACCATCGCCAAACGTGCCGAGGCGCTGATGACCGACGGCGGCTCGCTGCTCACGCTGACCTATTACGGCGCGGAAAAGGTGATGCCGCACTATAACGTCATGGGTGTTGCCAAGGCGGCACTCGAAGCCAGCGTGCGCTATCTGGCCGTCGATCTCGGCGCCAAGAAGATCCGTGTCAACGCGATCTCCGCCGGCCCGATCAAGACGCTTGCCGCATCCGGCATCGGCGATTTCCGCTATATCCTGAAATGGAACGAATACAATTCGCCGTTGAAGCAGACGGTCACGCAGGAGGAGGTTGGCGATTCCGGCGTCTATTTCCTGTCCGACCTTTCGCGCGGCGTCACCGGCGAGATCCATCATGTCGATTCCGGCTATCATGTCGTCGGCATGAAGGCGGTCGACGCGCCGGATATTTCGACGGTCAAGGACTGACGCCACCGCCTGACCTCTTCCGGAAGACCTGATGTACCCGCTCGTCTATATCGTGCGCCACGGCCAGACGGCGTGGAACGCCGAGGCCCGGCTGCAGGGGCAGGCCGATACCGACCTCAACGAGCTCGGCCGCGAGCAGGCTAGCCGCAACGGGCGCAGGCTGGCCGAACTCATCGACAAGCCCGAAGATTTCGATTTTGTCGCCAGCCCGATGCGGCGCACGCGCGAGACGATGGAGCGCCTGCGCGCGGCGATGAAGCTCGATCCGCACGCCTATCGTACCGAGCCGCTGCTCGTGGAATTGAGCTTTGGCGACTGGCAGGGTTTCACCTTTGCCGAACTCGAGGCGAACAATCCCGGTTCGACCAGGCGCCGCCGCCTCGATAAATGGAATTTCCAGCCGCCCGGCGAGGGCGCCGAAAGCTATCAGATGCTGCTCGAACGGGTGAAGCCGTGGTTCGACGCGCTCGATCGCCAGACGGTCTGCGTGACCCATGGTGGCATCATGCGCGTAATGTTCCGCTTGGTACTGGGGATGTCCGAACAAGATGCGGTCAGCATGGAAGTGCCGCAGGATCGCGTGCTCAGACTGGACGGCCGGCGCCTGGAGTGGCTCTGAGACCGATGACCTAGCGTATGTTGAGATCAGGTCGGGCCGGCATCAGCTGAATATCGACGCGTCCTACTCGGTCGATCCGGTGTCCGGCAATTCCATGTCGGTGACGACGTTCTCGCCATTGGTCACGTCGTAGGCGAGGACGATGTCCATGCCTGGCTTCAGCGCATCGAGGTCGGTTTCGGCGTTCAGCTTGTAGGACTTGCCGTCGTCCAGCGTCAGCGTCAGCGCATCCTTGTCGACCTTCTTGATCAGGCCTTCGGTCTGGCCGGCGAAGGCGGCGGTGGAAATCAACAGCGTGGCGGCAACAGCGCCAATCAGGATACGCATCATCGTCCTCTTTAATCATTGCCGGTACAGCGGCTCGGTCCAACGGAACGGAACTGAGCAGAAACCAATCGAATGTGTCAAAACTAAATCCGCGGGATCACAGTTTGACCACTGTGGAAAACGCCAATAGAAGGCAGGCGACAGTGTCGCGCGTCCTCCTGGACGCGCAAGGGACGCTGTAGCACTTTTGATTTTGTGCATGATCCTTTCCGAAAATCGCTCCGATTTTCGGGGTCATGCGCTAGGCCGGCTCCGACGCCGGCAGGGCTGGTTCCATGTCGCACAACACGTTCGGCCATCTTTTCCGCGTCACCACCTGGGGCGAAAGCCATGGGCCGGCGCTGGGCTGCGTCGTCGACGGCTGTCCGCCAGGCATCCGCTTCACTCGCGACGAGATCCAGGCCGAACTCGACAAGCGCCGCCCCGGCCAGTCACGTTTTGTAACGCAGCGTCGCGAACCTGACGAGGTCAAGGTCCTGTCCGGCTTCATCCTCGATGAGGACGGTGAGACGATGGTCACCACCGGCACGCCGGTGTCGATGCTGATCGAGAACGTCGACCAGCGCTCCAAGGACTATGGCGACATCGCCCGCCAGTTCCGGCCGGGCCATGCCGATTACACTTACGAGGTCAAATACGGCCTGCGCGATTACCGCGGCGGCGGTCGCTCCTCGGCGCGTGAGACGGCGGCGCGGGTGGCGGCCGGGGCGCTTGCCCGCAAGGTCGTGCCCGGCATGGTGGTGCGCGGCGCGCTGGTGTCGATGGGCGATAAATCGATCGATCGCGCCAATTGGAACTGGAATTTCGTCGGCGACGCCGAAAACCCGTTCTTCACGCCTGATCCGGCGTCCGTCGCCGTCTTCACGAAATATCTGGACGGCATCCGCAAGGCGGGCTCCTCGGTCGGTGCGGTCATCGAGATCGTCGCCGACGGCGTTCCGGCGGGGCTTGGCGCGCCGATCTATGCCAAGCTCGACCAGGACATCGCCGCCGGCCTGATGTCGATCAACGCCGTCAAGGGCGTCGAGATCGGCAACGGTTTCGAGGCCGCCCGCATCACCGGCGAGGAGAATGCCGATGAGATGCGCATGGGCAATGACGGCAAGCCGGTCTTCCTGTCCAACAATGCCGGCGGCATCCTCGGCGGCATCTCGACCGGCCAGGCGATCGTCGCGCGTTTCGCCGTCAAGCCGACCTCGTCGATCCTGACGCCGCGAAAGTCGATCGACAAGGACGGTAACGACGTCGAGATCATGACCAAGGGCCGGCACGATCCATGCGTCGGCATCCGCGCCGTACCGATCGGCGAGGCGATGGTTGCCTGCGCCATTGCCGATCATTATCTGCGTCATCGGGGACAAACGGGAAGGGAGTAGGGGAGTAGGGGAGTAGGGGAGTAGGGGAGTAGGGGAGTAGGTTACGCAGCTCCCACGACAGCATTTTTTCCTTTTCCCTACTCCCGTACTGCCCTACTCCCTTACTCCCCTGTTCCCGCGAGCGAAGCGAGCACCCATGCCTTACGACCAGAAGAAAATCGTCGAAGCCCTGCGCGCCTTCGAGCGCGGCGAGATCGTCGTCGTTATGGACGATGACGGCCGCGAGAACGAGGGTGACCTGATCGTCGCCGCCGTCCATTGCACGCCGGAAAAGATGGCGTTCATCGTCCGCAACACGTCGGGCATCGTCTGCACGCCGATGCCGCGCGAGGAAGCAAAGCGGCTCAACCTGTCGCCGATGGTGGCTGACAATGATTCCGCCCACACCACCGCCTTTACCGTCAGCGTCGACTTCAAGCACGGCACCACGACCGGCATTTCGGCGGACGACCGGACGCTGACGGTGCGCAATCTCGCCAACGGCAATGTCGGCGCGTCCGATTTCGTGCGCCCCGGCCACATCTTTCCGCTGATCGCGCGCGAAGGCGGCGTGCTGATGCGTTCGGGCCATACCGAAGCCGCTGTCGACCTCTGCAAGCTCGCCGGCCTGCCGCCGGTCGGCGTCATTTCCGAGCTGGTCAATGATGACGGCACCGTTATGCGTGGCCCGCAGGTGCAGGCCTTCGCCGAAAAGCACGGGTTGAAGCAGATCTCGGTTGCCGACCTTATCGGCTACCGGCAACGCAAGGAAACGCTGGTCGAGCGCGTCGCCTGTTCCGACATCGAGACGCCGGGCGGCAAGGCGCAGGTCTTCACCTACACGCTGCCCTGGGACTCCATGCATCACGTGGCGGTCGTCTTCGGCGATATCCGCGACGGCGTCGAGGTGCCGGTGCGCCTTCATTCCGAGGACGTGGTCAGCGACGTCTTCGGCACCAGCCACAGGCTGGACGCCATCATGAAGGCAATGGGCGAGCGCCAACGCGGCGTCATCGTCTATCTGCGCGAAGGCTCGGTCGGCGTCGCCCATCAGGAGCGCAAGCGGCCGGCTGCCGGCGACCGCGAGGACCATGAAGAGGCTCGTCGCCGCGAAAACGAATGGCGCGAGATCGGCCTCGGCGCGCAAATCCTCAAGGATCTCGGCATTTCCTCAATCAATCTGATCGCCTCGCGCGAGCGCCATTATGTCGGCCTCGAAGGTTTTGGCATCCACATCGCCAAGACCGAGATTCTTTAGGCCATTCTCACGGTGCTGGTATGCGTCCGGCCCCGGCTCGGGCCGAACGCACCGGAAACTATTCCGCAGCGACCGCGGCTGCGTCGCATGCAGGCATGTCGCAGTTCGGCGCGGCAAGGCTGCGCTGGCCGGCGAGCACGATGACCAGCGCGATTGTGCCCGATGCCACCGATACCCAGAACCCGTTCTGCGCGCCGAAAGCGTCCACTACCCAGCCGGCGGCGAACGAGCCGAGCGCCATGCCGATGCCGATGCCGGTCATCACCCAGGTCACGCCCTCGGTCAGCACCGCCTCGGGCACGCGCCGTTCGATCAGGCCAAATGCCGTGATGAAGGTCGGCGAGATTGCCACGCCGCTGACGAAGACGGCCAGTGCCAGCAGCGGCACGGTGTCGGCGACGAGCAGCGGCAGCGAGGTAAGCGCAATGATGGCGATTGCGATGGCAAGCTGAATCTGCAGCGGCACTTTCAGGTTCAGGGCGCCGATGATGATGCCGACGACGAACGATCCGAGCGCGTAGACGCCGATGACGAAGCTGGCGGCGCCCGGCTGGGCAAGCTCCTTCGTGATCGCCACGGTGCTCACCTCCGTGGTGGCGAAGGTCGCGCCGATGAAGATCAGGGCCAAGGTGATGATCTGGACCGGCCGCAGCCGGATTGCCGAGCCGCCCGAACCGTGTTCCACCGGTCGGGCTCGCGGTTCGGTCGAACGCTGCAGGATGAAGGCCGTCGAACCGAAGGCGAGGAACAATGTGCTCGCGAGCACTCCCGCTTCCGGGAAAAGCGCGACGCTCAGCCCTACCGACAGCGATGCGCCGGCGATGTACACCAGTTCGTCCGCCGCCGACTCGAAGGCGAACGCCGTGTTCAACTCGGGGCGGTTGCGAAAAATCTCGGTCCAGCGTGCGCGCACCATTGCCGGTATGCTGGGCATGATGGCGGCGAGCAGCGCCCAGACGAATAGCGTCCATATCGGCCAATGCTGATTGGCCGCTGCAATCAGGATCGCAAAAGCGAGCGTGGAAATCATGGTGGTCGGCACCACAATCCGCGTCTGGCCGAGGCGGTCCACCAGTCGCGATACCTGCGGGGCGACAAAAGCGTTGGCCAGCGCATATGTCGCGGAGACGGCACCGGCCAGCCAGTATTCGCCATCGGTCTGCGACAGCATCGCGACGATCCCGATCGGAGCCATGGCCATCGGCAGCCGGGCAACGAAGCCGGCGGCGGCAAAGCCCTTGGCGCCCGACGCGCGAAAGATCTGGGAATAGGGATTTTGCATGGTCTGGCTCCTCGACAACGGCCGGTTCGGCGATTACATACGTAGCGTATGAGTTTAAATAGATCATACGCGGCGTATGTCAATTGGCATACGAGACGTATGTTAATAGGGCCAGAGCATGCATAGACCACGCAAGGAGATGATTGCCGAAACCCGCGCCAAGCTGATCGGAGCGGCGCGCCAGGCCTTCGGCACGCTCGGCTATGCCGAAGCCTCGATGGATGACTTCACGGCATCGGCCGGGCTGACGCGCGGTGCGCTCTATCATCACTTCGGCGACAAGAAGGGCCTACTCCAGGCGGTTATCGCCGAGATCGACGCCGAAATGGCAGCCCGGCTGAAGGTCGTTTCGGCCAAGCCGGGCAATCTCTGGCAGGGCTTTGTCGACGAATGCACCGCCTATATCGAGATGGCACTGGAGCCGGAGATCCAGCGTATCGTGCTTCGTGACGGGCCGGCGGTGCTCGGCGATCCATCGCAATGGCCAAGCCAGAGCACATGCATCCGCTCGATGACGGAGAGCCTGCAAAGACTGAGCGACGAGGGGACAATTCTCGCCGTCGATCCCGAAGCCGCGGCAAGGCTGGTCAGCGGCGCCTCGTTGCATGGGGCGCAGTGGATCGCAAATTCGAACGATCCCGAAGCGACGTCGAAGAAGGCAGTGAAGGCGTTCAAGGTTCTTCTGGAAGGGCTGCTCAATCGCACCGGCAAGCTGCCTAAGCCTGATCGATCGTCAGCGAAGCAGCCCCAGATTGACCGATCACCGGCCTGAGGTCATTCTTTTCGCCGATCCCAGGCGGCTCGCGGTGGGCTCAGCCGACGCCGGTTGCCTAAACCCTGTTGAACATCGCCTCACCAGCGCGCGAAAACATGGCCAAAGCGGCGAGGCGCGCCTATATCGGGGCATGGTCACGCGACTTTATACCCACCCGATTTTCCTCGAGCACATAACACCGCCCGGTCATCCGGAGCGGCCGGACCGTTTGCGCGCCATAGAGCGTGTGCTTGACGACGAGGCGTTCGCGGCGCTCGATCGCGTCCAGGCGCCGGAAGGCAACGAGGCAACCATCCTCTACGCACATCCGCCCGAATTCGTCAAACGGGTCCGTGCAGCGATACCGGACACCGGCATCGCCCGTATCGATGCCGACACCACCGCCAGCCCGAAGAGCTGGCAGGCGGCCGTGACCGCGATCGGCGCAGCCAACGCCGCGGTCGACGACGTCTTCACCGGCCGTGCCGAAAACGTCTTCGTCGCCGCACGGCCGCCCGGCCATCATGCCGAAAAGACCACCTCCATGGGTTTTTGCCTGTTCAACACCGCCGCGATCGCGGCACGCTACGCGCAGAAGAACCATGGCGCCGACCGTGTCGCCGTCGTCGACTGGGATGTACATCACGGCAACGGCACGCAGGACATTTTCTGGGACGATCCATCGGTGCTCTATTGCTCGACACACCAGATGCCGCTTTACCCGGGAACCGGGGCTGTGAGCGAAACCGGCGCCGGCAACATCGTCAACGCGCCGCTGGCGCCGCAGAGCGGCAGCGATAGTTTTCGCGACGCCTTTCTGTCACGCATCCTGCCGGCGCTCGACAATTTTGCGCCCGATCTCATCATCATCTCCGCCGGTTTCGATGCCCACCACCGCGATCCGCTGGCCGAGATCAACCTGACTGAGGATGATTTCGACTGGGCGACCGGCCAGTTGCTCGAACGAGCCGGGCGCCATAGCCGCAACCGGCTCGTCAGCGTGCTCGAGGGCGGCTACGATCTGCAGGGATTGGCATTTTCAGTCGCCGCCCATGTTGGGCGGCTGATGAAGGGATAGATGATGGCTGGTGAGACCAACGAGGACGTCAAGGCGATGAGCTTCGAGCAGGCGCTCGAGGCGCTGGAGAGGATCGTCGACGATCTGGAGCGCGGCGACGTTCCGCTCGACCAGTCGATCCGCATCTACGAGCGCGGCGAGGCGCTGAAGGCGCATTGCGACCGGCTGCTGAAGGCGGCCGAGGACAAGGTCGAGAAAATCAGGCTGTCGCGTGACGGCAAGCCGGTGGGGACAGAGCCGTTGGACGCGGATTGAGGCGCGGCGTCGAACGACAATTTTGCTTACCGGCTTTGGACATCATCACGATTGAGGGTAAAACTCATCCCGTTTGAAACGGCTCCAGGACGAGAGGAGATTGCGAAGGATGTGCAGAAACATCAAGACCCTGTTCAATTTCGATCCGCCGGCAACCAATGACGAGGTCCGCGATGCCGCACTTCAGTTTGTCCGCAAGCTGAGCGGAACGACGCGGCCGTCGAAACAGAACCAGCATGCGTTCGACCATGCCGTCGAGGCCATTGCCGCCTCGGCGCGCGAATTGCTCGACAGCCTCGAGACGACGCAGCATCCGCGCAATCGCGAAGAGGTGGCGGCCAAGGCGAAGGCCAAATCCGCACTTCGCTTCGCCTGAGGGGACCGCGTGAGCTTCTTTCCCGGAAACGATCCGCAGATGGGCGATGCCTTCGCCAGCGATCAGATCGAGCTGATGGTCATTCCGAATGCCAAGGATATTGGCGGATTTCAGGTTCGCCGCGCCCTGCCGACGGCCAGGCGCCGGCTGGTCGGACCCTTCATCTTCTTCGACCGCATGGGTCCAGCCGTTCTGCGAGCGGGCCAGGCGCTCGACGTGCGTCCGCACCCACATATCGGCCTGTCTACGGTGACTTACCTGTTCGACGGCAAGATCAGGCACCGCGATTCGCTCGGCACCGAGATGGTAATCCAGCCCGGGGACGTGAATTTGATGACCGCCGGCCGTGGCATCGTCCATTCGGAGCGCACGCCGGAAGAACTGCGCGGCGCGCCGATGTCGGTTTCCGGCCTGCAGACATGGCTGGCGCTGCCGGACGGCAAGGAGGAGGTCGCGCCGGTCTTCGAGAACACCGCAGCCCTGCGCCTGCCCGAAGTCGAGGCCGAGGGGGTCAGCGGCCGTGTGATCATCGGTGCGTTTTCCGGACTGCGCTCCCCGGTCGCCACCGCTTCGGACACGCTTTATGCCGATCTCAGGCTGGCGCCGGGTGCCAGCGTGAAAATCCCGGCCGATGCCGAGGAGCGCGCCATCTATACGCTGGAAGGCGAGGTTTCGATATCCGGTGACCGCTTTCCGGCCGAGCGGCTGCTGGTCTTCCGGCCCGGCGACGAAATCGTTGTCTCATCGGAACGCGGCGCCCATTTCATGCTGTTTGGCGGCGCCTCGCTCGGTTCGAAACGCTATATCTGGTGGAATTTCGTATCGTCCTCAAAGGAACGCATCGAGCAGGCGAAAGAAGAATGGAAGACAGGCCGCTTCGATATCGTTCCTGGAGACGAGCAAGAGTTCATCCCGCTGCCCGAAAGCTGATGCGCGTTACCGCCACATTTACATTCGCCGGCCAGCGGCATATTTCACGATGAACAGAAAATCTGACCAGGCTCGCAAACAGTGAACGCAAAGCCCGATACGCCGCTTCTCGACAAGGTCCGCGTCCCAGCCGATTTGCGCACGCTTGCCGAAGGCGACCTGCCGCAGCTTGCGTCAGAGCTTCGCGCCGAACTGATCGACGTCGTTTCCCACACCGGCGGCCATCTCGGCGCCGGCCTTGGCGTGGTCGAGTTGACCGTCGCGCTGCACTACGTCTTCAACACGCCGGACGACCGGCTGATCTGGGACGTCGGCCACCAGGCCTATCCGCACAAGATCCTGACCGGCCGCCGCGACCGCATCCGCACGCTGCGCCAGGAGGGCGGCCTGTCCGGCTTCACCCGTCGCGTCGAGAGCGAATACGATCCGTTCGGCGCAGCCCACTCCTCGACCTCGATTTCAGCCGGCCTCGGCATGGCGATGGCGCGCGATCTGTCCGATGGCCGCAACAATGTCATTGCCGTCATCGGCGACGGCGCCATGTCGGCCGGCATGGCCTATGAGGCGATGAACAATGCCGGCGCACTCGATGCCCGGCTGATCGTCATCTTGAACGACAACGATATGTCGATCGCTCCGCCGACCGGCGCAATGAGCGCCTATCTGGCCCGTCTGGCGTCGGGCAAGACCTATCTGGGCTTGCGCGATTTCGGCAAGAAGCTGACGTCGTATCTCGGCGAGCGCGCCGATCGCGCCATCAAGCGAGCGGTCGAGCATGCGCGCGGTTACGTCACCGGCGGCACGTTGTTCGAGGAAATGGGGTTCTACCACATCGGCCCGATCGACGGTCACAACCTCGAGCACCTGATCCCGGTGCTGAAGAACGTCCGCGACAATGCCGACGGCCCGGTGCTGATCCACGTCGTGACCCAGAAAGGCAAGGGCTACGCCCCGGCCGAGGCAGCGGCCGACAAATATCATGGCGTCAACAAATTCGACGTCATCACCGGCGCCCAGACCAAGGCGCCCGCCAATGCGCCGAGCTACACCAAGGTGTTTGCCGAAAGCCTGATCCAGGAGGCCCGAGAGGACGACCGCATCGTCGCCATCACCGCCGCCATGCCGAACGGCACCGGGCTTGACCTGTTCGGCGAAGCGTTTCCGGCGAGGACCTTCGATGTCGGCATCGCCGAGCAACATGCGGTGACCTTCGCCGCCGGTCTTGCCACGGAAGGCTTCAAGCCTTTCGCGGCGATCTACTCGACCTTTCTGCAGCGCGCCTACGACCAGGTCGTCCACGACGTGGCGATCCAGAAATTGCCGGTGCGCTTTCCGATCGATCGCGCCGGCTTCGTCGGCGCCGATGGTGCCACCCATTGCGGCGCCTTCGACACGACCTTCCTGGCGACGCTGCCCGGTTTCGTCGTCATGGCCGCGGCCGATGAGGCCGAGCTGCGCCATATGGTACGCACCGCTGCAAGCTACGATGACGGCCCGATCGCCTTCCGCTACCCGCGCGGCAACGGCGTTGGTGTCGAGATGCCGCAACGCGGCTCGGTATTGGAGATCGGCAAGGGCCGGATCGTCAGGGAGGGCACCAAGGTTGCGCTGCTTTCCTTCGGCACCAGGCTGCAGGATTGCCTGGCCGCGGCCGAGGAGCTTGGCGCGGCCGGGCTTTCGACCACGGTCGCCGATGCCCGTTTTGCCAAGCCGCTCGACGAGGACCTGATCCGGCGGCTGGCCCGTTCACACGAGGTGCTGGTGACGGTGGAAGAGGGCGCGGTCGGCGGCTTCGCCAGCCATGTGCTGCAGTTCCTGGCCCATGAAGGGCTGCTGGAGAGCGGCTTGAAGGTGCGCCCGCTGGTGCTGCCCGACACATTTGTCGACCATGCCAAGCCGGAAAAGATGTATGCCACTGCCGGGCTGGACAGCGCCGGCATCGTGCGCACCGTGTTCGTGGCGCTGGGGCATACCGCGCAGGCCCAGCGCGCCTAGTTTTTAGACGCATTTCCGGCGACGCCGAAGCGATTCAACTTGGCTGCAAGATGCTAGCCTGAATCAATATCTCAACTGCCTGAATCAAATTGCCGGCGAACAGTCGTAACCTGCTGTTTACGCTGCCGTTTGGCGATTTGCTTACCGTGTCCTTTGGCCGTTCTTCAACGCTGCCCTGCTAGAAGGCAACCAGGCAGGGGAAAGAAGACCAATGAGATCGCTTTTGGGCGGCATCGCGCTTGCGGCCATCTTCGCCGCGTCGGCCGGGGCCGAAACGCGCTACGACCGCAAACTCGAAGAGGCGGTGATGGGCATCGTCGCCGGCAAGATCGGCGAGATCCGTGGCGGCTTTTCCTACAAGCAGGCGCCGCAATTTGTCGTCATGCCAGATACCTCACCGAAGGCGTCAATTTCCGTTGACCGGCCGCGCCCGCAGGTGTTCGGCGACAGCAGCGACGGTCTGACGCCGGCCGTCGAACGGCGGGTTTCGCGGACCATATTCTAAAGCATGATCCCGAAGAGACTCTAGAAACTAGAACCACATATCCCGCACACAGCGACCATCTCTCGGCAAATCCTCGAATGCATCGAGACCATCGAAATGGTCGATCGGGAGATCGGCGACGGCCTCGGGCGGCGCAAGCCTCACATTGACGGCGATGCGGTAGCGCCCAGCCGCATCGGGATGCAAACCGCGCCAGGCCAGGACGCAAGCGCAGGTTGGGCAGAAGAGAATCTCAAGCGAAGGATGAGCCTTTCCGACGCGCCGATAGGCGCTTACGGGCCCGGCAAGGCGGATGCGTTCGTCGACATGGTCATAAGCCCAGAGCGTGCCGTAGCGACGGCAAAGTGTGCAATTGCAGGCAGTGATCGAACCGGGATCGCCCTCCAGGGTCCAGTGGGCTGCGCCGCAGTGGCAGGTTCCCGTCAGCATGTTTCCTCCTCCACGTTTCGACGGCTAAACGGCATCTCTTTCTTAGCATTGCGTCGGATCTCGTGCGAGGTTCGACAAACAGCGGAGTGGCTTGATGCGTTCACCCGTTGCCAACTATGCATTGTCTCATCGCCAATATCCTTGCCATCATCGTTGGCATTCGCCATGAAGGCCGATGACTTCCCTTCCGCCAGCCAGCATACGCCAGCGGCTCGACGAATTGCTCGTCCAGCGCGGTCTGTTTGCCAGCCGCTCGCGTGCCCGCGACGCGGTCGAGCGCGGCACCGTGACGGTCGATGGCATCGTCGCCCTCAAGCCGGGCCAGGCCGTTCTGCCTGAGTGCAACATTGTCGTTGACGATCCGGCGCAGGGTTACGTGTCGCGCGCCGCACTGAAGCTGAAGGCTGGTCTCGAGCATTTCGCCCTCGACCCCACCGGCAGCGAAGCGCTCGATGTCGGCGCCTCGACCGGGGGCTTTACGCAGGTGCTGCTCGAACGCGGCGCGGCGCATGTCACCGCGATCGATGTCGGGCACGGCCAGATGCACTCCGACATTGCCGGCGATCCGCGCGTGACGGTAATTGAAGGCCTGAATGCGCGCCAACTATCGGCCGCCGATCTCGGCGGCCGTGTGCCGGATTTCATCGTCTCGGATGTCAGCTTCATATCGCTGAAACTGGCGCTGCCGCCGGCGCTTGCCTTGGCCAGGAATGGCGCAAAAGCTGTGTTTCTGGTCAAGCCGCAATTCGAGGCCGGCCGCGAGGCGATCGGCAAGGGCGGCCTGCTTAAGGACCCCTATGATGCGGCGCGCATTGCCGGCCTGATGCAGGACTGGCTCGATGCCATTCCCGGCTGGCGCTCGCTGGGGCTTCATCTGTCACCGATAGAGGGCGGCGACGGCAACCGCGAGTTCCTGCTCGGCGGCATCAAGGACGTCGAGACCCAGAAGCGATGAGCACCCGTTTCACGATCGCAAGGTTGGGCTCGCAGGGCGACGGCATCGCCGAGACGGAAACCGGCGAGATTTTCATTCCGTTCGCGCTGCCGGGAGAGGTCGTCACCGCCGCGCGGGAGAAAGATCGCGCCACCTTGATGTCGGTCGTTGAGGCTTCGCCGTTGCGGGTCGATCCGCCGTGCCGGCATTTCGGCGCATGCGGCGGCTGCGCCGTCCAGCATCTCGAGACTGAAGCCTATCACCGGTGGAAGCGCGAAAAGGTCGTGCATGCGCTGAAGAGCAAGGGCATCGCTTGCGATGTCGGGGCGCTGGTGCCGTGCGCGCCGCACACGCGCCGCCGCGTCGTCTTCACCGCCCGGCGGAGCGAGGCGGGAATGCAGTTCGGCTTCGTTCGCGCGCTGTCATCCGAGATCATCTCGATCGAGGAATGCCCGATCTCGGCGCCGCAGATCGTCGCTGCGCTCGACCGTTTGAGGATGCTTGCCGGACTGATCTGCACCACGACCAAATCGTTCCACATGGCGGTGACGGTGACCGGCTCCGGCCTCGATGTCGCGGTTCACGATTCCGGCAAGCTCGGCGAGAACCAGCGCCGCGTCGCTTCCAACTTCGTCATCGCCGAGGGGCTGGCCAGGCTGTCGGTCGACGGCGAGATCATTATCGAACCAAACAAACCGGTCGACCTGTTTGGTGGCGTCGCCGTCGCAGTGCCTCCGGGCGCTTTCCTGCAGGCGACCGAGGCTGCCGAACAGGCGATGGCCAACATTGTCGGCCAGCATTTCGCGCGCGCCAAAAAGGTCGCCGATCTGTTCGCCGGCTGCGGCAGCTTCGCGCTGCGCCTGGCCGCAAGATCGGAGGTTCATGCGGTGGAAGGCGATGCGGCAGCACTCGCGGCGCTCGACCGGGCATTCCGTTTCGCCAGCGGCCTGAAGCGGGTGACCGGCGAACGTCGCGACCTGTTCCGGAGGCCGCTCACATTCAAGGAGTTGAATGCCTTTGACGGCGTTGTCTTCGACCCGCCTCGCGCCGGCGCCGAGGACCAGTCGAAGCAGATCGCGCGCTCCTACGTGCCGCTCGTCGCTGCGGTGTCTTGCAATCCGGTAACGCTGGCGCGGGACCTACGCATCCTCATGGACGGCGGCTATACCCTGAAGAGCGTGACGCCGATCGACCAGTTCCTGTGGTCGCCGCATGTCGAGGCCGTGGCGCTGTTGGAGAAGCCGAGACGAAGACGCTAGCAGCCAGGGCCTGAAACGCGCACCAAAAAAGCACATTTTTAGCGCACGTCGTTCAGACCGTGCTAGGGAATTGCCATGAGCACCGCAGCCTTCGAAATTTCGCCATCGTGCTTCGGCGAGGAGCGGGCGCCGTTTCTCTCGCCAAGGCGGGTCGCTGAACTGCTAGGGGTCAATACGACAGAACTGGCGGGGCTGACCGGTCTCGCGCGCAACACGCTTGCCGCCGAGTCCGGTGCGCGCAAGGTCGACGCCGCATTGAGTCCCATCGTCCGTATCCTGGCGATGGCCGGCGAGATGGCCGGTGATGAACATCGTGCGGCGATCTGGTTCAAGCATCAGCCGATCCCCGGTTGGGCCGGAAAGACCGCCTACGATCTGGTTCGCGAAGGCAAGACGGACAAGGTGCTTGCCTATCTGGAGGCAGTCCGCTCCGGCATCTATGCCTGAAACCAGGCTGACCCTGTGGCGCGCTTTTGTGCCGCGCTGGGCCGCTGTGAGCTGCTATGCTTCTTGCACGCGTTCGTATCCGGCCGCCTTCGCGGCCCTGACGAACTTGCGGTCAAAAGTCGCGAAGCCAGCGCAGTGAGCGGACTTGCCCAGATGCAGCGCATCAGCGAAATCCAACCCCTGTTCCGAGAGGTCGAGCGCGGACGACACGACCGCCCCGTCTTCCACCTCTACCGTGGGAAGCCCGCTAAACACCCGTAGCGTACGGGCGATTTCAAGCGGCGCAAAACCGTAGGCGCTGCGCAACACCCATTCGACTTCCAGCATCACCGTGACGGCGACAAAGACCGGCTGGCTATCGATCAGCGCCCGGGCGCGGGAAGACTGCGACGGGTGATCGCCCGTCAGGTAGCGGACGATCAGGTTGGTATCAATTGCGAGCATGGCGCCGCCGCGCTTCGGCGAGCACGCCCGCGTCCATTTCCTCCAACGTCTTCGGCCTGCCACTATAGCGCAGCGATCCAAACACGTCCTCTGGCCGTGTCTCGGCGAAGACTGGCGCAGGCTTCAGTAGCACGCCCTCCGGGGTATCCTCGACCAGAAGGCGTGTGCCGGCATGCCATTCCCTCCGTTTCCGGATCGCGCTGGGCAGGATGACCTGTCCCTTGGTCGAGACCGTAGTTACGAGCTTCTTTGCGGCAGCCATCTGCGCACGTCCTTAGGTGTAAGACGAATGTAAGATAGTCGAAGCTCTCCGCAAATTCAAGGCGCAAGCTACTCCTACTTAAAGCGATGACAAGGCAGTGGGCGACGGGGATTGGTTGTTCCGGAGCGGCGATAATTCGGCGTCAACTCCATCAAACCCTGGTGCCGCCGACTGTCATCTGGTTCATCCTGAGATGCGGCTGGCCGACGCCGACCGGCACGCCCTGTCCGGCCTTGCCACACATGCCGATGCCGGTGTCGAGCTTCATGTCGTTGCCGATCATCGCCACACGATGCATGGCATCCGGCCCGTTGCCGATCAGCATGGCGCCCTTGATCGGTTGCGTCACCTTGCCGTTCTCGATCATGTAGGCTTCGGTGCAGCCGAACACGAACTTGCCCGAAGTGATGTCAACCTGGCCGCCACCGAACGACACGGCATAGATGCCGTTCTTGACCGAGGCGATGATCTCGTCCGGCTCCATGTCGCCCGCTGTCATGTAGGTGTTGGTCATGCGCGGCATAGGCTCGTGCGCGTAACCTTGGCGTCGCCCGTTGCCGGTGGCTTTCATGCCCATCAGCCGGGCGTTCTGGCGGTCCTGCATGTAGCCGACCAGCTTGCCATCGTCGATCAGCACGTTATGGGCCGATGGCGTGCCCTCATCGTCGACGGTAAGCGAGCCACGCCGCTCGGGCAGGGTGCCGTCGTCAACGACGGTGACGCCTTTCGCCGCCACCTGCTGGCCAAGCAGGCCGGCAAAGGCCGACGTCTTCTTGCGGTTGAAATCGCCCTCCAGCCCGTGGCCGACGGCCTCGTGCAACATGACGCCCGGCCAGCCGCTCGACAGCACGATGTCGAAAGTGCCGGCAGGTGCTGGAACCGCTTCGAGATTGACCAGCGCTTGCCGCAATGCCTCCTTGGCCGCGTGCCGCCAGCTGTCCTCGATCAGGAATTCACCAAAATCCTTGCGGCCTCCCATGCCGTAGGAGCCGCTCTCCTGGCGGTCGCCGTCGCCGACCACCACCGACACGTTGATCCTGACCAGCGGACGGATGTCGCGCACCATCTGGCCGTCGGCGCGCACGATCTCGACATGCTGCCAGGAGGCGGCGAGCGATGCCGTCACCTGCCTGACGCGCGGATCCTCGGCCCGCAGCCATGCATCGATTTCCTGAAGCAGCTTGGCCTTGGCCTCGAAGGAAGGCGAGGGGATAGGGTTTCCGTCGCCGTAGAGATGGCGGTTGGTGCGGGCAGGCGCTGCGGCAAGCGTACCGGAATAGCCGCTCTTCACCGTCGAAACGGCATCGGCGGCGCGCAGCAGCGAGGCTTCGGAGAGATCGCTGGAATGGGCGTAGCCGCTGGCTTCGCCGGCGACGGCACGCAGGCCGAAACCCTGGTCGGTGTTGAAATTCGCGGTCTTCAGCTTGCCATTGTCGAACATCAGCGATTCGCTTTCGCTATATTCGAGAAACAGTTCGCCGTCGTCGGCGCCGTTAATAGTCTCGGCAACGATTTGCTTGATGCGATCGTCGGAAATGTCAAATTGGCCGATCAGGCTGTTCATGGCAGGTCCATTCGCAGGAGGATTGTTTCCCACGATGTAGGCGCGAAGGCCCGCACAGACAATCTGAAATGAGATTTGCCGTGACCCGGCCGGTCAACATCACTGGATCGTGCTACAAGACCCAGTCTCAAGGCAGGGCGGCGAAGCCGTCGGCGAAACCCTTGAGGTCGACGGGAATGCCGATGCCCTCTTCCGGCGTCTGGAAGACGATGAAGGTGGCGGACGTACCGGTCTTCAGCGTGTCGAGCAGCGGCTTTTCCAGGATGACCTCGGCATAGCAGCCGTCCTGGAAACAGCGCACGAAATAGGCGCGGCCGATATCCTTGCCGTCGACATTGAGGCCGAGGCCGTTGGGCAACAGCACGCCGAGCGGCGCCAGCACACGCAGGATTTCGGCCTTGTTGTCGGCTGTGCGCAGCACGACGACGGAAAGACCCATTTCCGGACGGTCCTCGGCGACGACGTTCTGCATCATCACGCATTGTTCGGATGTAGCACCGGCGGGCGTATCGCAGATGATCGACCACGCCCCATGCGTTGACTTCACCGTGCCGCTTGGCTGCGCGGCATTGGCCAGGCCGGCACCGGACAAGCCTATTGCGGCGGCAACAAAGATGACCTTCGCCAAGGTTCTCGAAAGCCAAGGGTTCATGACGGCTCCATTGCGAATCACGGCACTTTAAGCCGCACTAAACCCAAGTAAAGGACGAGACCCCGGCGATCTGCCCCGACACAGGCGACAATGCGCTTTTCAGTGCCAATTTCGCCCTAATTGCGACGGCTCCGCACGCCGCGCGGCTCATTCTACCCGGATGCCGCTCTGGTGATTCGCGGCGAGCCGTCACCGCACGAAGCCAGCGCCGCACTTGCGCGCAAAAATGCCGCACGGGTTCCGGCGCTCCTTTCTTGCGGAGGCAAATAGAGTATGGTTTGAACCAGCCTTGAATTGTCCGGGATTCCCGTCCCGGCCATTGTTCGACATTCTTGCGGTCCGATCGCGAGGAACTGGGAGATGACGAGGGCGATGAAAAAATTCCTGGCAACCGCCAAAATCGTAGCTAGTGCCGCCGCCGCGTTGTTTGCCGCTGCATCCGCTCATGCAGCCCAGCCCCAACCTTGGGAAACCAGTTTTCAGCCTCCGGCGACCGACATTATGCGGCAGATCGAGTGGTTCGGGAACTACTCGTTCGCGTTCATCATTGTGATCACCGCCTTGGTGCTTTTCCTGATTGCCTACTGCATTTTGCGGTTCCGGGCGAGCGTCAACCCGACGCCGTCGCGCACCAGCCACAACACGCTGATCGAGGTCATCTGGACTGTCGGTCCCGTCGTCATCCTGCTCTGTCTCGCCATTCCCTCGTTCCAGCTGCTGACCGCGCAATACACGCCGCCGGAAGAAGCCAAGCTGACCGTCAAGGCGACCGGCAATCAGTGGAACTGGGACTACGAATACCAGGTCGACAACACGCTTTCCTTTAATTCCGCGATCCTTCAGGATGCTGACAGGGCTGCTGCCGGCAAGGAAGATCGCGCCGCGTATCCGCGCCTGCTCGCCGTCGACAATGAGATGGTGGTGCCGGTCAGCACCATGACCCGCGTGCTGGTGACGGCGACCGACGTCATTCACGCCTTTGCCATGCCGTCCTTCGGCATCAAGACCGACGCGGTGCCGGGCCGCATCAACGAGGTCTGGTTCAAGGCCGACAAGGAAGGCCTCTATTACGGCCAGTGCTCGGAACTCTGCGGTAAGGACCACGCCTTCATGCCGATCGCCATTCGCGTCGTCTCCGATGCACAATACAAGACCTGGCTGGCGGCAGCCAAAACCGACCTTCCCGGCGCCAACAAGGCGCTGATGGCCGAGGTCGATGGCACGAACAAGGTAGCGGCCGCCGGCAATTGATGCCGCGACCAGAAAAGATTCAGGGAACGGAGCCGACCATGGCGCACGCTGCAGCTCACGACGACCACGACCACAAGCCGTATCATGGCTGGGTCCGGTGGGTGTATTCGACCAACCACAAGGACATCGGTACGCTTTATCTGATCTTCGCGATCATGGCGGGCTGCATCGGTGGCGCCTTGTCGGTCGTCATGCGCATGGAATTGCAGGAGCCGGGCATCCAGATATTCACTGGCCTGGCGCAGATGGTCTACGGCATGAATGGCGACGCCGCCATCGACGGGGGCAAGAGCATGTACAATGCTTTCACCACCGCGCATGCGCTGATCATGATCTTCTTCATGGTGATGCCGGCGCTGATCGGCGGCTTTGCCAACTGGATGGTGCCGATCATGATCGGCGCGCCGGATATGGCCTTCCCGCGCATGAACAACGTCTCGTTCTGGCTGCTGCCGCCGGCTTTCATCCTGCTGATTTTCTCGGCCTTCGTCCCGAGTGCGCCCGGCGCCTACGGCGTCGGCGGCGGCTGGACGCTTTATCCGCCATTGTCGACATCGGGCCAGCCCGGACCGGCCATGGACCTGGCGATCCTGTCAATCCACATCGCCGGCGCCTCCTCGATTCTTGGCGCCATCAACTTCATCACCACCATCTTCAACATGCGCGCGCCCGGCATGACCATGCACAAGATGCCGCTTTTCGCCTGGTCTGTGCTGATTACCGCCTTCCTGCTGCTTCTGTCGCTTCCGGTGCTGGCCGGCGGCATCACCATGCTGTTGACCGACCGCAATTTCGGCACCACCTTCTTCGCCCCGGACGGTGGCGGCGATCCGATCCTGTTCCAGCACCTGTTCTGGTTCTTCGGCCATCCGGAGGTCTACATTCTGATCCTGCCGGGTTTCGGTATCATCAGCCATATCATCTCGACCTTTTCGAGGAAGCCGGTGTTCGGCTATCTCGGCATGGCCTATGCGATGGTAGCCATCGGCGCGGTGGGCTTCATCGTCTGGGCCCACCACATGTACACGACGGGCCTATCGCTCGACACCCAGCGCTATTTCGTCTTCGCCACCATGGTCATCGCGGTGCCGACGGGTGTGAAGATCTTCTCGTGGATCGCCACTATGTGGGGCGGGTCGATTTCGCTCAAGACCCCGATGCTGTGGGCGATCGGCTTCATCTTCCTGTTCACTGTTGGCGGCGTCACCGGCGTGCAGCTGGCCAATGCCGGCCTCGACCGCCCGCTGCACGACACCTATTTCGTGGTCGCGCACTTCCACTACGTGCTGTCGCTGGGCGCGGTCTTCGCGATCTTCGCCGGCTGGTACTACTGGTTCCCGAAAATGACCGGCTACATGTATTCGCCGGTGATCGCGAACACCCACTTCTGGGTCACTTTTGTCGGCGTCAACCTGGTCTTTTTCCCGCAGCACTTCCTCGGCCTTTCCGGTATGCCGCGTCGCTATATCGACTATCCGGATGCCTTCGCCGGCTGGAACATGGTGTCGTCCTACGGCTCGTACATCTCGGCTATCGGCGTCGTCATCTTCCTGTTCGGCGTCTTCGAGGCGTTCCAGAAGAAGCGGGTCGCCGGCGCCAATCCTTGGGGCGAGGGTGCGACCACGCTGGAATGGCAGCTGCCTTCGCCGCCGCCGTTCCACCAGTGGGAACAGTTGCCGAAGATCAAGTAGGCGGTTGCCTCCTTTAATACGGAGCCGCCGGCCGACCGGCGGTTTTGGCCAACGGAATGATGGACTTTAAGTACGCATGGCCCTTGCCGAAGACAGACTGATTGACGAGCCGGGCTTCCGCATGTCGGAAGCGACGGCGGGCGATTTCTTCGCCCTGCTGAAGCCGCGCGTCATGTCGCTGGTGGTGTTCACTGCGTTTGTCGGCATGGTCGCCGCTCCGGTGACCATCAATCCGCTGCTGGCGGTGATCGCGATCCTAGCTATTGCCATCGGCGCCGGCGCCTCCGGTGCGCTCAACATGTGGTATGACGCAGACATCGATGCGGTGATGACGCGCACCGCCGGCCGTCCCGTGCCGGCCGGCCGTATCCGGCCAGGCGAGGCATTGAGTTTCGGGCTGGTGCTGTCGGTTCTGTCGGTGATGACGCTCGGCGTGCTGGTCAACTGGTTGGCAGCATCGCTTCTGGCCTTCACCATCTTTTTCTATGCCGTCATCTATACGATGTGGCTGAAGCGCTGGACGCCGCAGAACATCGTCATCGGCGGGGCTGCCGGTGCCATTCCGCCGGTCATAGGCTGGGCGGCGGTAACCGGATCGGTCAGCCTCGAAAGCTTGGTGCTGTTCCTGGTCATCTTCCTGTGGACGCCGCCACATTTCTGGGCGCTCGCGCTGTTCAAGTCGGAGGACTACGCCAAGGCAGGCATTCCGATGATGCCGAATGTCGCCGGCCAGGCCTCGACCAGACGCCAGATCTTTGCCTATGCGCTGGTCCTCGCGCCGGTTGGCGTGCTGCCCTGGGTTCTCGGGTTCACCACGCCGGTCTATGGCATCGTTGCATTGCTGCTCGGCGCCGGCTTCGTCTGGTATGCGTGGAGGGTGCTGCAAATGGCCGATGACGACCGGGCGATGAAGCCGGCCAAGGCCTTGTTCGGCTATTCGCTGCTCTATCTCTTCGCCATCTTCGCCGCCTACCTTGGCGATTGTGTCGTCGCGCGCGCGCTGACCATTGGTGGAGCATGAGCATGGCCGAAAAGAAGCTTGAACTGGTCACGTTGACCGAACGTCAGCAGAAGGCCCGCCGCAATCGCTCGGCCGCAATCGGTTTCGCGCTGGCGGCGCTGGTCGTCATATTCTACGTCGCGACCATCGTGAAATTTGGTCACAGTTTCCCCGGCTCGATGTGAGCTCACAATGACCAGGCAAACAGTCACCGATCCTAAGAAGAAGAATACGAACCGTGTCGTCGCCGGCGTCTGCATCGCGTTCTTCGGCGGCATGATCGGCATGGCCTACGCCGCGGTGCCGCTCTACGCGATGTTCTGCCAGGCGACAGGCTACGGCGGCACCGTCAAACGGGCGACCCAGCAATATGCCGATCGGGTGCTCGATCGCGACATCACCATCCGCTTCGACGCCAACACCGCCGGCGTTCCCTGGCAATTCCAGCCGGTCGCCCGCTCGATCACCATCAAGATCGGCGAAACCGCCGAGGCGCATTTCAGCGCGACCAACAAATTCAACCGTCCCATCACTGGACGCGCCACCTTCAACGTGCAGCCGGAACTGGCCGGACCTTACTTCAACAAGGTCGAGTGTTTCTGCTTCACCGACACGACGCTGAAGCCGGGCGAGACACTGGACATGCCGGTCGTCTTCTATGTCGATCCCGACATCGTCAACGCGCCGGAATTGAAGGATCTGACGACGATTACCCTGTCCTACACGATGTTCCCGGTCGACAAGACCAAGCCGGTCGCATCATCGGTGCCGGCCGACGGCCGCCGCAACAAGATTTCAGATACCGAAGCAAGCCTCGGGGGTTGATATGGCAGACGCACACGCAAAACCACAACATGACTACCACCTCGTCGACCCGAGCCCGTGGCCGTTCCTGGGCTCCGTCGGGGCGCTGGTGACCGCGTTCGGCGGCGTCTGTTACATGCAATACCTCAAGGGCGGCGATTTCCCGATCTTCGGTTTCAATGTCGCCAATCCATGGCTGTTCTTCATCGGCCTGCTGATCGTCATCTACACGATGTTCGCCTGGTGGTCGGATACGATCAAGGAGGCGCATGAGGGACACCACACCCGTGTCGTGTCGCTGCATCTGCGCTACGGCATGATCATGTTCATCGCCTCCGAGGTGATGTTCTTCGTCGCCTGGTTCTGGGCCTTCTTCGACGCCAGCCTGTTTCCGGGCGAGGTCCATCAATACGCCCGTACCGCCTTCACCGGCGGCGTCTGGCCGCCCAAGGGCCTCGAAGTTCTCGACCCCTTCCATCTGCCGCTCTACAACACCGTCATCCTGCTTCTGTCGGGTACCACGGTGACCTGGGCGCACCACTCGCTCATCCACGGCGACCGCAAGGGCCTGATCAATGGGTTGGTGCTGACCGTCGGCCTCGGCATGCTGTTCACCATGGTGCAGGCCTACGAGTACATGCACGCGCCGTTCGGCTTCAGGGATTCGATCTACGGCGCCACCTTCTTCATGGCGACCGGCTTCCATGGTTTCCACGTCATCATCGGCACGATCTTCCTGTTGGTCTGCCTGATCCGCGCCATAAAGGGCGACTTCACGCCCAAGCAGCATTTCGGCTTCGAGGCCGCCGCCTGGTACTGGCACTTCGTGGACGTGGTGTGGCTGTTCCTGTTTGCCTCGATCTACGTCTGGGCATCGAACGGCGCGATGATCGAACCGCACTGAGATCGAACTGAGGAAATCGACAAGGCGGCTGCGGCGACGTGGCCGCCTTATCTTTTGCGGCAAATGCTCCTAGGATGATCCCATGAGCGACGACAAGGCGATCTGGCCACCAATCGATCCGATCTCGGCCGGCTTGCATGGCCGCTGCCCCCGCTGTGGCGAGGGCAAGCTGTTCTCCGGGTTCCTCACGGTCGGCAATCGCTGCACCAATTGCGGCCTCGATTATTCTTTCGCCGATGCTGGTGACGGGCCGGCGGTGTTCGTTATCCTGATCATCGGCTTCATCGTCGTCGGCCTGGCGTTGTGGATGGAGGTGACGCTCAATCCACCGCTTTGGCTGCATCTGCTGCTGTGGATTCCGCTGACGCTGGTGCTTTGCCTGGCGGCGCTCCGGCTGATCAAGGGCGTGCTGCTGACGCTGCAATACCGCAACAAGGCGGCCGAGGGCCGGCTGGACCGCGGCGAATGAGCGAGGCATCAGGTTCGGTGGCCGGCCGGTCGCGGCCCAAGCGCGCATTGGCGCTCGGCCTGGGTATCGTCGTGTTTTTGATCCTGCTGGCGCTCGGCACCTGGCAGGTTCAGCGCCTGCACTGGAAAGAGGGCCTTCTCCAGACGATCGACCAGCGTACGCATTCGGCGCCTGTACCATTGGCCGAGGTCGAAAAGCGGTTTGCTGCCACCGGCGACGTGGACTACACGCCGGTGATGGTGACCGGCACTTTCCTGCATCAAGACGAGCGGCATTTCCTCGCCACCTGGGAAGGCCAGTCCGGTTTCGACGTTTTCACGCCGCTGCAGCTCGACGATGGCCGTTTCGTGCTGATCAACCGCGGCTTCGTGCCCTACGATTTCAAGGATCCAGCCAAGCGGCCGCAGGGGCAGGTAACGGGCAAAGTGACGGTGACGGGGCTCGCCCGCAACCCGCTGCCGGCCAAGCCCTCGATGATGCTTCCCGACAATGACCCGCAGAAGAACATCTTCTACTGGAAGGACCGTGACGCGATGGCCTCGAGCGCCGGCCTGCCGACAGGTGCGGCGCTGGTGCCGATCTTCATCGATGCGAACGCCACGCCCAACCCCGGCGGGCTGCCGGTTGGCGGTGTCACCGTCATCGACCTGCCGAACAGCCATCTGCAATATGCGATAACCTGGTACGGCCTTGCCGCCGCCCTTGCCGGCGTCCTGATCTCCTGGCTCCGCCGCCCGGCGAAAGACCAATGATCGCCGCCACTACCCTTGACAGGGCAGGGCCGCGCACCTCATTTCGCGCCTTGAGCTCAGAAGTCATAGTCCGATCAACCGGCCCACAATCAGCGTAAGATGCAATCATGCTTCACACAAAGCCGCCGCTGACCATCCGGCTCTGCCAGCCCCGCGGTTTCTGTGCGGGCGTTGACCGTGCCATCCAGATCGTCGTGCTGGCGCTGAAGAAATACGGCGCGCCGGTCTATGTCCGCCACGAGATCGTGCACAACCGCTACGTCGTCGAAGGGCTGCAAAGCCTCGGCGCGGTGTTCATCGAGGAGCTCTCCGAGATCCCGCCCGAGCATCGCCAGAGCCCGGTCGTCTTTTCGGCGCATGGCGTGCCGAAATCGGTGCCGGCCGACGCCCAGTCCCGCAACCTGTTCTATCTCGATGCGACTTGCCCGCTGGTCTCGAAAGTCCACAAGCAGGCGATGCGCCATCAGCGGCTTGGCCGCCACGTGCTCTTGATCGGCCATGCCGGGCATCCGGAGGTGATCGGCACAATGGGCCAGTTGCCGGACGGCGCGGTAACTCTGATCGAGACCGAGGCCGACGCCGCAAGCTTCGTGCCCGCAGACCCACAAGCGCTCGGCTTCGTCACCCAGACGACGCTGTCGGTCGAGGATACCGCCGGTATCATCCGCGCCCTGCAGCAGCGTTTTCCCGAGCTGCACGCGCCGGCGGCGGAATCGATCTGTTATGCCACCACCAATCGCCAGGAAGCGGTCAAGGAAACAGCGGCCGGCGCCGATCTCTTCCTGGTTGTCGGCGCACCTAACTCGTCCAACTCGCGGCGCCTGGTCGAAGTGGCCGAGCGCGCCGGCGCCTCGATGTCGCTTCTCGTGCAGCGCGCCTCCGAAATTCCGTGGAATGAGATTGCCGGCATTTCGACGCTCGGCCTGTCGGCGGGCGCCTCGGCGCCGGAGATCATCGTCGACGAGATCGTCGATGCGTTCAGGCAGCGCTTCGACGTGACCATCGAGCTGGCCGTGACGGCGACGGAGACGGAGGACTTTCCGGTGATGCGGGTGTTGCGCGATGTCGAACTGACGGCTGCCGACATGGCCTTCGTCAACGGGGCCGCGTAGCAACGATGGCGGTTTACACCGACGTCAACGAGGGCGAGCTCGGCGCATTCCTCAGGAACTATCCGGTCGGCGACCTCTTGTCCTACAAGGGCATCGCCGAAGGCACCGAAAACTCGAATTTTCTGCTGCACACCAGCAGCGGCTCCTACATCCTGACGCTTTACGAGAAGCGCGTCGACAAGGCTGACCTGCCGTTCTTTCTCGGCCTCATGGCCCACCTCGCCAGAAAGGGCATCTCGTGTCCGCTCCCGGTCACCGCACATGATGGCGGCGTGATCGGAACACTTGCCGGCCGGCCGGCGGTCATCATCACCTTTCTCGAAGGCCTGTCGCTGCGGCGGCCGACGGCTGCACATTGCGGCGAGGTCGGCAAGGCGCTGGCGGCACTGCATCTCGCCGGCGCGGATTTTCCGATGACCCGCCCCAACGCCCTTGCCATCGATGGCTGGCGCAAGCTGTGGAATGCCGCCCGCGCCCGCGCCGACGAGGTCGAGCCGGGACTGGCGGCCGAGGTCGATGCCGATTTCGCCGATTTCGAGCGGAACTGGCCGAACGGTCTGCCGCAAGGCATCATCCATGCTGATCTTTTCCCGGACAATGTGTTTTTCCTCGGCGAGAAACTGTCCGGGCTGATCGACTTCTATTTCGCCTGCAACGACCTCTATGCCTATGACGTTGCCACGTGCCTGAACGCCTGGTGCTTCGAGAAGGATTTTTCCTTCAATCTGACCAAGGGCACGGCGCTGCTTGCCGGCTACCAAAGCGTGCGGCCGTTGAGCAGTGACGAGAAAGCTGCGCTGCCGATGCTGGCGCGCGGTTCGGCGCTGCGCTTCATGCTGACCCGGCTCTACGACTGGCTGACGGTCCCGGACGGCGGCCTGGTGATGAAACGCGACCCGACCGAGTATATCCGCCGGATGCGCTTCCACCGGGCGATCAACTCTCCTTCCGAATATGGACTGACATGACCAAGCGCGTTGAAATCTTCACCGATGGTGCCTGTTCGGGCAATCCCGGGCCTGGCGGCTGGGGCGCAATCCTGCGCTTCAACGGCGCAATCAAGGAGCTCCATGGTGGCGAGGCTCTGACCACCAACAACCGCATGGAGTTGTTGGCGGCCATCTCGGCGCTCAATGCGCTCAAGGAGCCTTGCGTCGTCGATCTTTATACCGACAGCAACTACGTCAAGGACGGCATTTTCGGCTGGATCGACGGCTGGAAGCGCAACGGCTGGAAGACGGCCGCCAGGCAGCCGGTGAAGAATGCCGAGCTGTGGCAGCAGCTCGACGCTGCGCGCAACCGCCACCAGGTCACCTGGCATTGGGTCAAGGGCCACGCCGGCCATCCCGAGAACGAGCGCGCCGACGAATTGGCGCGGCTCGGCATGGCGCCATTCAAGACGAAGTCGGCGAAACCCGTGCTCGCGTCCGTGCCGCCGGAGGAAGGCACCCACTCCAGGCAATCGGCGGCCAAGAAGGTTCGGCGCTCGACCCAGAGTTATTGATCCGGTTGAACTGGCGTGTCAGCGGATCAGAAGGGCGGTGCCGAACAGTCCGATGGCAAACACCGTATGCGACACAAGATTGAGGGCGCGGACCTGCATCGGATTGGGCCGCTTCGAAGCGGCCCAGCCGGCGCCCATGCCGGGCGCCAGCAGAAACCACCCGGCGCCGACGGTGACGATGCCGAGCATAAAAGCCGGCAGGAAGGTCGGCGCGGTGAGCCAGGCCGTTCCGGCCAGCACGACCAGTATGACGCCGTAGACGATGCCGACAGCATAATGAAAGGCCCAGCCAAGTACTGATTCATGCGGGTAGGGCGAGGCCTCGCCTATGTCGTCATGGAAGACCTTGCCTTCCCTGAGATGCCAGACCCAGCGGCCGACCAGCCCCCAGTTCGGCCGCGGCTGAGCAAACGCCTTGTTCAGGAAAATCGCCCAGACATCCATAAGCGCGGTTGCGCCGATGCCGATCGCGACGCTGCGCCAGACGATGTCAGACATAATCGAGGTCCCCAGAAGCAAGCAGTCCCGAAGGGCCGACGCATGGTCCCGAAAAACCGGGTCGGCTTTCGGAAGGATCATGCGCCGATGCAAAAGTCAGCGTCCTTTGGACGTTGAGCGCTCGAAGGCGCCCTTTGCCGTGCCTGGCCTAGGCTGTCGCCAGGACGGAAAGCTGTCCGAGAATGTGAGCCGCACCGGATTCGTCGACGCCGGGCTTTGTCTCGACATTGAATGCGGTGACCTTGCCGTCATCGACGATCATCGAAAAACGCTTCGAGCGTAGCCCCATGCCGCCGCTGGAGAGGTCGGCGTCGAGGCCGACGGATTTGGCGAAATCGCCATTGCCATCGGCAAGATAAAGGATTTTGCCTTCACCGCCGCTGAAGCGGGCCCAGGCCCCCATAACGTGAACATCGTTGACCGAGACAACGGCGATAGTGTCGACGCCGCGCGCCAGGATGGCGTCGTAATTGTCCAGGTAGCCGGGCAGATGATTGTTGCTGCAGGTCGGCGTGAAGGCGCCTGGAACGCCAAACAGCACGACCTTCTTTCCTGAGAATAGCTCGCCCGTCGTTATCGGCTTTGCACCGTCGGCGGTCATTGTCTTGAAGGTCGCATCGGGCAGTTTGTCGCCAACGGAGATCGTCATGATGGTCCTCGCTTGGAAATGGAAGGGAGTGTCCTTGCGATAGCGAATTAAGGCGCGCCCGGCAACCGTCCAGACGTTGGCATCACGGGAATGGCAACAGGCCTTCGACCGCGCCTGCGGCACTTGTCAGTGTGTAGTGCAGGCCGCCATCGGTTGGCGTTGTCGACGGCCTGTCGAGGATCGGCACAGTAAAGATCAGCTTGCCATCCTTTTCGCTGCGTGCCGGGGCACCGAACATGTAGTCGCGTTCGCCGGCAACGAAGAAGTCGGCGCCCTCGGGGCTGCCCGGAAAGCTCGCTTCGACAATCAGCGTTTCGTGGTCGCCCGGCAGTACGTTTATGCCGAAATCGGGCGTTGCCGTGGCGGGCAGGGTGGCAAGGCCTGCCTTGACCAGTGCCGCGTCCTCGGCGTTGTCCGGATCGGCGCCGGGATCGACGGTCAGCCTTGTCTGCACCGGGATGCAGATGGTTTCGCAGATGCCGAGGAAAATGTCCGCATCGATGACGGCCGGCTGGCCGGGCGCGGCAAGCGTGAACGTCACCGGCAACGAAACGGGGTGGTCGTAGCCGGCCCATTTGCCGTAGCCGTCGTCGTGGCGCTGCGGCGGCGGAAACGAAAGCGTCGCGTCGGCAATGTTGGTGCTGGCCGAGACGTCGATCTGTGGCGGCACGCCCGCATCGCCCGGATCGCGCCAATAGGTCTTCCAGCCGGGCTTCAGCGCAATGTCGAGGACGCCCTGGAGACGCCCGGCCTCATCGGCCTTGCCGCTCGTCACCAGCCGCACCCTGCCGCCTTCGCTGTTGTACCAGGCCGATGAGGAGGCTGAGGCGGGGAGGCCGGTCGCCGATCCAATGGCTACGCCAAGCAGCAGGATTTTCAAGCTTTGCATGGCAATGATTTGATCGTCTGTTGATGGCCGCACAATGATTTCATGACGCCGCCGGCATCATATTTGCGTGACCTTCGATTTACGAGCCTGATCAAATCGGGCGCCGCCCATCTTTTCGACGCCCCGGAAACGCGTTACGCTGTGGCCATGGATTTGTTGCGCCATAAAAGGACGGCCGCAGGACCCGGCTTTCTCGACGATCAGTTCCTGATTGCCATGCCCGGCATGAAGGATGACCGCTTCACGCGCTCTGTCATCTACATTTGCGCGCACAGCGACGAAGGCGCGATGGGGCTGATCATCAACCAGACGCAGCAGATGCTGTTTCCGGACCTGCTCGTGCAACTCGGCATCATGAACGAGCTGGAGGCAATTCGCCTGCCGCCACCGGCGCGCGACTTCGTCGTGCGCAATGGCGGACCGGTGGATCGTAGCCGCGGCTTCGTTCTGCATTCGGGCGACTACCGGGTGGAATCCTCGCTCGCCGTGTCCGACGATGTCTGTCTGACCGCGACCGTCGACATATTGCGCGCCATCTCCTCCGGCCGGGGACCCCGGCGGGCTCTGATGGCGCTTGGCTATGCCGGCTGGGGTGCGGGCCAGCTTGAAAACGAGATCGTCGAGAATGGCTGGCTGACTTGCCCGGCAAGTGCCGAGCTTCTGTTCGACGCCGACATCGATCGCAAATATGACCGGATCCTCGCCTCGATCGGCATTGATCTCGCGCATCTCAGCCTGGCTGCCGGTCACGCCTGAACCTCATTACGTCCTGAAACTTGTCACGCTTGGGTCAACGGATACTGTTCCTTCAGCGTCTTCAGCACCTGGTCGCCCGGCATCGGCGCGCCGAACATGAAGCTCTGCACGTACTCGCAGCCCATCTGCCGCAACTCCAGCGCATCGCTCTCGTCCGAAATGCCTTCGGCGACAACCGACAGGCCGAGTTCATGCGCCATATTGACCATGGATTTGAGCAGCACCGCACGTTTCGGCGTCGCGTCGTCGACGAAGCTCTTGTCGATCTTGATGGTGTCGAATGGAAAGCGCGTCAGATAGGCCAGCGATGAATAGCCGGTGCCGAAATCATCCAGCGACAGGCCGATGCCAAGCTGCTTCAGCTTGGTCAGCACATGGGCGGTCTGCTCGGGATTGTCCATCACCAGCGATTCGGTGAGTTCGAGCCGGAAGCAGCGCGGTTTCAGGTTGGCTCGCGCGATCACCGAGCGGACGTCGCTGACCAGGTCGCGGCGGATGAGCTGACGGCTGGACAGATTGACCGAGACCGACAGCGGCGCATCGCCGATCTGCTTTTGCCATCCCGCCAGGTCTTCGGCAGCCTGTTGCATGGCGAACAGCCCAAGCTGCACGATCAGGCCGCAGTTTTCGGCGACCGGAATGAAATCAGCCGGCGGGATCATGCCGCGACGCGGATGGTCCCAGCGCAGCAGCGCTTCGAAGCCTGCGACGCTGCCGTCCTCCAGCCGCACGATCGGCTGGTAGGCAAGCGTGAATTCGCGTCGTTCGATGGCGCGGCGCAGATCGGACTCGAACTGCAGCCGGTCGGTGCCGACGGTGCGGAAGGCGGGACGGAATGGCTCGATCCGGTCGCCGCCGAAGCGCTTGGCCTGATGCATGGCAAGCTCGGCATCCTTGACCATGTCCTCGGCTGAGGTCTGCGTGGCGGTCCAGGTGATCAGCCCGATCGAGGCGGTCAGCACGATCTCGCGCTTAGCGAAGGTGATCGGGTTGTTGATGGCGTGCTTGATGGCATCGGCAATGCCCGCGATGCGAGCCGGATCCTGCTCCGACAAAAGCATCAGCGCGAACTGGTCGCCGGCAAAGCGCGACAGCGAATCCTTCGGCTTGAGCAGCCGGTGCAGCCGCCGCGCGATGGTCAAAAGGATGGTATCGCCGGCCGAGATGCCGAGCCCGTCATTGACCTGCTTGAAGCGGTCGATGTCGATGACGAAGACGGTCGGGCGCACCTTCTCTTCGGTGCGGGCGATCGAAATGATCGCCTCCAGCCGGTTCATGAACAACTCGCGGTTGGGCAGGCCGGTGAGATTGTCATGTACGGCGTCATGCAGCAGCCGTTCCTCGGACTTCTTCTGCTCCGTCACGTCGACCATGGTGCCGACGCAGCGGATGACCTCGCCGTCCGAGCCGATCACCGGCCGGGCGCGCAGCGAAAACCAGTGATAGTGCCCGTCGGCGCCGCGCAGGCGGAAGTTTTGCGACACCCGGCCGCGCCGGTGCTCGAGCACCACGTCGAGCGTCGTGCGAAACGTGTCGCGGTCGTCGGCATGCAGCACCGGCAGCCAGTTGCGGGCGGGCCCGCCGAGACTGTTGGGGGCAAGGCCGAGCTGAATGCTGACGTCGGGACGAGTGACGACGCGGTCGCGCAGCACGTCCCAGTCCCACACGGTATCGCCCGATCCGGCAACCGCCAGCGCCTGGCGCTCGAGATCGGAGAACAGGCCCTGATGCAGGGCGCCGCCGGCAAAAGCGTGCTGCATCACCGTGAAGCCGATCAGCAGGATGATGAGGATCAGCCCGCCGCCCAGCGCCGGCTGGGCGATATCGTTGTCCAGCATGCCGGTGATCGCCATCCACGATCCGCATAGCCACAGCAGAACCATCACCCAACTGGGCACCAGCATGATGGCGCGGTCGTAACCGCGGATACCGAGGAAGATGATCAGGCCGAGCCCGGTCAGCGCGGTGGCGGCGAAGGACAGCCTGGCAATGCCAGCGGCAACCGCCGGATCGATGATGGCGACACCGGCGATCAGCACCAGCCCGAGAATCCAGACCAGCGCGCCGTAGCTGAAATGGCCGTGCCACCGGTTGAGATTGAGATAGGCAAACAGGAACACCACGAAGGTCGCCGCGAGCGCCACCTCCGTTCCGGCGCGCCACATCTGCTCATTGCCCGGTGAGATCTCTATGATCTTGTTGAGAAAGCCGAAATCGACGCAGATATAGGCAAGCACCGCCCAGGCTAGGGCCGCCGTTGCCGGGAACATCGAGGTCCCCTTGACGACGAAAAGGATGGTCAGGAACAGCGCCAGCAGGCCGGCAATGCCGATGACGATGCCACGAAACAGCGTGTAGGAATTGACCGAATCCTTATAGGATTCAGGGTCCCACAGATAGACCTGCGGCAGCTTGGGCGAGGCAAGCTCGGCGATGAAGGTAATCACCGTTCCCGGGTTCAGCGTGACCCGGAAGACGTCGGCGTCGGGGCTGGTCTGGCGGTCGAGCGCAAAGCCTTCGCTGGGCGTGATCGCGGCGATACGGGTCGAGCCGAGATCCGGCCAGAACAGGCCGGAATTTACCAGCCGGAAATGCGGTGCGACAATCAGCCTGTCGAGCTGCTGGTCGGTGGTATTGGCCAGCGCGAACACCGCCCAGTCACCGCTCGAGCGCGCATCATTTGCCTCGACCTCGATGCGCCGCACGATGCCGTCCGGGCCTGGCGCGGTCGACACCTGAAAATTCTCGCCCTGGTTCCGGTAGATCAAGACGGCCCCCGAAAGATCGAGCGCAACGTCGTCGCGGGCGATCTTGATCGGTTCTACGGCAAAGGCCGAGGACGCCGCGCAGAGCGTGACGATTGCCGCCAGCATAAAGGCAAGCAGCGACCCCTTGCGCAGAAAATTCGTCAAAATCAGCCCTTTGTTCCAACGCCCGGCGGATCGTCCGCGATTCGGGCGTATAGGTAATGGTCCTGCCAGATGCCGTTGATCCTGAGATAGGATCGTAGCAGTCCTTCGCGCCGGAATCCGGCTTTTTCAAGCACGCGGATCGACCGGGCGTTGTCGGGAATACAGGCAGCTTCGATCCGGTGCAATCGCAGCGTTTCGAAGGCGAAACGCGTCACCACTCTTACGGCATCGGTCATCAGGCCGCGTCCGCTGAAGCGCTCGCCGATCCAGTAGCCGATATGGCCGCTTTGGGCGACCCCGTGGCGGATATTGCCGAGGGTGATACCGCCGGCCAGCTTGCCGCTGCTTTTCTCGAAGATGAAGAAGGCGATCGCCGTCCCCTGCGCGTAGTCCTCGCGGTAGCGCCCGATACGATGCCGCCACGCCGTGCGGTCGAGTTCGTCAGGGGTCCATCGCGGCTCCCACGGCTCAAGGAAGGCGCGGCTTTCACTGCGCAGCACCGACCACTCGCGATAGTCGTTGGTCAGCGGTACGCGCAGCGTGACAAGCTCGCCCTTCAGTGCCGGCAGGTCGCGGCGAAAGAAAGGGAGCGCGAACACGACGCTCGAGTAGGCTTAGACGGCGAGCTTGCGGGCAGTGGTCTGCGTGCCCGAAAGCGAATCGAGGATCGCCTCATAGGGCGCGAGCGTACCCACCGGCCCGACGGCTGTAAGCGTCGGCTTGGTCGAAAAAAGCCGCGACGACAGGTCCGTCAGCCGCTCGACCGTCAGCGCCGACAGCCGCTCCATCAACTCTTCCTTGGCTATCGGCCTGCCGAACAGAAGCAACTGCCTGGCGATCTGCGAGGCGCGGCTGGCCGGGCTCTCGGCCGACATGATCAGCCCGGCGCGGTACTGCGCACGCGCCCGGTCGAGCTCCTCCTGCAGGATGTTTTCACCGGCCTTTTGCAGCTCGTCGATGATCACAGGCACCAGCTCGGCAATATCGCTTTGTCCGGTCGCCGCATGGACCCCGAAGACGCCGGTGTCGGAAAAACCCCAATGGAAGGCGTAGACCGAATAGCACAGGCCGCGTTTCTCGCGGACTTCCTGGAAAAGCCGCGACGACATGCCGCCGCCCAGGATCATCGACAGGACCTGGGAGGCGTAGAAATCGCGGACGTGATAGGCGCGGCCCTCGAAACCCAGCACGATCTGCGCGTCCATCAGGTCGCGGTCCTCGCGAAAATCGCCGCCGACATACTGCGCATATTGCGGGATGGTGCCGTCGGCCTTGCCGCGGAAGCTGCCGAGACGCTTTTCGACCTCGCGCACGAAATCGTCGTGCTTGATATCGCCGGCCGCCACCATCACCATGTTCTCGGCGCCGTACTGTCGTTCGATGAAGTCGTGCAGCTGCTTCGAAGTGAAGGATTTGACGGTTTCCGGCGTGCCAAGAATCGAGCGGCCGATAGTCTGGTGGCGGAAGGCGGTCTCGGTAAAGTGATCGAAAACGACGTCGTCGGGCGTATCGTGCGCGGCGCCGATCTCCTGCAGAATCACATGCTGCTCTCGTTCCAACTCCTGCGGATCGAATTCGGATTCCTGCAGGATGTCGGAAAGGATATCGACGGCCAGCGGCACGTCGTCGCTCAGAACCCTTGCATAATAGGAGGTCGTCTCGACGCTGGTGGCGGCATTGATCTCGCCGCCGACGTCCTCGATCTCCGAGGCAATCTCGAAGGCGCTTCGCCGACTGGTGCCCTTGAAAGCCATGTGCTCGAGCAAGTGCGCCATTCCGTGCTCTTCGTCACGCTCGTTGCGTGCGCCCGACTTGACCCAGGCGCCAAGGGCAACAGATTCGAGGCTTGGAAGGGTTTCGGTGGCGACTGTCAGGCCGTTCGACAGACGGCTTACCTCAACACCCATATGGCAATTACTCCCTAACGCGCCGCCCGCGTGTGGCGGCCGAGATAATCTTCCACCATTTTCAGGTCGGATGGAAGTACCGTGTATTTTTCCTCGGCACTCATCAACCCGCCTAGCCATGCAGGCAGGGCAGGCGACACGCCGCTGGCGGCTTCGACGGCGGCGGGAAACTTTGCCGGGTGCGCAGTGCCCAGCACCACCATCGGCACCTCACCCGCAGCCTTGCCGGCGGCCACATGCACGGCCGCGGCGGTATGCGGGTCGAGCAGATAGCCGCTCGCCGCAAGTGTGGTGCGGATGGTGGCGGCGACCTCGTCCATGGTGGCGCGGCCGGCGTCGAATTCGGAGCGGATCTTGGCGATTTCGCCGGCCTCGATGGTGAAGGCGCCGGACTGCTTGAGTCCGTTCATGTAGCGCCGCACGGCCGAGGCATCGCGGCCGGACGCTTCGAACAGCAAGCGTTCGAAGTTCGAAGACACCTGGATGTCCATCGAGGGGGACGTGGTCGAAAAGACCCCCTTCATGCGGTATTCGCCGGTTGCCAGCGTGCGCGCCAGAATATCGTTGTCGTTGGTGGCGATGATCAGCCGTTCGATCGGCAGCCCCATCTTCTTGGCGGCATAGCCGGCGAAGATGTCGCCGAAATTGCCGGTCGGCACGGTGAAGGAAACCGGCCTGTCGGGCGCGCCGAGCGACAGCGCGGAGGAGAAATAATAGACGATCTGGGCCATGATGCGGGCCCAGTTGATCGAGTTGACGCCGGACAGCGATACCCGGTCACGAAAACCGTGGTCGTTGAACATGTCCTTTACCAGGCTCTGGCAGTCGTCGAAATTGCCTTCGATCGCCAACGCATGGACGTTTGCGGCGGTCGAGGTCGTCATCTGCCGCTGCTGTACCGGCGAGACGCGGCCGTGCGGGAAAAGCACGAAGATGTCGGTGCGGTTGCGCCCGGCAAAGGCATCGATGGCGGCCCCTCCGGTGTCGCCGGAGGTGGCGCCGACAATGGTGGCGCGCTGGTCACGCTCGGCCAGCACATGGTCCATCAGCCGTGCAAGAAGCTGCATCGCCACGTCCTTGAAAGCGAGCGTCGGGCCGTGGAAGAGCTCGAGCACGAAGCTGTTCGGCCCGGTCTGCACCAGCGGGCAGACGGCCTCATGGCGGAAGGTTGCATAGGCTTCGCGCACCAGCCGTTCGAACACCGGCGCCGCGATCTCGCCGCCGAGGAACGGCGACAGCACGCGGATGGCAAGATCGGGATAGGCAAGGCCGCGCATGGCGCGGATCTCGGCTGCGGAAAAATGCGGCCAGGCGCTCGGCAGGTAGAGCCCGCCGTCGCGCGCCAGTCCGGCCAGCACCGCGTCGGAAAATCCAAGCGCGGGCGCTTCCCCGCGGGTACTCACATATTGCATCGTCAAGTTTCCATTGCTGCCGGGAATTTTCGCCCGCCGCGAGGTGGTGGATTTCTGCGCTGGATCAGTCGCATTTTTGCCGCGCGGTTGATATACGTCACCGGCTTTGCGAGAGGGAAGTGCAGTCCATGGCGTTTCATTCATTCAACGGTCGTTTTGTCGCGGGTGTGGCGCTCACCGGCTTTATGCTTGCCGCCGCAGGTTGCCAATCGAGCGACAATGGAATTCTCGGCTTCGGCAAAAAGGATGCGACACCGCCACCGCCACCCGATCCCAAGGTGCTTTCCAGCCAGCTGCAGGCCTATTGCCCGAAAGTGACGTTGCGTGACGGCACCGCCTTCTTCAATACCTACGCCAAGAGCGGTCCGAAGCCGAAGAAAAAAACCGATGTTGCCGCCGAGGAAGCCGCCCAGCCGGCAGCGGACGCGGCAGGCGTCGATCAGCCGGACGATTCCGCCAAGATCATCTATCAGGCTTCGATCACCGATGTGACCCGCGACTGCAGCCGCGCCAACGGCTCCTTGTCGATGAAGATAGCCGTCGCCGGCAAGGTCGTGCCTGGCCCGATGTTCACCCCCGGGACCATCACCATGCCGATCCGCATCGCGGTGATGCACGGCACCGAAGTTCTCTATTCGCAGCTTCACTCCTATCAGGTCCAGGTTACCGATCCTTCGAGTGCCACGCAGTTCGTCTTCACCGATTCCAACGTCGTCGTTCCGGAGCCGACGGCGAAGGACTACCAGGCATATGCCGGGTATGACGAGGGCGCTCCGAAAGTAGCGACAGACAAGCCGAGGAAGAAGAAAGCCGCCGCGACCAACTAAGCCGCTGCATTCGTGCCACGGCGGTTGGAGGCGGCCTCTCAGGCGTCCGCCGACCATTCCGACAGCGCGGCGATCACGCTTTTCAGCTCCGCCCAGCGGCGGATGACCGTTTCCGCGCCGGCCTCGGTCAGCGCATCGGCGTGGCCGGGATAGCTGTGCGCCGCGCCGGTGAAGCCGATGACGCGCATTCCCGCCGTCTTGGCGCCGGTGACGCCATGCACCGAATCCTCGATGACAAAGGTGTTCGCAGGATCGGCCTTGAGCTTTTCCGCGGCGAACCGAAACACGTCCGGCGCCGGCTTGGTTTTCCCGGTCGGAGTTTCCAGCGAGGAAAAGATACGGCCGGCAAAGAACGGCAAAAGCTGCACCTTCTCCAGCATGAATTCGATCCGCTCCGAGCGCGAATTCGAACAGACGCAGCGCGGCA
Organism: Mesorhizobium sp. M0207; assembly: GCF_040321995.1. Classification (NCBI taxonomy): domain Bacteria; kingdom Pseudomonadati; phylum Pseudomonadota; class Alphaproteobacteria; order Hyphomicrobiales; family Phyllobacteriaceae; genus Mesorhizobium; species Mesorhizobium sp. M0207. The sequence continues at coordinate 355,731 of NZ_JAMYSQ010000003.1, forward strand.
CTGCTACCGCGGCGACAGCCTCGTGCGCCCCGTCGATGGCACGCACGTCGCTGCGCAGCCTACGATCGACCAGCTGTTCCTCCTTGTCGATCAGCGAGGCCTGGAACGGGATCCGGGACTTTTCCTCGACCCGCATCATGATGTCCTTGAAAGTCAACCCGGCATAGACCTCGGAAATCTCCTCGGCCGATATCTCGTAGCCGGCCGAGGTCAACAGCTCGGCATCGATCCGCGCGGCGATGATTTCGGAATCGACGAGCACGCCGTCGCAATCGAAGATGACAAGGTCTGGCTGGGGCATGGTGATCCGGAAAGCGGGATGAAGGGAATGCCGAGGGCTTTTTGGTCCAAACGGCTCAGGCGGCGCGGCATACACCAACAGGCCGGGCTTCGCAAATTCGGCGGGCTGCTTCACTGAATATTTACGCTGATCGGTAACCATAACGGACAGTAAACAGTAACGCGTGCCTTGGGTGTCACAATGTCTGCCGTGCGTCTTCTCGACGAGCTTTCCGATGTTCCCCAGCAATCCGAGTGGCTGGATACGATCCTGAAGGGCGACTGCGTCGCCGCGCTCGAACGGCTGCCGGAAAAGTCGATCGACGTGATCTTCGCCGATCCGCCCTATAATTTGCAGCTCGATGGCGATCTGCACCGGCCCGATCAATCCAAGGTCGATGCCGTCGACGACCATTGGGACCAGTTCGACAGTTTTGAGGCCTACGACGCCTTCACCCGCGCCTGGCTGCTGGCGGCGCGCCGTGTGTTGAAGCCCAACGGCACGATCTGGGTTATCGGCTCCTACCACAATATTTTCAGGGTCGGCGCCAAGATGCAGGACCTGGGCTTCTGGATCCTCAACGACGTCGTCTGGCGCAAGACCAATCCAATGCCGAATTTCCGTGGCCGCCGTTTCCAGAACGCGCATGAGACGATGATCTGGGCATCGCGCGACCAGAAGGGCAAGGGTTACACATTCAACTACGAGGCGCTGAAGGCGTCGAACGACGACGTCCAGATGCGCTCGGACTGGCTGTTTCCGATCTGCACCGGCGGCGAGCGCCTGAAGAACGACAATGGTGACAAATTGCATCCGACGCAGAAGCCGGAAGCGTTGCTTGCCCGCGTCATGACGGCATCGACCAGGCCGGGCGACATCGTGCTCGACCCGTTCTTCGGTTCAGGCACCACCGGGGCTGTGGCCAAGCGGCTTGGCCGCCACTTCGTCGGCATCGAGCGCGAACAAACCTATATCGATGCCGCCATGGAACGTATCGATGCGGTCCGGCCGCTGGAAGGCGCCAATTTGACGGTACTGACCGGCAAGCGCGCCGAGCCGCGCGTCGCCTTCGTCACCCTTCTCGACAATGGCCTGGTGGCGCCAGGCGCCACGCTCTACGACGCCAAGAAGCGCTGGGCGGCAAAAGTGCGCGCCGACGGCACGCTGGCCATCGGCGACAGTGCCGGGTCGATCCACAAGATCGGCGCCGAGGTGCAGGGGCTGGACGCCTGCAACGGATGGACCTTCTGGCATTATGAGCGCAGCGGCGGCCTGACCCCGATCGACGAGCTTCGCCGCATTGCTCGGCTAGGCATGGAGCGGGCGGGCGCCTGACGGCTTCCGAGTTGCGGCAGATCGGTTAATGCGAAGGCTCAACCAACTCCTGGAACCGATTCAAATCACACTTTGATCCCAAGACTCTCAAGGTCCGCCCTGAGCGTCTTTGCATCGGTGAACAGCACCGACTGCCAGCCCGCCGCCTTGGCGCCGTCGACGTTCTTCTGGCTGTCGTCGATGAACAGCGTCGCTGACGGCTCGAGGCTGAACGCGGCGACGTGGTGGTCATAGATGGCGCGATCCGGCTTGATCTGGCGGATGTCGCCGGAAACGGTGACGCCGCGCGGCCGATTGAGGAAATCGAAGCGCTCGCGGGCCTCGGCGAGCGTATCTGCAGCGAAATTGGTGAGCATCGTCACGTCATGGCCGCTGTCGATCAGGCCGATCATGATGGCGACGCTGTCCTCATAGGCGTGAGGCACCATCTCGTGCCAGTGCCGGCGGAAATTGCGGATATTTTCGGCGTGCTCGGGATATTGCGCGATCGCCAGCGCTTCGGCCTCTTCCCAACTGCGGCCGCGATCCTGCTCGATGTTCCAATCATGCGTGCAGACATTGTCGAAGAACCATTTCCGTTCGTCGGGATCGGGGATCAAGCGACTGAAGGGCAGGTCCGGATCATAGTGGATCAGCACTTTGCCGATGTCGAAAACGATGTGGCGGATTTCAGTCATTCTTCTCTCTTTCAACGCGGCCGCTGCTTTTTCGTCGCGCCCGGTATCGCCGCTTCGATTACCTTTTTCATGACGCTCGGCAGCGCTTCCCCGGAAATTTCATGGGCCAGCGACCAGAAATGCCCGACCGGGGCGGCAACGTCGGTCTCCGCCTTGAACACGTCGAGTTCAAGCGCAAAATGGGTAAAGATATGGCCGATGCGTCCGGCCTGCTGCCAGTTGCCGGGGAGCGGGGCCGCCGCTTCCGTGGTAGCGCCGTCTATGCGCGCCGTCCAGCCGGTCGTCGGCACCTCAGTCATGCCGCCGAGCAGGCCTTTGTCCGCGCGCTTGCGCAGAAGGATGGCGCCGTCGCACCTGACGGCAACGAAGGCGGCACCGCGGCGTAAGGGTCTTTCGGCCTTGGGCAGGCGGACCGGAAAGCGTTCGGGGTCGCCCGAGATCGTGGCGCTGCAATTCTCGCGAACGGGGCAGAGCATGCAGCGGGGCCGTCGCGGCGTGCAGATCGTCGCGCCCAGGTCCATCATCGCCTGCGCGAAGTCGCCGGGCCTTGTCGGGGGAACCATGCGTTCGACCTGGCCGCGTATCTCGCCCTTGGCCTCGCCCAGCGGCGTGGCGATCGAAAACAGCCGTGAGACGACCCGTTCGACATTGCCGTCGACGACCGCGGCTGGTCGGTCGAAGGCGATCGCTGCGATCGCCGCCGCCGTATAGGCGCCGATGCCGGGCAGTTCCTTCAAGGCGGACTCGCTGTCCGGAAAGCGGCCGCCTTGCCGCGCGACGAGATCGGCACAGGCTTTGAGGTTACGGGCGCGGGAATAATAGCCGAGCCCGGCCCAGGCCTTCATGACGTCTTCGGTCGGTGCCGCCGCCAGCGCCTGGACCGTTGGCCATTTCTGCACGAACGCCCGAAAATAGGATTTTACCGCCTCGACCGTGGTTTGCTGCAGCATCACCTCGGAAAGCCAGACCAGATAGGGATCGGGCCGCGCCCCGCCCGCCAGCGCGCGCGGTGAAACGCGCCAGGGCAAGTCGCGGTGATGCGCGTCGTACCAGGCAAGCAGCCGGGAGGCGATCTCGACATTGTCTCCGGATACGGCCTTGCGGGTCTGGTCGTGCAGTGCCATTGATCGAGGGTCGGCCCTAATCCATTAGTGCTGAAGCTGGAGAACGCAAATGGCAGGGAAAAGGCCCTTCGGCAATCCCGTTCCGGTGAGCGATCTCGCAACCGAGATCCTCGACCCAGTGCTGCGCAAACGGGCCGGTATGTCGATCGGACTGGTCCAGTCATGGGAAGAAATTGCTGGGCCGCGGCTTGCCGGCCGCTCGCGCCCGGAAAAGATCCAGTGGCCGCGCCGCATGCACGAGGACGATCCTTTCGAACCGGCGGTGCTGGTGGTTGCCTGCGAGGGCGTGGCGGCGCTGCATCTGCAGCACGAGACCGGCGAGATCATCAACCGGGTCAATGCCTTCCTCGGTTTCAATGCGATCGGCCGGATCAGGATCGTGCAGAAGCCGGTAATGGCGGGCAAGGACAAGCCGAAACCCAGTTTGCGGCCATTGACTGCGGCCGAGAAAGCGAAGCTGTCGGGCACCGTTGGTTTGATCGAGGACGGCGGGCTGCGCGCCTCGCTAGAGCGGCTTGGCGCCACCATTCTCGGTCAAAAGAAACCGTGATCTCGCGCTATCGTGATGGTATGCCCGGATTTGGCGATTGGAATAGGGGCGGTAATGCCTTAATTCGCGCCAACTCTCGCTTTTTGTAGACTTTGCATTGCAAAATCCAACTATTGCCAGGTGATTCGTATGATCCGTTCCTTGTCCCGCAGAAACCTTTTGACTTCGCTGGTCGCAATACCAGCGGTGGCGCTGCTTGCCGCCTGCAGCGACTCGGGCGAGAAAGCCGAGGCGCAGGATGTGAAGCCTGCGGCTCCGGAACCTGCGAAGCCGGCCGCTCCGGCCGCTCCGGCCGCCGCGGCGGCGCCGGAGGCTCAGGGCACGGTCGATATGGCAGCACTGCTGAAGCCCGGCGCATTGCCCGACATGCAACTCGGCAAGGACGATGCAAAGGTCACCATAGTCGAATATGCATCGATGACCTGCCCGCATTGCGCGCATTTCGCCGAGACCACTTTTCCGGAGCTGAAGACGAAATATATCGACACCGGCAAGGCCCGTTACATACTGCGCGAGTTTCCGTTCGATCCCAGCGCGGAGGCCGGTTTCATGCTGGCGCGATGCTCCAAGGACAACTATTTCCCGATGGTCGATGTGCTGTTCAGGCAGCAGGCGAACTGGGTTGGTGTGAACAATACCAAGGACGCGCTGCTGCAAATCGCCAAGCTTGCCGGTTTTACACAGGAGTCCTTCGAGGCCTGCTTGACGGACCAGAAACTTCTGGACGATGTGAGATCCGTCCAGAAGCGCGGCGCCGACGAATTCAAGGTCGATTCCACACCGACCTTTTTCATCAACGGAAAGACCTACAAAGGGGCGATGTCGATTGCGGAAATGTCGGCCATCATCGACCCTCTGCTCTGACGTTTCGGCAGCGCCGAAGCGGCGTCGCTTCGGCGTACGCACTTCTTTGTCTTGCCGCGGGGTCTCCTTGCAAAACCGCGGAACAGCGTTGCGAAACTTGGCTATGGGCCGGCGCGAATGAAGTTCTCGCGCCTTCGCCTGCTCGGCTTCAAATCCTTCGTCGAACCCGGCGAGTTCGTCATCGAACGCGGCCTGACCGGCATCGTCGGGCCGAACGGCTGCGGCAAGTCGAACCTGGTCGAGGCGCTGCGCTGGGTTATGGGCGAAAGCTCCTACAAGAACATGCGTGCGTCCGGCATGGACGACGTCATCTTTTCCGGCTCGGGAACGCGTCCGGCCCGCAACACCGCCGAAGTCACGCTGTTCCTCGACAATAGCGACCGCACCGCGCCGTCCGCCTTCAACGACGCCGATGAGTTGCAGGTCTCGCGCCGCATCGAGCGCGAGGCCGGCTCGCTCTACCGCATCAACGGCAAGGAGGCTCGCGCCAAGGACGTGCAGCTGCTGTTCGCCGACCAGTCGACCGGCGCCCGCTCGCCCTCGATGGTCGGCCAGGGCCGCATCGGCGAGCTGATCCAGGCAAAGCCGCAAGCGCGCCGCGCGCTGCTGGAAGAGGCGGCCGGAATTTCCGGCCTGCATACGCGCCGCCACGAAGCCGAGCTGCGGCTGAAGGCGGCGGAACAGAACCTCGAAAGGCTGGACGACGTCGTCGGCGAGCTGGAAAGCCAGATTGAAAGCCTGAAACGCCAGGCTCGCCAGGCCTCGCGCTTCAAGAACCTGTCGGCCGACATCCGCAAGGCCGAAGCGACGCTGCTGCATCTGCGCTGGACGCTGGCCAAGACGCAGGAAGGGGAAGCGCGTTCGGCGCTGGCGATTGCCACCGCGCTGGTCGGCGACCGTGCCGCCGCCCAGATGGCTGCCGCCAGGGAACAAGGTATCAACGCCCACCGGCTGCCGGACTTGCGCGATGCGGAAGCCGCTGCCGCCGCCGCCTTCCAGCGTCTGTCGATCGCCAAGGCGCAGATCGAGGAAGAGGCGGGCCGCATCCGCGCCCGCCAGGCAGAGCTCGACCGCCGACTGCAACAGCTCGATGGCGACCTTGCCCGTGAGGAGCGCATGGTCCGCGATAATGCGGATATCCTCGAACGCCTCGCCGCCGAAGAAGCCGCGCTCAATGCCGAAAACGCCGGCGCCGCCGAGCGCGAGGCCAGCACCCGCGCGGCTTTCGAGCAGGCGGCATCGACGCTTGCCTCGAGCGAGGTCAGGCTCGCCGCGCTGACCGCCGAACGGGCGGAGGCTGCCGCCTCGCGCAACCAGATCGAACGGACGCTGCGCGACACCGCTGAGCGCCGCGACCGCTTTGCCCGCCAGCTTGCCGATGTCGACCGCGAACTGTCGGAGATCGTCTCCAGGGTCGCCGGCCTGCCCGATCCCGCCGAGAAGCGGCTACTGGTCGATCAGGCGCTGGCGCTGCTCGAAAAGGCCGAGGCAGCCGCCATTGCCGCCGAACAGGCGGTCGCCGAGGCGCGTGCAGACGAAAGTGCTGCCCGCCCACCGGTTCAGGACACAAAGGCCGAGCTGGCGCGGATCGAAACCGAGGCCCGCACGCTGGCCAAGATCCTCAACGCCGCCAGCGGCGATCTATTTCCCTCGGTGCTGGAGCAGATCAGCGTCGAGCGTGGCTACGAGACGGCGCTGGGTGCCGCGCTTGGCGAAGATCTCGACGTGCCGCTCGACCGCAGTGCGCCGGTGCATTGGGGCCAGAGCGAAATCCAGCCTGCCGACGCCGCATTGCCCGAAGGCATAAGGAGCCTCGCCAGCGTTGTGCGTGCGCCGGCACAGCTGGCCCGCAGGCTGGCCCAGATCGGCATTGTCGAAGCCGCCGACGGAAGACGGCTGCAGACGCTGCTTGCTCCCGGTCAACGGCTGGTCAGCCGCGAAGGCGCGCTCTGGCGTTGGGACGGCTTCACCGCCAGCGCCGATGCCCCGACCGCCGCCGCGCAGCGGCTGGCGCAGAAAAACCGGCTGGCCGAGCTCGATGCCGAAGTAGTCCATGCCACGCGCGCCCTGCGCGAAGCTGAACAAGCCCTTGCCCGGGCCGAACAGGCGCGTGCCCAGGCGAGCGAGGCCGAACGCAACGCCCGACAGGCCGGACGCGATGCCCAGCACGGGCTCGATGCTGCCCGCAATACGCTGGCCGAGGCCGAAAGAGCCGGCGGCGAGCTGTCGAGCCGGCGTGCAGCACTTGACGAGGCGCGCGCACGCATTGTCGACAGCCATGAGGAAACGGCGGCGGCATTCGTCGAGGCGGAAATGCTGCTGCAGGACGCGCCCGATCTCGGCGATCTGCAATTGCAGCTCGAGCAGTCGGCGGCCAACGTCGCCCGCGACCGCGCCGCCCTTGCCGATGCGCGTGCCGTTCACGAGGGCCTGAGGCGGGAAGCCGAGGCACGTGCGCGTCGGCTCGATGCCATCGGCGCGGAACGGTGCAACTGGGTGGAGCGAGCCGAAAACGCCTCGACACAGATCGCCGCGCTCGGCGAACGCAAGGCGGAGGCCGAGGCCGAGCGCGAGCAACTGGCCGACGCCCCCGACGAGATCGACGCCAAGCGGCGCGCCCTGCTGTCGCAACTCGCCGAGGCCGAAAGCCTGCGCAAGGCGGCGGGCGACCGCTTGCAGGAAGCGGAGAACCGCCAGTCCGAGCTGGACAAGGCTGCGACTGCTGCCATCCAGTCGCTGGCCGAGGCGCGCGAATCCCGCGTTCGCGCCGAAGAGCGGCTGACCGCCGCCGACGAGCGTCGGCTGGAAGTCGAGGCGCGCATCCAGGAAACGCTGAACACGCCGCCGCATCTGGTTATCCGCCACACCGGCCTCGAACCCGACAGCCCGATGCCCGAAATGGCCGAGATCGAGCGTCAGCTCGACCGGCTGAAGGTCGAACGCGAACGGCTCGGTGCCGTCAATCTGCGCGCCGAGGAGGAGCAGAAGGAACTGTCGGACCGGCTGGAGACCATCGTCTCCGAGCGCGACGACATCATCGAGGCGATCCGGAAGCTGCGACAGGCGATCCATAGCCTGAACCGCGAAGGCCGCGAGCGGCTGCTCGCCGCCTTCGAGGTGGTCAACGGCCATTTTCAACGGCTGTTTTCGCATCTGTTCGGCGGCGGCACCGCCGAGCTGCAACTGATCGAGTCCGACGATCCGCTCGAAGCGGGGCTCGAGATCCTGGCGCGTCCGCCCGGCAAGAAGCCGCAGACGATGACGCTGCTGTCCGGCGGCGAGCAGGCGTTGACGGCGATGTCGCTGATCTTCGCCGTGTTCCTGACCAACCCGGCGCCGATCTGCGTGCTCGACGAAGTCGACGCGCCGCTCGATGACCACAATGTCGAGCGTTTCTGCAATCTGATGGACGAAATGGCCGCAACCACCGAAACGCGCTTCGTCATCATCACACACAACCCGATCACCATGGCGCGCATGGACCGGCTGTTTGGGGTGACCATGGCCGAGCAAGGCGTCAGCCAACTGGTGTCGGTTGACCTGCAGGCGGCCGAAGCCATGCGCGAGGCAAGCTGACGCATCAGCTTAATGGTGGTCTCCACCTCGGCTTTCGACTATAGCACGACAAAATGGGCCGGATCTGCCGCTCCAGATACCGGCCCGGCTATGCGCGTGGAGAAGCTTGTTGCCTATACTTGTCACCGGAGCCGCGGGGTTCATTGGCAGCCACGTTTGCCACCATCTGCTCGACCGGGGAGAAGCGGTCGTCGGCGTCGACAATATGAACGACTATTACGACCTGGCGCTCAAAAAGGGGCGGCTTGCCGGCCTTCTGCCCCATAAGGATTTTTCGTTCCACCAGATCGATATTGCCGAACAGGGCGCGCTTGCAGCCGCTTTGGCCGGGCAAGGCATCGTTAGGATCGTGCACCTTGCCGCGCAGGCGGGCGTGCGCCACTCACTCGACAATCCGCGGCTCTATATCCGCTCCAATGTCATGGGCCACCTCGAAGTGCTCGAATTCTGTCGCGCCGAACCGGCATTCGAGCATCTGGTCTATGCCTCGTCGAGCTCGGTGTATGGCGGCAACCGCAGCGTGCCGTTCAGCGAAGCCGATCAGGTCGACAAGCCCGTTTCGCTTTACGCCGCCACCAAGAAAACCGATGAGTTGATGAGCCACACCTACGCCCATCTGTTCGGCATACCGCAGACCGGCCTGCGGTTTTTCACGGTCTACGGTCCCTGGGGCCGTCCCGACATGGCCTATTGGATGTTCACCCAGGCGATGCTCAAGGGCAAGCCGATCCGGGTCTTCAACAATGGCGAAATGTGGCGCGATTTCACCTACATAGACGATGTTGTGAAGGCGGTTGTCGCCGTGCTCGACAAGCCGCCGGCGGCTGACGTTCCGCCGAACAGGCTCTACAATGTCGGCAACAACCGGCCGGTGCGTCTGGGCGACTTCATCGACATTCTGGAAAGGCTGCTCAAGGTCAAGGCAATCCGCCACAACGAGCCGATGCAGGCGAGCGACGTCGAGAAGACCTACGCCGACATGACCGCGCTGGAGCGGGATTTCGGCTTCAGGCCTAGCGTTTCGATAGAGGACGGGCTGAAGAAGTTTGTCGACTGGTACCGGCCGTACTCGAAGCAGTGATTTGCACCGCTCGCCGTGATGCCTTCAAGCTGACATCTGAAGTGGGGCGCAAGTCGGTCCGCAAAAAGCATCATTTTGTCCTAACATCCTGTTAACCACATGCTCGCTGAAACGTATCCGATTAACCTTTGAGGCGCTTATGACCGCTATGTTTCGTGGCTTGCTGTTCAGTATGAGCTGGGTGGATGTGCGGATTCGGGGGCTATTTCGGTTCAGTCCGGGATGCGGAAGCTTTGCTTGCGCGCATGACGTCTGCGATCGCCCATCGCGGGCCGGATGAACAAGGGAAATTCGTAGCGCCCGAGGCTGGACTTGGGCATGCGCGGCTGTCGGTGATTGGGATTGGTGATGGCCAGCAGCCGATGTCCGACGAAACCGGCGATTTGACGGTTGCGTTCAACGGCGAGATCTTCAACTACGTGGAATTGCGCGAAGGGCTGCTGGCCAAGGGCCGACGCTTCCGCACGTCGAGCGACACAGAGGTTCTCCTGCAGCTGTATGACGAGATGGGCGAAGACTGTCTGTCGCTCCTGAACGGTGATTTCGCCTTCGCGATTTGGGATAACCGGCGGCGGCGGATGGTGCTTGCAAGAGACCGCATGGGTGTTCGGCCGCTGTTCTACACCAGCAAGGACGGGGTGCTCTACTTTGCGTCGGAGATAAAGGCCCTGCTGACGGTACCCGGCGTCTCGGCCGAAATCGATCCAATTGCACTCGACCAGATCTTTACGCTGTGGGCGCCGATCGCTCCACGCACGGCTTTCCGCAACATCCACGAGCTGGAGCCGGCAAGCGTGATGATCGCGACACAGGGGCAAGTCACGGTCAAACCATATTGGCACCTAGACTACCCGTATCCGGATAGGCCATCGAAGATCACCAATGAGGACGACGCGGCCGAGGAACTGCAGGCCCTGTTGACCGACGCGGTGAGGCTTCGGATGCGCGCCGACGTGCCGGTCGGTTCTTACCTTTCGGGCGGGCTCGATTCATCCCTCGTTTCGGCACTCGCGGCCGGCATGACTCCTCTTAAGCTGCAGACATTTTCCGTGACGTTCGACAGCGGCGAGCATGACGAAAGCGCCTTCCAGACCGAAATGGCGTCAGCACTTGGCACACGCCATCGAACCATTGCGTGTCGTGCCGGCGATATCGCCGGTGCGTTTCCCGAAGTCATCCGCTTTACCGAGCGGCCGATCATCCGCACGGCCCCAGCCCCCCTCTATCAACTGTCCGGCCTCGTTCGCCAGGCCGGTTTGAAAGTAGTGCTGACAGGCGAAGGCGCCGACGAGGTCTTTGCCGGCTATGATGTCTTCAAGGAAGCGCGGGTTCGCCGTTTCTGCGCGCGACAGCCGGCATCGCGCATAAGGCCACAACTGTTCCGCAAGCTTTATCCCTATCTGCCGGGCCTGCAACAGCAGTCCGTGGAGTACCTGGCTGCGTTCTTCGGAACCGGCAGCGCTGCCCTGGACGATCCGCTGTTCTCGCATCGGCCGCGTTTCAAGACCACATCAGCGGCGAAGATGTTCTTTTCCGGTGACCTGCGCGCGACATTGAAGGGGTATGACGCAGCCGAGGACCTGGCCAGCCGGTTGCCTGAGGCGTTTTCCCGGTGGCATCCGCTGCATCAGGCGCAATATCTAGAAACCCGCTTCCTCCTGCCGGGCTACATCCTCTCCAGCCAGGGCGATCGCATGGCCATGGCGCACGGTATCGAAGGGCGGTTCCCCTTCCTTGACCATCGCTTGGTGGAGTTTGCGGCAAGACTTCCGCCGGAGATGAAGCTGAAGGGACTGGTGGAAAAACACATATTGCGCAAAGCTGCCAAGCACCTGCTTCCGACGGCCATCCGCGAGCGCACCAAACAGCCTTACCGGGCGCCGGAAGCCCGCTCCTTCGTGGGAGCCGGAGAATTGGACTACGTACGCGACTCGCTGAGCGAGGCGAGTATCGCCTCCGGAGGACTATTCAACGCCAAGGCGGTGGCGAACCTGCACGAGAAATGCCGCTTGCAGCCAGCGTCCGGATTCCGCGACAATGCGGCTTTCGTCGGCATTTTGTCGGCGCAACTGTGGCAGAAGATTTTCACCGGCGAAAAGGTCGGTGAAGCACGAGCGGCCTGAGAAATCGAGGGAATGAAAAATCATGGTAGCAATCAAGGACAAGGTCAAAACCTTTATCGTCGACAACTTCCTGTTCGGCGACACGTCCTACGAGCTTGCAGACACCGCATCACTGATCGAGAACGGCATCATCGACTCGACGGCCGTGTTGGAGCTAGTGGCATTCATAGAGGATGATTTTGGCATAGCGATGGTCGATGCCGACATCGTACCGGCCAATCTGGATTCGATTGACCGTATCTCAGCCTTCGTCAAGGCAAAAGCAGAAGCGCTGGCAGCATAGGCGCCATCGGTGAGGAGCGTCCGTGCGGATCGAACATTTTCTGACGGCGAAGGCCGCTGCCCATCCAGCCAAAACGGCATTGATCACCGAGCACAAAAGGCTGTGCTACAAAGAGCTGGACGATCTCTCGAGCCGCTTGGCCGCCGCCCTTTTTTTGAATGGCGTCAGGCGCGACGACCGGGTGCTGATCTTCATGGACAATTGCTGGGAGGCTGCGGTTTCGATTTTCGCAGTTCTTAAAGCAGGCGCGACTTTCAGTCCGATCAACGCATCCACCAAGGCCGAAAAGCTAGCCTACATCATCGCCGATTGCGATGCCGCCGCGATCCTCACGCAAGCAAGACTGATGCCCGTGGTCGCCGAGGCGTCCGGATCCTCCGGCGAGACGTCCTCCGGCAAGACCGGCATCTTCGTGGCTTCCACCGTTGCTGCCGATAGCCAATGCCCGGCAGGGGCCACATCCCTGGCGGAGTGCTTGACGGTCCAAGTCAGGGAGATTGACCATCGCGGCGTTGACGTCGATCTTGCGATGTTGATCTACACCTCGGGCTCGACCGGCCGGCCCAAGGGTGTGATGATGACGCACCGCAATTGCGACGCGGCGGCCGACTCCATCACCAACTACCTGCGCAACTCGCCCGACGACATCATCTTGAATGTTCTGCCCCTCGCTTTCGACTACGGCCTCTATCAATTGCTGATGGCCGTCAGGCTCGGCGCCACGCTCGTGCTCGAGAAGTCCTTCGCTTTTCCCCAGGCGGTCTTTGAACGCATCCGCCAGGAAGGCGTCACCGGGCTTCCGCTCGTGCCCACGATGGCAGCGATGATCCTGCAGTTGAGGGACCTGGCGCCGGGCTTCCTGCCCAGCCTTCGCTATATTTCCAACACGGCGGCTGCCTTGCCGCCGCCTCACATAGAACGCCTTCGGTTCCTTTTCCCCGGTGTCAGGCTCTATTCGATGTATGGCCTGACGGAATGCAAGCGCTGCACCTATCTGCCGCCCGAGGAGCTCGACCGCCGGCCGGGCTCGGTCGGAATAGCCATTCCGAACACCGAAGCCTTTGTCGTCGACGACGAGGGGCAACGGGTGCCGCCGGGCGTAGCGGGTGAGCTGGTCATTCGCGGGCCGCACGTCATGCAGGGTTATTGGCGAAACGAAGCTGCGACGGCACGAGCCCTGCGCCGGGGTCCGAACCCTTGGGAGAAGGTTCTCTACACCGGCGATCTTTTCAGGGCCGATGAGGAAGGCTTTCTTTATTTCGTCGGCCGCAAGGACGACATCATAAAGTCGCGGGGAGAGAAGGTGGCGCCCAAGGAAGTGGAAGCCGTGCTTCACGCTCATCCGGGCATCGCGGAAGCGGTGGTTGTCGGTGTGCCGGATCCCGTGCTCGGGCATGCGATCGGCGCAGTTATAGTACGGTCCGACCCGGCGCTTACCGAAAAGGATATCATACGTCACTGTGCACGCCACCTTGAGGACTTCATGGTCCCCAAGGTCGTCGAGTTCCGCCGCGAGCTGCCGAAGACCGATACCGGCAAGGTCAGCCGTCGGCTTGCGGCAGAAACCATGGAGGCCGCGCAATGAATGTTCGCCCGACCGAGGATGCGCGGACCTTTCTGGCGCAGGCTCTGGCAATCGACCTGATCACCGAAACGGACCGTATCGTAACGGCCTTGCGCCAGCAGTTGCGCGGGCTTCGCAAGCGGGGCCTTGTGCTCGGTCTTTCGGGCGGGATCGATTCGAGCGTGTCGGTCGCGTTGGCGGTACGAGCCGTTGGCCCCAAGAATGTGCTTTGCCTGTTCATGCCGGAAAGCGATTCCGATCCTGAAAGTCTGCGGCTCGGCCGCCTCGTCGCCGAAACTTTCGGTGTCGAGGCTGTGACGGAGGATATCGGGCCGATCCTGCGCGCAATGGGCTGCTACAGGCGTCGCGACGCCTTCATCCGCGAATTGGTCCCGGAATACGGCGAAGGCTGGGCTTCGAAGATCGTGATCGCGAACGCCCTTGAGGGCGGGGGCTACAATATCTCGTCCCTGGTGGTGCAAGACCCGGAGGGCAAGCAGACGAAACGGAGAATGCCGCTGCCTGTCTATCTCGGCGTCGTCGCCGCTACCAATATGAAGCAGCGCACCCGCAAGCAGATTGAATACTATCATGCGGATCGCCTGAACTTCGCCGTTCTTGGAACCCCGAACCGGCTGGAATACGATCAGGGTTTCTTCGTGAAGAACGGTGACGGCGCCGCGGACGTCAAGCCGATTGCCCACCTCTATAAAACACAGGTCTATGCGCTTGCGGCCCATCTCGGTATTCCGGAAGAAATCCGCAACCGGCCTCCGACCACCGATACCTACTCGCTGGCGCAGACCCAGGAGGAGTTCTACTTCTCGCTTCCCTATGACCGTATGGATCTTTGCCTTTACGGTCTCAACAACGGCGTGGCGGCTGAGGTGGTGGGGCAGGCGGCGGGGTTGGCCGCCTCACAAGTGGAACACGTCTGGGCCGATATCATCGCCAAACGCAAGGCGACGCGTTATCTGCACATGCGTCCGCAACTCGTCGAGGAAGTCGAAGAACTCGGTACCTGACCTGCTTCGAGACCGGCCACGTCCCAGGCCGCCGTCATGGCCGAGATGGGCGGGAAGTTGCCGTTCGTCTCATCTGCGAGAACGAGCACGTTGCGCCATATCCGGACCCATGCCAGTGATGCCGTGAATGTTAAGTCTCGGCTCCGATGCCGACGTTCCGCCCGAGTTCGAAGACTGACCGCGACCGTTCTGCGGCCTTCGCATCGACAGCGCCAATGAGCGGCGTCCCACATCCCACTCCTTGTGTCCATTGGGAGGGGTCGTTGTGGACCAAGCCCTACTACCCAGGCTTGTGACGAAGCCGATCCAGCGCGTCTCGAAGTGCATTGGCGGCATCGCCACGCTCGTCAGGGGACATCAGCTCCGGTTCAAGTTCCAACCTGAAGTGCGGCAGCTCGGTCCGAACAGCACGACGAGCGGCCGCCAAATTGGCCTTCAGATCGATGACGCGGTAGGTGGCGACGGGATAAGCGATCCCCTTGACCTGGACTTGCCCCAGTTCTTCACAGTCGATTGCGTCCTTCACTTGCGCAAACGTCTCGTAGGAAATGAGGATTGTCCCCGGCGGCGCCTCCTGCTCCAGGCGCGAGGCGAGATTCACGGCGCCGCCGATTATCGTGTAGTCCATCCGGTCCTCGCTGCCGAAGTTACCGACGGTGCAGTAGTCGGTATGGATGCCGATGCGACAGCGCAGCGGTGTTTCGATCCCCATGTCCCGCCAGACTTCGGCAAGCTCGCTAATCCGCTTTTGCATTGCAAGTGCCATCTGCGCGCAAGCCAGCGCGTCCTCCTTGACGCCGCGAGTCTCGGGATCGCCGAAAAACATCAGGATCGCGTCGCCGACATATTTGTCGATCGTCGCGCCGTGATCCGAAGCAATTTTCGACATTTCCGTCAAATAGTGATTGAGGAGTTGGGTGAGATCCTCGGATTCCATTTTGTCAGTGGTCTCGGTAAAGCCCGCGATATCGGAGAAGCATATTGTCAGTTTCTTCCGCTGGCTGGCGATCCTGACCTCCTGGCGGCCGGTGAATATCGAGCGATACACTTGGGGCGCCAGATACTTCGCCAGCTTGCTGGAAAGCGCCTCCAGAACCACGGATTTCTCGGCGAGGTTCTCCTCCCTTTGCTTCAGCTCAGTGATGTCCGAATAGACGGCGACCGTGCCGCCGGCGCTGATCCGCCGCTCGCTGATCATGACCCATCGCCCGTCGCCTCGCCGCTGCACCCAAGGTTCGCCAGGGTTGCGGTGCCGCGAGAGGCGCTCGGCGACCCACTCCTCGACCCGCCCCTCGGCGTCCCTGATGTAGCCGCGCTCAGCGGATCGGCGAATGATTTGCTCGAATATCGTGCCGGGCGTCAGTTCGGTCTCCAGACCGGCGTAGAGCAATTCGCGGTAGCGGCTGTTGCTGAGGACGAGCCGGTCCTCCCCGTCGTACAGAGCGAATCCTTCGGAGATGCTTTCGATGGCATCGATGAGCCGCTGACGAGCTTCCGCAACGTCGCGCAGGTTCTTTTCCTCGACCTCGACGGCAGTATCCCGGAAAAGTCTCAGCGCTTCGGCCATGCGCCCGATTTCGTCGCTGCCCGCGGCTGGCAGCGGCGCACGAAGGTTGCCCCCCGCAATCGCGAGCATGCCCTGGCTCACGGCCCCCAGTCGGGCGAGGAGGCTGCGGTCGACATAGAGCCAGACAACCAGAACCGAACTCAGGAGGCTGAGGAAGGCGGAGCCGAGCACAACCGCGGTGCCGTAGCGCTGGACGAGCGCGGCTTCGCGACCGGACGCAGCGATCTCCTGGTCTGCCGTGGCGACCAGGCGATCGACGCCAGCGGTGAGATTGCGCGACAGTCGATTGTTCTCGGCCAGAAGCCTTTCGCCCTGTGCCAGGACAGCAAACTCGTCCTCCCGCGCCTTGGGGATGCTGTCCTCGCCGTCGGTCAAGCCCTTGAACTCATCGACACGCTGCCGAAAGCGGGTCCGCAGCTTTTCGTCGATCTCCGTGGAAACCTTTTCAAGAGCAGTGAGCGAACGGCGTAGCGGAAAAAGGATCAACGCCAGGTCGCCCGGCGTCGGCGCGTTCGCGACCTTCACCAGCGCGTCGTTGACTGCCGAGATCTCCAGCTGCGCCTTCTGCTGGGGGATGTAGGCCGCAATCGCCTGGACCAGGTCGGCCATCGCCGCTGCGCGTCGATCGGGCGATAGCGACGTGTCGGCCGCGACCGCCCGCCATTGCGGCAGCCTGGAATCCATCACTAGGATGCCGGTGGCGACAAGGCGCTGGCTTCCGGTTGTCGTCGCGGCGAGGCGGTTCAGGAGCTCCTCCTTGCGGGCGACCACGTCGAGCCGGGCGACAACAAGAGAGTCGAGCTCCTTCAGGTTGCGCCTCAGAACAATCGCGGCTTCCTCAATCTCGGCCAAAGGCACTGTGCCCAACGTGGCATCCCGGAGGTCCGTGCGCAGGGCCTCGAGGCGGGACATCTCGAGCGCGACGGCAGCCGAGACCTCGCTGTGCTGAGCCCTGCTTGTCGCTGCCAGCACCGATGGCGCGGCAGCAGCGACCCGTTCGGCCTGGCGCGACAGCTGGAGGGAGGCGAGCGCCGACGGCACTCGATCCGTGGTAATTCGGTCCACGACGTCGCCAACCTGGAGGAAGGCATAAAGCGCCGCAGCCGTTGCCAGCACCGCAAGGGCGCTGATCCCGAAAAAGGCGAGCAACAGCCGGCCACGTATGCCGAGGCGTTCAAGCATCTCGGCGAGTCGGAACAGTCCGGCCACACTGGTCTGCATCAGACTAGACATCTCAGCCGGCACGCCGGCGATCAGCGAACCCTATTCAACCGGCACGTACTCTCCGCCGCGCCAGACGTACCAAACCCAGCTCTGCTTCGTGAGGTCGCCCTTGTCGTCGAAATCGACCCGGCCGATCACCGTGTCGAATTCCTGTTCGTGCAGTGCCGCAATGACGGCCTTCGGCTCCAGCGAACCTGCCTTCGAGACCGCCTGGGCCCAAACCTGGACCGCGCAGTAGCTCAACAGCGTGTAGCCCGCGGGTTCGAAATTCTCCGCACGGAACTGCTCAACGACCGCGGCCGCTTCGGGGCTTCGCCTCGCGTCCGCCGGGAACGTGAAGAGGGTCCCCTCCGCCGCGGGGCCGGCGATCAGGGCAAATTCCTCGGTCGCCAAAGCATCTCCGGATATGAGCTGAACCGTGTAGCCACTGTCGTGTGCAGCGCGAGCAATCAGCGCAACCTCGGCATGATACCCACCCACATATAAGGCGGAGACGCCGGCGGTCCGCAACGTAGCGACCTCGGCCGAATAGTCGTCCTTCCCGGGAATGTATGCGTCGTAAACGGCCTCAGTCACGCCCCGCTTGTGCAGCTGCTTCCTGGTCTCGTCGGCGAGACCCTTCCCATAGGTCGAGTTGTCGTGGAGGATCGCAATCTTCTTGTTGCCCCAGCGATCGGCAAGGTAGTTGCCAGCGATGAAACCTTGCGCGTCGTCGCGGCCAATGGTGCGAAAGACATTGGCACGGCCCTGTTCGGTCAGCTGCGGATTGGTCGAGCCTGGGGATATCTCAACGACGCCCGCCTCCTCGTACACTTTTGATGCGGGGATCGAGGCCCCGGAGCAATAATGCCCGACGACGAGCACGACCCCGTCAGCCACCAGCTTCTTGGCGGCCGCCACAGCTTGCTCGGGATCGCAGAAGTCGTCGACCGAGATGAGCCTCACCTTCTGGCCGAGCACGCCGCCCGCCGTGTTGACGTCGGCCACTGCCATCTCCGCGCCGCGCTGTCCCTGCTCGCCGATCCAGGCGAGCCGTCCCGTCATCGCAGCCGAGACGCCGATCAGCACCTCCGCCCGTGCGGAGCTGAACACGGCCGCGAGAACCAAGATCAGTATGGCGATGATGCGGTGCATGTGTGCACCCCCTTAACTGTAGCTTACGCCAATCCCGTCAAAGCCGACAGCCCCTTCGGCAAGCGCGACTGTCTCGGGCTGCTATTGCAGCGCACACCCAATTTGGCGAAGCAAGCATACACTGGAATGGCGTGTCATAACTTCGTTCGCTGAGGTCGGAATCGCGCGCCAAATCCGGACGTTACCACTGACCGGAGTGAGCGTCGTGATTGGGTCACGGAGCGTCATGCGACGCTCCCAACTGGATGACGGCAAAGGGTCGAACTCGGTCGTTCAGAGTGATTGGGTTTTGACCCAAGCATTCTGCAGCCAAGTGGAAACGCGCCTAAAATAAATAGTTAGAGCGGGATGCCCGCTTCAACTTGAACGCATCCCGCTCTAGCTGAAGCGGCTCCCGATAAGCCGGCTCCACTGCTCGCCCGCAAGGCCGTTCAGGAAGACTTGCGAGTTCTTCATCGCGTCCAAAAGCTCTGGATCGCGTGAATGTACCACCGTTGAGGCAACGGTCAGGAAAGCAATGCGTCGTCCAAGCATCGCCTCCAGAAGTGCAGGTTGAATACGTCCGCGCAGGCCGCTGACGCCGCGCGCGGCGGCGTGATCGATCAGGCAGTCAATCACCGGGCCCGCCTGGCCGGGAAGGGCGAAGATCTGCAGCACGCGACCAATTTCATACTTCCGTGCGTAGTAGGCGAAAGCGCCGACATTGGTGCCGACTGGCGACGTCACACAAACGTAGACAAGCTCCCCCAGATCCGGCTTTTGTGCCGCATCTGTCAGGATGTGGTCGAGTTGATCTTCCGTCCAGTCAGGCCGCAGGGCGAATTGAGCGGTAAACGGTTCGATGAGCCTGGCAAATGCATGGCTGTCGATTTCGGATGTACGAAAGGCTCCGTGGCCTGCCCCGTCCACCGCCACACCCGACCAACGTCGTTCGCTGGACGTCATCCTTCTGCAGTAAAATCGGTCGACTGCACGCGCCAGCGGATTGAGCATTCGCGCAAGCGCCATGCGATTGGCGGAAAGGCTGAGCATGAAGGCCGCGGGGCGCATCACACGGACCCAGTCAAGGCTGTATTGCGGCAGGACCACGCCGCGCAGCCGGGTCCACAATTTCACGGAAATATCGTTGGCCGTCTCGCTGAAGGAGATGTCCTGCGGACCATCCAGGTAAGCTTTCAGCAAGCGGGCGCCGGCCAGCGGGTCGTGCTCATGGTCCTCGACCATGAGCGAGCTACAGATGGCCGCGCGTAGTTGTCGGCCGTTGAACGTCATCGGCAGGACGTGGACGCCGACAAATCCGGAGACGCGACCGGCGTCGTTGACATGGACAAGCGACCGGAGGTTGTCTGCGCAACCGGGCGCATCCAGATAAAACCGTTGCATGTATTCCACGAGAGAGGCCGGCGCTTCGGTCCTCTCCTTCAACAGCACGCGCTGAAACATGTTCGCAACTGCCGGGAGGTCGGCGCCTTGCAAGGCGCGAATGACGCTCAAGCCCGGCTCCCGCCACCAAAGTCCCATCCACCGAGCTTCCGGGCCAAGGCGACGCGAGGCACGAGAACATCGGGCGCGCGTTCCAACTCGACGCCCATGAAGCCGTGCAACCTCGGCCAGTTGGCATCGCCCCGGTGACCGAACGGAGTGCTGAATTGCTGCGGCAAGGTGGAACCCTTTGCTTGACCGACGAAAACCGGCGTCATTGCTGCTAGCAGATTCAGGTAAACCGATATTAAAGTCGTTGCTTTGAATGGTAGCGAACCGGGTTTGTCCGGGCCCCATAGCTGGACATCAGCAATTTTGGTTCCTGGCGGACTCTAAACGACCAGCGGCATGAGTTGCGTGCTGCGCGCCGAACCGTTTCGGCTGGCCAAAGTTTCGCGTGGCGGCTCTTGACTGGGAGCGCGGGCGTAATACGGTGAGGACAAATACCGGCTCCGACCGCCGGGCGGCAAGAATGCCTCGTATGCCTCGCCCTGCGGCGGTGGCTGCGGGGCATTGTCATTTTTGAGGCATTGCTTGAAACGGCATATCGACATCGGCATTCTCTATTCGCGGTCCGGCAACTACCGGCTGGTGTCCGAATCCTGCCGTGCGGGTGCGATGAACGCCATCGCCGACGTCAACGGCGATCTCGCTATCCCATTCGAATTCATCCCGATCGAGCGCGACCCGCAGGGCAACATCGATCGCTATGCAAGCGGCTGCGCGGACATTCTCGCCAACAGCGGCGCGCGTCACATCATTGGCTGCGTCACCTCGTGGAGCCGCAAGGAGGTCATTCCAATCCTGGAAAGGGCAGGCGGCACGCTGTGGTACGCCTGCCCGTACGAGGGCTTCGAAGCCAACGAGCATGTCGTCTACACACACGCCTGCCCCAATCAGCATCTCGTACCGCTGCTCGCCTATGTCGTGCCTCGTTTCGGCGCCGATGGCTTCCTGCTCGGTTCCAACTACATCTGGGGCTGGGAGACCAACCGCGTGGCGCGCGACCTGATTGCGGACGCTGGCGGCAAGGTGCTGGGCGAACGCTATCTGCCGCTCGGCGAGGTCGATGTTGCGCGGCTGATCGCGGAGATACAGGCGACGAGACCTGATTTCATTCTGAACAATCTCATCGGCCCTTCTTCTTATGCCTTCATCGCTGCCTATGCGGAGCTTGGCCGGCGCGACCCGCATTTCAGGCCGGAGCGTTGCCCGATCCTGTCCTGCAATCTCACGGAATGCGAATTGCCGGCGCTCAACGGGGCAGGCGATGGCCACCTTTCCGTTGGGCCCTATTTTCACGACATCTCGGGGGCGGATCGCGGTGCGGTTCCAGTGCCTTCCGTCATGCCGGCCTCATCCTTCGAGGCGGCGGCTTATGCCTCGGTGCGCATGCTCGCCGAGATCCTCACCCTTAACCCCGGTGCACAATGGACGGACCTTCCCAAGGTCTTTTCCGAAACATCATTTCGAACGCCGCTGGGCGACATCGCCATCGACCAGCAAACCCAGCATGCTACCTTGCCGGTGCTAATCGGACGTATCGATGGAACATCGTTCAAAACGGTCACACTGACGAAGGGCGTGGCACCCGATCCCTACCTTTCCCGCTATGACCGGACGGAGACGTTCGGGCGGCCACGCCTGCGGGTGGTGTCGTGAGCAAGATGGCGCGTATCCCGAACCTTGGAGGCGCCAGGGCTTTTGTCCTGCATCGTCCACATCCGACCGTGCAGGCGATCACAAGGCAATTGTCGGCCATCGGCCTTGAGGCGATTGGCTTCTGGCCGGAACTGCCGGCCGAAGCCTTGGCGGCGGACTTCGTCTTCTTCGACGTCGATCTCGGCTTTGACGAGCAATTTCCGTGGAAGCCGGGCGAGGCGCCGATGCCGCTGATAGCACTGATCGGCTCCGAGGCGCCGGGGCGCGTCGAATGGGCATTGTCGCACAAGGCCGATGCGCAGTTGCTGAAACCGGTCGGCAATGCCGGCGTCTATAGCGCACTTTTAATCGCAAGGCAGAGTTTCGAGGCGCGCAAGCTTCTGGCCAGCGAGATTGCCTCGCTTCGTCAGCGGGTCGCGGAGCGCCAGACCATCGTACGCGCGGTAGAGGTCTTGTCGAAGGGCGCCGAGGACGGCCGTGCCTATGCGCAGCTCCGCTCGCTGGCGATGAGCTGGCAAATCAGTGTCGAGGAAGCCGCGCGCAGGATCGTGGCGATGACACAAGAAGAAGGCGACGATGACCAATCCGATCGCGCCTGAGCTTTCGGCCGCCGGGCGTATGCCAGCCAAGCCTCGCGCCGGCGTCTGGCGACGTCTGCTAAAACGGCCTCTCGCTTTGCTCGGCCTCGGGATTATTGCCGTTGTCTTGGCCGGCGCCATTCTTGCACCGTGGCTGACAGGCTACGATCCAAACGAGCAGATGTTCGACGGGCTCACGCTTGAAGGCGCGCCACTGCCGCCGGGAGCCCAGTTCTGGCTGGGCACCGACCTGCTTGGCCGCGACCTGCTGACCCGTCTCCTATTCGGCGCGCGCACGTCGCTGATCATCGGCATCGTCGCCAATGGCGTGGCGCTTCTGATCGGCACGCTGGTCGGCATCACCGCCGGCTATTTCCGCGGCTGGATCGGCAGCGCGCTTATGCGCTTCACCGATTTGATGATGGCTTTCCCGGCGCTGCTGCTCGCCATCTGCCTGGCGGCGGTGCTCCAGCCGAGCCTGTGGATCGTCGCCATGGTGATCGCATTGGTGAACTGGGTGCAGACCGCCCGCGTCATCTACACCGAGACAAGTTCGCTCTCCGAACGCGAGTTCATCGATGCCGAGCGCACCATCGGCGCTAGCGCTCCACGCATCCTGTTCCGCCATATCCTGCCACATCTTTTGCCGACGATCATCGTCTGGGGCACGCTCGGTATTTCGACCACGGTGCTGCTCGAAGCGACGCTCAGCTATCTCGGCATCGGCGTGCAACCGCCGACCGCGTCATGGGGCAACATCATCTTCGAGAACCAGACCTATTTCCAGGCCGCGCCCTGGCTGGTCTTCTTTCCCGGTGCGGCGATCCTGGCACTGGCGCTGGCCTTCAACCTGATCGGTGACGCACTGCGCGACATCCTCGATCCGACGCAAAGGGGGCGGGCATGATCGCCTATCTCGGCCGCCGCGTTGTCCAGTCGGTGCTCATCTTGCTCGGCGTCTCTCTGATCACCTTTGCGCTGCTCTACCTGCTGCCCGCCGATCCCGTCCGCCAGATCGCCGGCCGCAGCGCCACACCCGAGACGGTCGAAAACATCCGCCGGCAGCTCGGCCTCGACCAGCCCTTCGTCGTCCAGTATTGGCACTATCTGACCAGCCTTCTCAGCGGCGATCTGGGGCGCTCCTACATTCAGCGCTCGGAGGTCACGGAGCTTATCGTCTCGCGGCTGCCGGCAAGCCTGCTGCTGATGGTCGGCGCCATTGCCTGCGAAGTCGTGATCGGGCTGACGATGGGCCTCATCGCCGCCGTCAAGCGTGGCACCGCCACCGACCAGTCGCTGATGGTCGCCTCCTTCGTTGGCGTCTCGGCGCCGCAATTCGTCGTCGGCCTGATGCTGCTTTATGTGTTCGCGGTGCGGCTCGGCTGGTTCCCGATCGGCGGTTACGGCACCTGGCGTCATCTGGTGCTGCCGTCGCTGACCATGGGAATTCTCGGCGCCGGCTGGTACGCCCGCATGATGCGCTCGTCGATGATCGACGTGCTGCGCCAGGACTACGTGCGTACCGCGCGTGCCAAGGGTCTTGCACGCAGCGCCATTATCCTCCGGCACGCGCTGCCCAACGCCATCCTGCCGGTCATCGCCATGATCGGCATCGATATCGGCATCTTCATGGGCGGCATCGTGGTTGTCGAAAGCGTGTTCGGCTGGCCAGGCATCGGCCAGCTAGCCTGGCAGGCCATTCAGCGCATCGACATTCCGATCATCATGGGGGTCACCCTGGTTTCGGCCTTTGCCATCGTGCTCGGCAATCTCCTGGCCGACACTGTCGCACCGTTCATCGATCCACGCATCAAGCTCAGATGAAAACCAAGAAAACCAGAGAAAGGGAACATGACATGAGAAAATATCTAATATCGACCGTGGCGGCATCGGCGCTTGCGCTGGTGCTTGGCATGACAAGCGTACGTGCCGAAGACGCCGTCGATCCGAATGCCAAGCAGGGCGGCGCGATCACCATCACCTACAAGGACGACGTCGCCACGCTCGATCCGGCCATCGGCTATGACTGGCAGAACTGGTCGATGATCAAGAGCCTGTTCGACGGGCTGATGGACTACGAGCCGGGCACCACCAACCTGCGGCCCGACCTTGCCGAGAGCTACGAGATTGCGCCCGACGGCAAGACCTTCACCTTCAAGCTGCGCCACGGAGTGAAGTTCCACAATGGCCGCGAGATGACCGCCGACGACGTGAAATATTCGCTCGACCGGGTCACCAATCCAAAGACACAGAGCCCGGGTGCCGGTTTCTTCGGCTCGATCAAAGGCTATGACAACGTCGCTGCCGGCAAGGCGGAGAGCCTGGCGGGCATAACCGTCGTCGATCCCTACACGATCAAGTTCGAGCTGACCCGGCCCGACGCCACCTTCCTGCATGTCATGGCGATCAACTTCTCGCATGTGGTGCCGAAGGAAGAAGTCGAAAAATACGGCGCAGACTTCGGCAAACATCCGGTCGGAACCGGCGCCTTCAAGCTCGCCGAATGGACGCTCGGCCAGCGCGTCGTATTCGAGCGCAACCCGGATTACTGGCACGAGGGTCTGCCGCATCTCGACAAGATCACCTTTGAGATCGGCCAGGAGCCGATCGTGGCGCTGCTGCGGCTCCAGAAAGGCGAGATCGACGTTCCCGGCGACGGCATTCCGCCGGCGAAATTCCAGGAGGTGATGGCCGATCCCGAGCAGAAGGCCCGTGTCGTCGAGGGCGGCCAGTTGCACACCGGCTATATCACCATGAATACCACCATGGCGCCCTTCGACAACGTGAAGGTGCGGCAGGCGGTCAACATGGCGATCAACAAGGACCGCATCGTCCAGCTGATCAACAACCGTGCGGTGCCGGCCAATCAGCCGTTGCCGCCGTCGATGCCTGGCTATGACAAGGAATTCAAGGGCTATCCCTATGACGTGGCCAAGGCCAAGGCCTTGCTTGCCGAGGCCGGGCATCCCGACGGATTTGACACGCAGCTGTTTGCCATGAACACCGATCCCAACCCGCGCATCGCGCAGGCCATTCAGCAGGATCTGGCGGCGGTCGGCATCAAGGCCAGCATCCAGTCGCTCGCGCAGGCCAACGTCATCGCCGCCGGCGGCGACAAGGCGGGTGCGCCGATGATCTGGTCCGGCGGCATGGCCTGGATCGCCGACTTCCCCGATCCGTCGAACTTCTACGGCCCGATCCTCGGCTGTGCTGGTGCCGTCCCGGGCGGCTGGAACTGGTCGTGGTATTGCAACAAGGCGCTCGACGCCAAGGCGGCCGAAGCCGACTCCATCGTCGACCCGGCCAGGGCTGGCGAACGCGCCAAGATGTGGAGCGAGATCTACGGCAAGATCATGGAAGACGCGCCCTGGGCACCGGTCTTCAACGAGCAGCGTTTCACCATGAAATCAACCCGCATGGGTGGCGCCGACAACCTCTATGTCGACCCGGTCCACATCCCGATCAACTACGACAATGTGTATGTGACCGATGTGCAATAACTGCGACTACACCATCCACGGGCGCCACCATCATTTCGGCTGGGACAATTCCTTTGTCCCGGCCGAACGGGTGGCGCCAGGGGCGACGATCGAGTTCCAGTGCTTGGACTCGTCCGGCGGGCAGCTGACGATGGAGAGCACCATCGACGACGTTGCTTTGCTCGACTTTGCCAAGGTGAACCCGGTCACTGGGCCAATCTATGTCGACGGGGCAGAACCGGGCGATGCCCTGAAAATCACCATCGAGGCGTTCAAGCCATCAGGCTTCGGTTGGACGGCGAACATCCCGGGATTCGGTCTGCTGGCGAATGACTTCTCCCAACCGGCACTGAATATCTGGAAGTACGACGCCGCCTCGCTCGAACCGGCGCTGTTCGGCAAGAGCGGCCGGGTGCCGCTCAAGCCCTTCGCCGGCACCATCGGCAATGCCCCGGCTGAGCCGGGTCTGCATTCGGTGGTTCCGCCGCGGCGCGTGGGCGGCAACCTGGATATCCGCGATCTCGCCGCCGGCACGGTGCTCTACCTGCCCGTAGAGGTCGCGGGCGCGTTGTTCTCGGTCGGCGACACGCACGCCGCGCAAGGCGATGGCGAGGTCTGCGGCACGGCGATCGAGAGCCCCATGAACGCCGTGCTGACGCTCGATCTGGTCAAGGATGCCCGGCTGCGGACGCCGCGTTTCACAACGCCCGGTCCGGTGTCGCGGCATCTCGACGCCAAGGGCTACGAGGTGACAACCGGTATCGGGCCGGATCTGATGGACGGCGCCAGGAGTGCCGTTTCCCAGATGATCGACCTGCTCTCCGGCCGCTACGGCATGGATCCGGTAGATGCCTATATGCTCGTCTCGGTTTGCGGTGACCTGCGCATCAGCGAGATCGTCGACATGCCCAACTGGGTGGTTTCGTTCTACTTCCCCCGCTGCGTCTTTGAATGAAGGTGGAGGACATCAAACGATCCAGGCAGGCCGCCGCGGAGAGTGGCTCTCTCAGGCCGGTACTCAGCGTCTCAGGCCTGAGCGTCGCCGTGCGCGGCGAGGAGGGCGAGCGCGACGTCGTTTCCGACCTGACATTCGGCCTGACGCGCGGCGAAACGCTTTGCATCGCCGGCGAGTCCGGTTCCGGCAAGTCGATGACGGCGCTGGCCATCATGGGCTTGCTGCCGCAGCCGGCGGCACGCATCGGATCAGGCTCCATCCGGCTCGGCGATCAGGACCTCGCGGCTCTCAGCGAGAGCGGCATGCGCCGCATCCGCGGCGACCGTATTGCCATGATCTTTCAGGAACCGATGACATCGCTCAATCCGGTGCTGTCCATCGGCCGTCAGCTCACGGAGGCGATCGATGCACACACCTCGATGTCGCGCTCCAACTCGCGGCTGAGGGCGCTCGAGGCGCTGAAGGCAGTCCGAATTCCGGATGCCGAACGGCGGCTCGAGCACTATCCGCACGAACTCTCAGGCGGCATGCGCCAGCGCGTGATGATTGCCATGGCTCTGGCCCTGAACCCGGACGTGCTGATCGCCGATGAGCCGACGACCGCCCTCGATGTCACGGTTCAGGGTGAGGTGCTGGAACTGCTGCGCGACCTGCAGCGCGAGCACGGCACCAGTGTTATCCTGATCACGCACGACATGGGCGTCGTCGCCGAGATGGCGGACCGCGTCATCATCATGCGTGACGGACGGATGGTCGAGCAGGGCAGCGCGGCTGACATCTTCAATCGCCCGCAGGCCGACTATACACGCGAGCTTCTGGCCGCCGTGCCGCGCATTGGCGGCGGACGGACCGTCGAAGAACGACAAGACGCCGCCAACATGCCGGCCGAGCTTGTATCTGTCAGCGATCTTCACGTCCGCTTCGACCTGCACGGCGGCTTCTTCGGCCGCGTTGACCGCAGGGTGCACGCGGTCGAAGGCGTCAGTTTCTCGATCGCGCCGCACGAAACCCTGTCGCTGGTCGGCGAATCGGGCTGCGGCAAGTCGACGACGGCCAAGGCGATCGCCGGGCTGGTGCCCTACACCGGCAGCATTTTAATCGGCGGCCAGGACTTGTCGGCGCTCAGCCGCAAGGAGCGCAAGGCTGTCCGCCGCAATGTGCAGATGATCTTTCAGGATCCCTTCGCGTCCCTCGATCCGCGCATGCGGGTCGGCGATCTCGTCGCCGAGCCTCTGCTGATCCACGGCCTCGGCGACAGAGAGCAACGGCATGCCCAGATCGCCGCCCTGTTCGAACGCGTCGGCCTCTCGGCTGACCAGATGGAGCGCTATCCCCACGAATTCTCCGGCGGGCAGCGCCAGCGAATCTGCATTGCGCGGGCGCTGGCGCTGCGACCAAAGCTGATCATTGCCGACGAGAGCGTCTCTGCTCTCGACGTGTCGGTGCAGGCGCGCGTGTTAAGATTGCTGAAGGAGCTGCAGCGCGAATTCGGCGTCGCATATCTCTTCATCTCGCACGACATGGCGGTGGTCGAGAACATCTCCGATCGCGTGGCGATAATGTATCTGGGGCAGATCGTCGAGATGGGCACCCGCGACCAGATCTTCTCCAACCCGCGCCATCCTTACACAAAGCGGCTGATCGAAGCCGTTCCGGTTCCCGATCCAGGCCGGCGCCGCGCCCGGTTCGCCCGTTTGGACAGCGAAATTCCAAGCGCTGTGCGGCGCATCGGTGACGAGCCCCGGAAACTCAAGCTCGAAGATGTTGGCGACGGCCACCTCGTCGCCACTTGATCGAGCTTAGGCTGCCTCGTGCAGCCAATCCCGCAGAGGCTCGGGGACAGCTGCATATGTGATGTTCGAGCGGAGGAAAATGATCGGCGATGGCGCTGCCGCGGCAGCGCCGTTCGGCGATGCCGAGTTGGCAACATCACCCGTTTACACCTGACATGTTAGCGTGCTAACGCTACATCCACATTGATTTCAACGGAGATCGTATTGGCTTCCCGCTTTGGTCTTTCGGTTGCCCTGACCACACCCTTCAACCCGTCGGGGCAGATAGCGCTCGCGCCGATGATCGCGCATGCCCGAGCCTGCCTTGGCGCCGGCTGCAGCAGCGCGACGCTGTTCGGCACCACCGGCGAAGGAGCCTCGGTCGGCACCGACGAGCGACGGATCGTCACCGAGGCCATGCTGGCGGCCGGTATTCCGCCACATCAGCTCGTCGCCGCAGTGCTGGTCGATGCAGCCGAAGATGCCGCCGATCAGGCCCGGCACGCTTTGCAGCGCGGCGTTCGCAACATTCTGCTCGCTCCGCCGAGCTACTTCAAGAATGTCGGCGAGGACGGGCTGTTCGGATGGTTTTCCGCCGTCTTCGCCGCACTCGGTCCGCTGGCGCGCGACGTGCTGCTCTATAACATCCCCTCAGTCACCATGGTGCCGCTCCCGCTTGGGCTGATCGGCCGGCTGCGCGCCGCCTTTCCCGCTGTGGTGGCCGGGGTGAAGGATTCCGGCGGGGACTGGAGCTACAGTGAGGCGCTGCTTGAGGCGCACGGCGATCTGGTGATCCTCATCGGCGACGAACGGCATCTCGCGAGAAGCGTGCGCCGCGGCGGACAGGGCGCGATTTCCGGCATGGCTAATTTTGTTACCGGCGAAATCCGGGCAATGGTCGAAAACGGGGGCGACGACCCACGCGTCGAAGACTTCGTGCTCGAATTGCTCAAATACCCGGTCACGCCGGCGGTGAAGGTCATGGTCGCGCGCAAGACCGGCGACGAGCGCTGGCTGGCGGTCCGCCCGCCCCTAGAGGCGATCGATCCACAGGGACAGCGGCAGCTTGCCGCTGCCTTCGACAGGCTGTTTGCGACAGAGGCAGCCTGACCGACAAGGCCGGGCTGACCGACAAGGAAGCGAGCTGAAGTGGAAGAGGGCAGCGAACCGATCACTCTCCGGGAGAAGGCCTATGCCAGCTTCACGCGGCATTTGCTGGCCCGCGATCTGCGGCCGGGGCAGTTCGTGTCACAGCGCGAACTGGTCGCTTTCACCGGGCTGCCGCTGGGTGCCATTCGCGAGATCGTCCCGCGTCTCGAGGCCGAGGGACTGCTGACCACCATCCCGCAGCGCGGCATGCAGATCGCGCATATCGATATCAATCTGATCCGCGAGGCGTTTCAGTTTCGGTTGTTCATGGAACGCGAGGCAGTGGCGCTATTCACGACCAGCGCTTCTGATGCCGAACTTGCCCGCATGCGGCGCGAACATGAAGAGATGCTGGCCCAAGCTCTCGGGCAGGCACCGACGCCGGAAATGGAAGCCAAGGCCCAGAACATCGACTGGGCGATGCACGACACCTTCATCAATGCGCTCGGCAACGAGATTATCGCCAAGGCCTATCTGGTCAACTCGGTGAAAATCCGGCTGATCCACCAGGAGCGTTTCCGCATCGACGGTCGTGTGGTGCCGGTGATGCGCGAACATTTGGCGGTCATCGAAGCCATGGAGAGCCGCAATCCGCAAAGAGCGGTTGAAGCGATCAGTCTGCATATCGACAATGCGCGCCGGCTGGCGCTCCAGATCTGAGGAAATATAGCCGCGCCGCGGTTTGCGGCGCATCCACAACGACAGCAACCGGGAGGAAGAAATGTCGTCCAATCTGTTCAACCCAACCAGGAGGCAACTCCTTGCCGGAACCGCGGCGCTAACCGCTGCGGGCCTTGTGGGGCTTCGCCCCGGCTTTGCCGCAGGCGTTGACTGGAAACGCTTTGCCGGGACGACGCTTGACGTCAATCTGGTGAAAAGCCCGCGCAGCGACACCATCCTGAAATATCTCGCCGAGTTCGAGGAACTGACCGGCATCAAGGTCAATGCCGAGGCAACGCCCGAGCAGCAGCAGCGCCAGAAGACGGTGATCGAGTTGAGCTCGGGCAAGCCGAGCTTCGACGTCGTGCATCTGAGCTACCACGTGCAGAAGCGCCAGTTCGAGAAGGGTGGCTGGCTGGCCGACATCGCCGGCTATCTCGCCGATCCGTCGCTCACCGACCCGGCGCTGGTCGAAAGCGACTTCGCCGAAGCCGGCATGCTGTTTGCCAAGGACGGCCAGGGCGTGCTGCGCTCGCTACCGTTCTCGGTGGACTACTGGATCCTGTATTGGAACAAGGAGCTGTTCGAGGCCAAGGCCCTCAAATACCCAGAGACCTTCGAGCAACTGGTGGCAGCCGCCGAAGCGCTGACCGACCACTCGACCAATACATACGGCTTCGTCGCCCGCGGGCTCAAGAACGCAAACACGCCGGTGTGGACGTCGCTGATGCTCGGCTACGACATGACGCCGCTAGATGACAAGGGCAAGCTGCGCACCGAGGCTCCCGAGGCGATCGAGGCTGCCGCGCTCTATCAAAGATTGATGACCAAGTCCGCCCCTCCGGGCGTTACCGGGTTCAACTGGGCCGAAGCACAGTCGGCCTTCCTGCAGGGCAAGATCGGCATGTGGCTCGACGGCGTGGGTTTTGCCCCGCCGATGGAAAATCCGGAAAAATCGAGGGTGGTCGGCAAGGTCGGTTACGGCGTGATGCCCAAGGGTCCCAAGGCGCATGCCTCGGGCACCTTCGGCGACGGGATTGGCGTTACCGCCGCCAGCGAGAAGAAGGAGGCTGCCTATCTGTTCTGCCAGTGGGCGGTATCGCCAACCATGGGTGCACGGCTGTTGCAGGCCGGCGCCGGCGTTCCGTTCCGCAAATCCGTGCTGGAGGATCCCAAGGTGCGCGAAGGCGTCACCATGCCGGCAAGCTGGCTTGATGCCGTGGTCGGCTCGGGCAATATCAGTCGGCTGGCACTGCCGGTCATCATCCCCGTCACGGAATTCCGCGACATTTATGGTGTGGCGTTGACCAACATGATTGCCGGCGCCGATCCAGCCGCGGAGCTGAAGAAGGCCACCGAACAGTTCCAGCCGGTTCTCGACAGGAGCGAGCAGGGCTGATGTCGGCCACCACCCCAGAACAGACCGGGGTGACGATGCCGGTTATCGACGGGAGCCAGACGATCCGG
Organism: Mesorhizobium sp. M0207; assembly: GCF_040321995.1. Classification (NCBI taxonomy): domain Bacteria; kingdom Pseudomonadati; phylum Pseudomonadota; class Alphaproteobacteria; order Hyphomicrobiales; family Phyllobacteriaceae; genus Mesorhizobium; species Mesorhizobium sp. M0207. Next base: position 387,342 of record NZ_JAMYSQ010000003.1, read on the forward strand.
CTGGCTCCCAACTACTGGCCATTCGTCGTCCCCGCACTCGTCGTCGTCGGCGCCGTCATCGTTTTCCCCTGGGCTTTCACCCTGTGGATGAGCGTCAATCGCTGGACGCTCGGCCAGTCGCGGAGTTTTGCCGGGATGGAAAACTATCTCCGCCTGGCCAGCGACCCACGTTTCTGGGAATCCCTTGTTCATACGTTGACCTACACCTTCCTCTCGGTTGCAGCGCCGATGCTGCTGGGCACCCTGGCCGCCCTGATCTTCGATGCCAGGTTTCCGCTGCGCGGCTTGCTGCGCGGCGTCTTCGTCATGCCGATGATGGCGACACCCGTTGCCGTCGCACTGGTTTGGACAATGATGTTCCATCCTCAGCTTGGCGTGCTCAACTACCTGCTGTCGCTGGTCGGCATCCCGGCCCAGGAATGGATATTCAACGCCAACACGGTCATCCCGTCGCTGGTTGCGGTCGAGACCTGGCAGTGGACGCCGCTCGTCATGCTGATCGTGCTTGGCGGGCTGGCCTCGGTGCCGCGCGAGCCCTTCGAAAGCGCCGAGATCGACGGCGCCAATGCCTGGCAGCAATTCCGCTATCTCACTCTGCCGATGATCGCGCCGTTCCTGATGATCGCGGTCATCATCCGCACCATCGATGCGCTGAAGAGCTTCGACATCATCTACGCGATGACCCAGGGCGGGCCGGGTACGGCGTCGGAGACCATCAACATCTATCTCTACAACACCGCCTTCTCCTACTACGATATCGGCTACGGCTCGGCCATGGCCGTGGTGTTCTTCATTGTCATCGTGGCCCTGTCGTTTGTCCTGCTGATGCTGCGCCAACGCTCGCAGTGGATCGATACGGAGGGCAAATAGATGAGTTCACGGCTGCTCAACCAGATCGGTCTGTTTTTCGCTGCCCTGGTTTTCGTCTCCCCGGCGATCCTGTTCTTCCTCTGGATGATCTCGCTGTCGCTGAAATTCGAGATCGACAACGGTGCCTATCCGCCGATCCTGATCCCCGAACGCTTCGCCTGGTCGAACTATGTAAAGGTGTTCGAGGAGAACAATTTCCTGCTCTATCTCTGGAATTCGGTGCTGGTGACCGGCACGGCGACCTTGCTGGCGCTGCTGATCGGCGTACCGGCCGGCTATGGCATCGCACGGCTCAAGGCTGAACGATCGGCGGTCGTCATCATGATCGCCCGAATGACACCTGGGCTATCCTATCTCATCCCGCTGTTTCTGCTGTTCCAATGGATCGGGATACTCGGCACGCTGTGGCCGCAGATCATCATCCATCTGGTGGTGACGGTGCCGATCGTGGTGTGGGTGATGATCGGCTATTTCGAGACCACGCCGATGGAACTGGAGGAGGCGGCCAACATCGACGGCGCCAGCTCCTGGCAGGTTTTCCGGCTGGTTGCCCTGCCCATCGCCAAGCCAGGCATCGTCGTCGCCTTCATCCTGTCCGTGATCTTCTCGTGGAACAATTTCGTCTTCGGCGTCGTGCTCGCCAGCCGTGAGACGCGCACACTGCCGGTCGCCGTCTACAACATGTTGTCCTACGAGCAGGTCAGCTGGGGGCCGCTCGCCGCGGCGGCGCTGGTGGTGACGTTGCCAGTGCTGATCCTGACCATGTTCGCGCAAAGGCAGATCGTGGCGGGGCTGACCGCCGGCGCCGTCAAGGGCGGTTGAGCGCGCGCCCGGACATCACTCTTTTTCCAGGAAAGATCCAATGGCATCGGTAACGATCAACAACGTGCAGAAGACCTTCGGGGCCACCAAGATCATTCACGACGTCAGCGTCGACATCGCCGACGGCGAATTCGTCATCCTGGTCGGCCCGTCGGGATGCGGAAAATCGACGCTGCTGCGCATGATCGCAGGCCTTGAGACGATCTCCGGCGGGAAGATCGCCATCGGCGAACGCATGGTCAACAATCTGCGCGCGCGGGACCGGAACATCGCCATGGTGTTCCAGAATTATGCGCTCTATCCGCATATGACCGTTGCCGACAACATGGGCTTTGCCCTCAAGATCAAGAAAGCCGACCCGGCCGACACCGCTGGCCGGGTCCGGAAGGCAGCCGGCATCCTCGGCCTGGAAAAGCTGCTTGACCGCTATCCGCGCCAGCTTTCGGGCGGCCAGCGTCAGCGCGTCGCCATGGGCCGCGCGATCGTACGTGACCCGCAGGTCTTTCTGTTCGACGAGCCGCTCTCCAACCTCGACGCCAAGTTGCGCGTCCAGATGCGCGGCGAGATCAAGGCCCTGCACCAGCGGCTGGGTACCACGACGATCTATGTCACGCACGACCAGATCGAGGCCATGACGATGGCCGACAAGATCGTCGTGCTGCATGACGGCCTGGTCGAGCAGATCGGCGCGCCGCTGGACCTCTACGACCATCCGGCCAACCTCTTCGTTGCCGGTTTCATCGGCTCGCCCGCCATGAACTTCATTGCCGGCCGCATCGAGGAGGGCGTGTTCCGCAGCGCCGGCGGGTTGGTCCTGCCGTTGCCGGAAGGCGCCCAGCCCGCGGATGCCGCAGGACGCGAACTCGTCTACGGCATTCGACCGGAACATATCCGGGCGACGGGGCAAGGCGTGCCGGGTACGATCACGCTTCTCGAGGCGACAGGCTCGGAAATCTTCGCCAGGGTCGACTGCTCCGGTGAAGAAATTTCCTGCCTTTTCCGAGAAAGGCTTGCGCTCAGGCAGGGCGAAGGGGTGGGGATCGAGATCGACCGCGCATGTGCGCATCTGTTCGACGCAGCAACCGGTCGGCGCATCTGACCCAATGGTCTGGTGAATGCGTGGTCGGCCTTAGGTCGGCAACGCGAATTCATCGGCGACCTCGATGGCGCGGCCTTCGCTGGCCGATCTCTGGGCGCCGAGACCCATGACGACGGCCCACCAGCCGTCTTGCAAGGTCACTTCCACTTTGCCTTGTTCGCGCACCGCAGCGGTGAAGCGGGCGTGCTCGAAATAGTCGAACCGCTATGGTCGCCTGCCTCGAGCAGCCGGGGGTCGACGGGAATCTCCAGCAGGCGTGGTCCAGGCGGATTGCGCGGACTGACGATCAACTGGGGCACTGGCGCAGGGCCAAGCTGGGTCGGCCAGAAACGGCCTGGTCCGGGAACCAGACATTCGATCTTTCCGTCGCCGCCGACAGCGCAGAGTTGCTCCTGGTAGCGGCTGCCCTCGGCAAACATGCAGAGTTTCCAGCATGGCGCGCGCGCCGCGAGGGCGCTCTCTGCGATCATTGCTGCCACAGGATGATCCGGAAACGCTTCAAAGTGAATTTTCTCGTGGGCGGTCTTCGGCACTACGGAGATCCGCGCCGGCATGTTCGCGCGCCTGAATCCGGCTGACTGACAATACGACCTGTGCTGAGGTTCAGTACGAACTACCGATCAGGGCAGATGGGATGTTCGTCCGCGTGATAGCGGCGAGGCGTGAAATCCGCGATCGTTCTGCAGTTCTGCTTTGCTGCAGAGCCGCAGCTCGACGGAGACGTTCTCGTGAAACTGTACTGCGCACCGTGGGTTTGCAGCCTTGCCGAACATCTCGCTCTTCGGGAGGCGGATACCTCCTTCGATAGCGAGCGCATCGACCGGGTGTCGAGGCAATCATGAGCCGAGCCCGCAAGATCGCAATCGCTATCGTCGCCCTTATGGTGATTCCAATGGCAGCTATTTGGAGCTGGCAATGGTTCACGCGGGGCCGGTTCGAGGAAACGACCGATAACGCCTATCTCCGCGGAGACATTACCAGCATCGCGCCGAAGCTCGCCGGTTACGTCGTCGAAGTCGACATAGACGACAATGCCAGTGTGTCAAAGGGTGCTGTCCTGTTTCGCATCGACGACAGCGACTACAAGGCCAAGGCCGAGCAGGCGAAAGCCAACGTCGCCGCCCGGCAGGCGGAAATCGCCAACATCAAGGCGACCCGTGAACTGCAGGACGCATTGATCGCGCAGGCTGAGGCGCAGAAGCAATCTGCCGCAGCCGACCTGCAATTCGCCCGCGCCAACCTGAACCGCTACGTCACGCTGCAGAAGAACGGGACCGCAAGCGATCAGAAGCTGCAGGATGCGCAGGCCGGCCATGACAAGGCAAAGGCATCGCTGGACGGTGCAGAGGCCAATCTGCTGGCTCAAAAATTGAAGCTCGGTGTCCTGGATGCACAGTTGTCCGGTGCGCAGGCAGCCCTGTCCCAGGCACAGGCAGCGCTCGACCTGGCAATGCTCGACCTGGCCAACACCGTCGTGAGGGCCCCGGTCGGCGGCATCGTCGGTAATCGCCAGATCCGTGTCGGCCGCTATGTCACCCCAGGGACAGCAGCCTTGGACATCGTTCCGGTTAACGATGTCTGGATCGTTGCCAACTTCAAGGAAACACAGCTGAAGCAGGTTGAGATCGGCCAACGGGTTCGCGTCATGGTTGATGAATATCCAGATCTGCAAATCGACGGCCTTGTCGACAGCTTCGCTCCCGGTAGCGGCGCGGCATTCAGCCTGCTGCCGCCGGACAACGCCACCGGAAACTTCATCCGCGTCGTCCAACGTGTGCCGGTCAAGATCAGGATGACGCGCAATCCGTTGCCCGGCCGCCTGGTTCCGGGACTCTCGGCTCGTGTTGCCATCACCGTCGGCACCAGGGATGCTCCGGCTGTAGCGCAGGAAATGCAGACAGGCGGGATTGCGGACGGGCGCTCAGCACAATGATGCACCTCGCCGAAACGGCGGCTGTGCAGCGCCATCCCGGTACATTGCGCGCTTGCTTGATAGCAACCGGCGTCGTGCTGGCCGCCTTCATGGACGCGGTCGCATCCACTGCACTGTCCATCGGCCGGATCGACATGCTCGGCGACACCTACGCAACGTTGGACGAACTGGCGATGATCGACGTTGTTTTCATCGCGGCCAAGCTGACGGCGTTCCTTGTCGCTCCGCTACTTGTGACGGCAGCCAGGCCGACCGCCTGCCTGCGCGCGGCGGTTGTCGCCCTTCTGCTGGCATCCGCGGCCTTGACGTTGTCAGTGGACCTCACCTGGATTTGCATCTGCCGCATTGTCCAAGGGCTGGCTGGCGGCACAGTTCTCGTCGCCGGCCAGACACTGCTGTTCTTTCGGTTCCCGCACCGGCATCAGCCGGTCGTTCAGGCGGTTTTTGCCGTAGGCGCCGTCATGGCTCCGACGACCGTCACGCCAGCCCTGCAGGGCTGGCTTGTCGACCATCTGACCTGGGAGTGGATATTCCTGAGCATCATTCCGCTCGGCATCGTCTCCCTTGTCCTGTTGGCGGCGGACGGCGATCGGACCTTTTGGCGGAAAACCAGGTTTCCTGCCGTCAGGATATTGTTGCTCGGCATCAGCGCCGCGCTTTTGACCTACGTCCTGCTGCAAGGCAGCAGGTTCAACTGGTTCGACGACACCGACATCACCTTCCTTGCCGCAACCGGTATGACGGCTGCCGGCCTCCTGGCCGTCTGGGAGACCCGCTTTCGTTCAGAAGGCTCACTGCTGGCCATCTCGCCCCTTGGCAATCCGGACTTTCGCTTTGGCCTTCTCGTCAGCTTCGTCGCCGGCTCTGCCCTTTCAGGCAGCGCCTATCTTATTCCGGCTTTTGCCCTCAACGTGCTCGATTTTACCGCGACGGGCGCAGGAGTGCTTCTGCTGCCCAGCGGAGCCATGCTCGCGCTTGGACTTCTGTTGTCCGGCTTCGTCATCCAAAGGACCGGGATGCGCCCGATCACGCTTGCGCCATTTGGCATTCTGCTCTTCGCAGGTGCCATGTGGCTGCTGTCCGCTTCGACGAGCGGTAGCGGATCACCGGACCTGACCCTTGCTCTGCTGCTGCGAGGATTCGGCCTCGGCCTTCTGTTCGTGGCACTGACGCTGGTTACGCTGCAGGGCCTTGCCGCCAATGCGTTGCCGTTTGGCATCGGGCTGTTCAACTTCGGCAAGCAGGTGGGCGGTCTGACCGGCACAGCCCTCTTGCAAACGTATATTGATCACCAGAATGTCCACAACCGGACGATACTGGCGTCCCACCTCGTCAATGGCGATCCAGCCGTAGACCCGCGCTTGAGAGCAACTGCGAACGCTCTGGCGAACAGTGTCGACAGCACTGCGGCGACAAAGACCGCCCTGCCGCTGCTGCAGCGCGCGCTTGAGAAGCAGGTCGCCACGATCTCGTTCGACGAAGCTTTCTTCGCGCTCGTCCTGCTGTTCGCGGTCGCTGCGCCCTGTCTCATTGTCGCCAAACAATTGCTCGGCCGCCAAGCCGCTCCGCAGAACTAAAACCGCGTCCACGCCCTATACTTTGGAGCAGATGTGTTGGTCGGGAGAGGCTTCCAGATTATCTCATGAGCCGTGTTAACCGGACGAGACAGGGATGACGAATGCAGAGGTTTTTCCGGTTTCACTCTGCAGCCGACGAAGAGGCAGCCGAGCGTCTTACCTGTCCGGCTCGTATTCCCAGTGGTAGGTGTTGATGCATCGATCCGCGTCGCTCCTCGCGCGAGGCCATCGTTAGGGCCCCCGTAGCGGCGATAACTCCGCGCAATGCATGGATTTCCATGAGATGCAGCCGAGGCATGGCGGAACTAGATTTAGGCGGTGAGTTCGCCTGTCCAGATATTGAAAACAAGTGCTATATCAAGCGCTGACCGTCCCCAGGCTTTTTTGTCCGACAGGAGAAGCCAATGACAGCAGCGTCCAACTCACTTGGCGAAATCGACCCCGAAGCAACGCTTGCGCTGCAAATCATTGAGAGCATGCCCGGCCACGCGTGGGCAGCCGATGCCGCCGGAAGATTCACCTATGTCAGCCCAAACACCCTGGCGTTCCTCGGCAACACGCATGAGGGTCTCAACACTTCCGAAGACAACGACGAGTTCGGCTGGCGTCGAGCCGTCCATCCCGACGATTATGATCCTGTAGCCGCCAGATGGCGGCATTGCCTCGAAACCGGCGATCCCTATGATACCGAGCATCGCCTGCGGCGCGCCGATGGCGTCTATCGCTGGTTTCGAAGCTCAGGACGACCATTTCGCGATAGCCAGGGGCGCATCGTTCAATGGTACGGCACGACAATAGACATTGAGGACCAGAAGCGGGCCGAGTCAGCATTGCGCGACCGGGAGCGGGAACTCTCGCAGCTCGTGGATATGGTCCCGAGTCATATCTGGCGGCTCGATCCCGATGGCGAGCCGATCTTCTTCAATGGGCGCATGGTCGACTTTCTCGGCCTCGATGTAGCGGATCTGGACCGACCGGGCATGAGCCGGCTGGCGGCGATGATACAGGCCGCCGTTCATCCGGACGACGCAGCAGCATTCGGCGATGCACTTCGTGATTGCTTCGCTACCGGTGCGAGCTTCGCCATGCGCTATCGCCTGCGCCGTGCCGATGGCGTCTATCGCTGGATGTCGAGCCGGGCGGAGCCGATGCGCGATGGCGCTGGCCGCATCGTCCAGTGGTACGGCCTCTGTCACGACATAGACGATCAGATGCACGCCGAAGCGGCGTTGCGGCAGAGCGAGCAGCAACTTCAGCACATGATCGACGCCGTGCCGGTCCGCATCTGGAGTGTGATGCCGACCGGCGGGCCGGTCTACTTCAACAAGCGATACCAGGACCATTTCCGCTCCGTTATCGCGAACTTTGACGCGCTCGGCGAGCCGGGAATCGAAACGTTGCTGCACGAGGTGATTCATCCCGAAGATGCGCCCGAGGTGCAGCGCACGTTGCTGAGGTGTTTCGAAACTGGCGGCGGCTCCGCGATACGGTTTCGCTGGCGCGAAAAAGACGGCACCTATCGCTGGGCTGAGTGCAGGGTCGAGCCGCGACGCGATGACGATGGAACGGTCGTGCAGTGGTACGGGGTTTCTCTCGACATCGACGATGAGGTGCGCGCGCAGGCGGCGTTGCGCAAAAGTGAGCGGCGCCTTCAGCAGCTGATCGACACCGTGCCCGCTTTGATCTGGAGTACGACACGGGAAGGGACGCCTTCCTACGTCAACAAACGGTTCACCGATGTAACCGGGGCCACGCTCCGCGACATCACCGCCCCGGACGGCTCGCCGTCGCTGAGCGTGATCCATCCAGACGATATCGACACCGCACGACAGGCGATCCGCCATTCATTCGCAACGGGCGTGCCTTACGTTCAGAGATATCGCCAGAGGCGGGCCGACGGCGGCTATCGCTGGACCGAGACTCGCGCCGAGCCGCTGCGCGACGAAGATGGCAGCATTCTCCAATGGTACGGCGTGAGCGTCGACATCCATGACCTGGTGACCACGCAAGCCGCGTTGCACGACCGGGAACGAGAGCTCTCGCAACTCGTCAACATGGTTCCGAGCTACCTCTGGCGGCTATCTCCCAACGGTGAGCCGACCTTTTTCAACAAGCGCCTGATAGATTTTCTCGGCCTGGACATAGCGGACGCGGAAAAGCCGGACACGAGCCTGCTGGCGGCCTTCATTGCCACCGTCGTCCATCCCGACGATGCAGCCAGCCTGAAGGAAGCACTCGACAGCTGCTTTGCCACCGGCGAGCGCTTCTTCATGAAGTATCGCCTGCGCCGTGCCGATGGCGTTTATCGTTGGATGGAGGGCCGCGCGGAGCCGCTGCGGGACCAGGGTGGACGCATCGTCCAATGGTACGGCCTTACGCACGACATCGACGATCAGCTGCGCGTCGAAGAGGCGCTGCGCGAGAGAGAACGGGCTCTCTGGCAGCTCGTTGAAACGCTGCCGGCAATGATCGATTGCGCCGCGCCGGATGGCGAACCGATATATCGCAGCCAGCAGCTCCGCGAATTCCTCGGATACAATCTTGAGGAATTGGACGAAGCGGGAAAGTCCCGGCTGGCTGGCACACTCGACGCCGGTGTTCATCCCGACGACCTGACAGGTGTCAAAGAGAGATATGCCCATTGTCTGTCCACAGGCGAGCCGTATGCGCGACGGCACCGTCTGCGGCGCTTCGATGGTGAATATCGCTGGGTCGAGACGCGCGCCGCGCCGATGCGCAACGCTGAAGGCGCCATAGTGCAGTGGAACGTTATCTGCCTCGACATCGAAAATGAGGTGCGGACACAAGAGGAGCTTCGGCTGGCACAAGAGAGACTTGCGCGTGCGAGCCAGGCGGCGAGCCTTGCCGAACTCTCCGCATCCATCGCTCATGAGGTGAACCAGCCGCTGGCCGCCATCGTCGCCAACTCCAACGCATGCCACCGTTGGCTGTCCGCCGAGCCCCCGAACGTCGAGCGCGCGAAGATCACGGCCGAGCGTATCATCCGCGATGCCAACTCGGCGGCGGATGTCGTCAGCCGCATCCGTGCCTTGTTCAGACCTTCGCTTGAAATGAGAACCAGCACGCCGATCCCCAGCGTCGTTGCCGAAGCACGTGACCTTATGGCCGAGGAAGCCATGCGGCGTCGCGTTCGCATGGACATCGACGTCGAAAGCGACCTTCCGCTGGTTGCGTTCGATCGCGTCCAGATCCAGCAGGTCCTGGTCAACCTCATTCGCAACGGCATGGAGGCGATGGACACCACGGCGGGCGACAAGGTTCTCGGAATGCGCGTGCGCCGGATAGAGGACACGATCCAGACCGAGGTCAGCGACCGAGGCCCGGGTATCGAACGTCCCAACAAGATATTCGAGCCGTTCTTTACAACGAAAGGGAACGGAATGGGCATGGGGCTCGCGATCTCCCGTTCGATCATCGAGTCTCACGGCGGACGCCTTTGGGCGGAGAATAGCGTGCCGCGTGGGGCGATATTCATCTTCACCCTCCCGGTTGAAGCGAAAGCTGCGCAATAACTGGCGGCGCTCAGTAAGCGCTTGGTTTTTCGGCTCTCGGTGAAGGGGCGCCGCCGCCCCATGCAATGCATGGATTTCCATGAGGTGCGGTTGGGGCGTGGCGGGATTAGGGTGGCGACGTGAGTCCGTCAGCCCAGTCCAGCTATCAAGAGCAAGTGCTACACGAAGCGCCGACAATCTCCAGAGTTTGTTTGTCCGTCAGGGGCACCCGATGACGATAGCGCCCAACTCACTTGGCGAGACCGATTCCAGCGCAACGCTCGCGTTAGCGCATGACTTGAACCGATCCGCGCCGGGAAATGGCCGACCTTTCGCGACGAATGAACCGGGCCTGATTCGCGGCAACATGGTCAGCGATCTTGAAAGAGGCAGGTTGTCGCGCGTCTGGTCGCACCGTCCCCAATTCCCGCATCTGGGGCTTTTTATTACGGCCTATGTCCTGGGCTGCGGCTTCGCCCAGTCGCTCGCAATCATACCTGGAACAGGGATTTCCATTTGGCCTCCGAGCGGGCTTTTCATCGCTACTCTTGTCTTCGCCTCCAGGTATAGCTGGCCGTGGTGGGTGCTGGGGGCCTGTGTGGCAGAACTGTTCAGCAACTTCTTGTGGTTCCACACTCCGCTGCCCGCAGCCTTCCTGATCTTTGCCGGCAACGCTCTTGAAGCGGTATCCGGCGCATGGCTTGTGAACCAGACCTGCAAGCGCCCAGTTCGGCTGGAAACGTTGCGGGACGTTCTCGCATTCGTCGTACTGGCCGCTGGAATTGCGCCAGTTGCAAGCGCAACGGTGGGAAGTGCGGCGCTTGCTTGGTTTGGCATACAATCGCAAACCTTTGTGACGGCTTGGCCGCTGTGGTGGATCGGAGACGCGACGGGAGTCCTGATCGTAGCGCCACTGGCGCTGGTCGTGTTCCAGAACTGGCGCGGCAAAGCGCAGCTCTCGGCAGCGCGATGGATGGAAGCTTGCGTCCTGGGGCTGATCTTTCTTGGTATCGCCGCCCTTTCCTTGAGCGGCTATCTGCCCTTCGCCTACATCATCATGCCGCCTCTTCTTTGGGCCGCGGTGCGTTTTGAGTTCAGAGGCGCCGCCGTAGCATTGACCGTCCTCGCTCTGATCACGGCGGTATTCACGATATCCGGCGCCAGCCAATTTGCCGGCGATCCCGAGTCCCAGAAGCACAACCAGATCATGCTGCAGCTTTTTCTGGCCATCTCTGCATTTTCGGCGCTCGTCGTGGCCGCCATTTCCAGGCAGCATCAGGCGGCGGTGCTCACTTTGCGCCAAAGTGTGGAGACCTTGCGGGAGCGGGAGCGAGAACTCTCGTTGCTGGTCGAAATGATCCCCGCTCACATCGCCCGCATGGCGCCCAACGGCGAACCAACCTTCTTCAGCAAGCGCACGACAGACTATATCGGCCTCAACGACATCGCGGACTGGGACGAGCCGGGCACGAGCCGCCTGGCGACCTTGGTCGCGGCAGCCGTCCATCCCGACGATGGACCCAGGATGAGAGAATGGCTCAGCCGCTCGCTCGCCACCGGCGAACCCTATCCCATAAGGTATCGCCTGCGTCGCGCGGACGGCGTGTACCGCTGGAGGGAGGGCCGCGCCGAGCCGCTGCGGAACCAGAGTGGGACGATCGTGCAATGGTACACGGCCAGCATCGACATCGACGATGAGGTGCGCGCGCAGGAGGCATTGCGCGACCGGGAGCGGGAGCTCTCACAGCTTGTCGACATGGTTCCGAGCCACGTTTGGCGCCTGACGCCGGACGGCGAGCCGACCTTTTTCAACAAGCGAATGGTCGACTTTCTCGGCCTTGACGTAACGGATTTGGACAAACAGGGCATCAGCCGGCTGGCGGCGATGATAGCGGCCATCGTCCATCCGGACGACGCAGCAGCATTCGGCGATACGCTCAGTCACTGCCTCGCCACCGGTGAGCGCTTCTCCATGAGGTATCGCTTGCGCCGCGCCGATGGCATCTATCACTGGATGTCGAGCCGGGCGGAGCCGATGCGCGATCACGCTGGCCTGATCGCGCAGTGGTACGGCCTCTGTCACGACATAGACGATCAGATGCAAGCCGAAGAGGCCCTGCGGCGGAGCGAATTGCAGCTTCAGCAGATGATCGACGCTGTGCCGGTCCGCATTTGGAGCGCGGTGCCGACCGGCGGGCCGGTCTACTTCAACAAGCGATACCAGGACCATTTCCGCGCCGTCATCGCCAATTTCGAAACACTCGGAGAGCCGCGCATCGAGGAATTGCTGCAAGAACTGGTTCATCCCGAAGATGCTCCCGAGGTGCTGCGCACGTTGCTGAGCTGTTTCGAAACAGGCGGCGGTTCCGCGATGCGGTTTCGCTGGCGCGAAACAGATGGCTATCGCTGGGCGGAGTGCAGGGTGGAGCCGCGGCGTGATGAAGACGGGGCGGTTGTGCAATGGTACGGGGTTTCCCTCGACATCGACGAAGAGGTGCGCGCCCAGGAAGCGCTGCGACAAGCCTCCGACAAACTCGCGCAAGCCACTCAGGCTGCAAGTCTCGCCGAGCTTTCCGCTTCGATCGCGCACGAGGTGAATCAGCCGCTGGCCGCGATCGTCGCCAATTCCCATGCATGCCACCGTTGGCTGTCCGCCGCCCCTCCGAACGTCGAACGCGCGAAGATTACGGCCGAGCGCATAATCCGGGACGCCAATTCGGCGGCGGACGTCGTCGGCCGCATCCGCGCGCTGTTCAAGCAATCCACCGAGACGAGGACCAATGCGACGCTCAGCAGTGTCATCACAGAGGCACGCGACCTCGTGGCCGAGGAAGCGATGCGGCGGGGCGTTCGCACCAGCGTTGATGTCGGAAGCGACAGTCCGCTAGTCGCGTTCGATCGCGTCCAAATCCAGCAGGTTCTGGTCAATCTCATCCGCAACGGCATGGAGGCGATGGACTCTGGTGCGGATGACGGAGTCATCAGCATCCGCGTGCGCCATATCGGGGATGTTGTCCAGACCGAAGTCAGAGATCGCGGCCGGGGCATCGAGTTTCCCGACCGGATATTCGAACCGTTCTTTACCACGAAAGAGCAAGGGATGGGCATGGGACTAGCGATCTGCCGTTCGATCATCGAGTCGCACAGCGGGCGTTTATGGGTCGAGAAGAACGAACCACGTGGAGCGACGTTTATCTTCACGTTGCCGATTGAAGCGAAAGCGGCGTCATGACGACGGACGGCCAAATTGTCTTCATCGTAGATGACGATGAACGCATTCGGGAGGCGCTCAGCGAGCTGCTGGCTGCACACGGCATGTGTGCCGTAGCGTTCGGATCGGCGGGCGATTATATCCGCGCTGACAAGCCGGACGTCCCTGCCTGCCTCATCCTCGATATCGAGTTGCCGGATATTAACGGCCTCGATCTGCAGCGGCAGATTGCCGAGGGCGATCATCCACCGATCGTTTTCCTGACGGGACATGGCGATATCCCGTCCTCGGTGCGTGCGATCAAGCACGGCGCCGTGGATTTCCTGACTAAGCCCTTCAGCGATGCAGACCTCATGGCCGCAATCCATGCGGCGATTGCCCAGGATCGGGTACAGCGATCGGAGCGCGCCGAGCTGGGCGTGTTGAAGCAACGTTATCTCGAGCTGACGCCGCGCGAACGTGAGGTGCTGCCGCTGGTGGTCAGCGGTCTGCTCAACAAGCAGGCGGCCGCTGAACTGGGGATCAGCGAAGTTACGCTGGAAATTCATAGAAGGAACGTCATGCAGAAGATGGTCGCGGCGTCGCTCGCCGACCTCGTTCGCATCGCCGAGCGATTGGGAATACCGATCACGCACTCGCGCCGGGCAGGGGGGAACTGAGGGTGAGCAAGCGGAGGCCTGTCGTGGCGATTGTCGACGATGACCCAAGGCTGCTCGAGTCGCTGGAGGACCTTCTGGAGTCCGCCGGCTATGTGGCCCGCAGCTTCTCGTCGGCAGGGTCGTTACTGGTCAGCGGCCTGTCTGGATTGGACATGCTTATCACCGACATCGGGATGCCCGGCATGGACGGCTTTGAACTTCGCGACTTGGTCAAGAAGGCGCGTCCGGATCTGCCTGTGTTCCTGATCACCGGCCGCCACGAGATAGTGGATCAGCACCGCGCCAAGGGCATTGGCAGGCTTTTCCGCAAGCCGTTCGATGGCCAGGCACTGCTTGCGGCGATCGGCGACGCTTTGCGCAACCCAGAAACGGAGGCTAAACATGAGAGTTGACCAATTGCCCTTACCGAGATCGACGCCGTCATCACAGCAGCGAAGGGCTGAAGCCGAGCAGCCGCTGGTCATTATTGTCGATGATGATGCCTCTGTTCGGGAGGCGCTGTCTGAATTGATCCTGTCGGCGGGTTTCCTGCCGGTGTGCTTTACCTCAACCCGTGAATTGCTTGACGCCGACGTGTTGGAGAGCCCCGGCTGCTTGATCCTCGACGTGCGCATGCCAGGGACGAGCGGTCTCGATCTGCAGCACCATCTTGCGAAAAACGGCAACCCCAAACCCATCATCTTCCTGACCGGGCATGGCGACATCCCGATGACTGTCCAGGCGATGAAGGCCGGCGCCGTGGACTTTCTCACCAAACCGGTGCGGGATCAGACGCTGCTTGACGCTGTGATCGCCGGCATTGCGGTGGATGCCAAGCGGCGGGCGGATGCCGTGATCGTCAAGCGCAACATCGAGCGCGTCGAGACGCTGACGCCGCGCGAGCGCGAGGTCCTGCGTGAAGTGGCGCGCGGGCGCCTCAACAAGCAGATCGCCTTCGACCTCGGCATCAGTGAAGTGACGGTCAAGCTTCACCGCGGCAATGTCATGCGCAAGATGGAAGCCGCTTCCATCGGTGAGCTGATCCGGGCGTGGGAAACGCTGCCCGCGCCGATGCGCGAGGTCTAGAATTTGGCACAAGCCGATCCATGCCCCATCCAATAGGATCGCCCGGCGCGCCGGGCCATTTCAGGTGCTTTCTCAGCGCGCCCAGGCCTTCCTGCCTGTTGATACGCTCGTCCTGCTGCGGGTGATCCTGATGTACATCGGTGGTCCTGTTTGGTGTTTCGCGGCAAGGCCCGCGCCAAACATCGGTTACTACTGAGCGGCGCTCTTTGGCAGCGCCAGCCTGACCGAAAAACGCGCAACATTTCATGCAACAGCAACTGACGCCGGCCATGCCGCGTCGGTCCCCGCGCCGCTACCCAAGCCTAATTGACGTGTGTCTATAAGAGCTTGCCTTAGCCCGGCCCTATCTTCGGCGTGCCTGCCCTGCACCTTGGCATCGTATGACAGATGCCTCCGTAGAGTAGGTTCGCGGCCCGGATCGGTGCATCCTGTTCCTCGCAAGCCATCACGACCGTCGCGTTTCTACCGCTCCTCGCTCGCTCCTCCCCGAACGCGACCGCTCAGGCCGACTCGACGGTCGTGATGGTGAGCAGGACGTTCAAAGCACATGGATGGACACGATGAACAAAGACGGACTTTTCTCCGTCGGCGGATCTCGCCGCGATGTCATGTTGGCAGGCCTGATCTCTACGGCAGCCGCCGGACTGCCCCGCGCTGCTTCGGCAACGAGCCGAAAACAAAACCTTCCCTCTTCCCCCTCAATCAAAGGAACCAAGACGATGAGCACCATCACGACCAAGGATGGCACCGAAATCTACTACAAGGATTGGGGCAAGGGTCCTGTCGTCACGTTTTCGCACGGCTGGCCGCTGAATTCCGACGCCTGGGACGGCCAGATGCTCTTTCTTGCCCATAACGGCTTTCGCGTCGTTGCGCATGACCGGCGCGGCCATGGCCGATCGAGCCAGGCCACGTCCGGCAACGACATGAACGGCTATGCGGACGATCTTGCAGCCGTGATCGAGGCGCTGGATCTCCGGAACGCCACGCTGGTCGGCCATTCGACCGGAGGAGGCGAGGTTGCTCGCTATATCGGACGGCACGGGACGAAGCGGGTGGCCAAGGCTGTTCTTATCGCCGCTGTTCCGCCGATCATGGTGAAGACGCCGGCCAATCCGGAAGGCCTGCCGATCGAGGTATTCGACGGCATAAGGGCTGGCCTCGTCAAGGATCGGTCGCAGTACTACCGGGACCTCGCACCGTTGTTTTATGGCGCGAACAGGCCAGGCGCCAAGGTTTCCCAGGGGACTCTGGATCAGTTCTGGCTCTGGAGCATGCAGGCGGGTCTCGTGAACGCGTACGAAAGCGTCAAGGCGTTCTCCGAGACCGATTTTACCGAGGACCTCAAGAAATTCGACGTACCAACCCTCGTCCTGCATGGCGAAGACGACCAGATCGTCCCCGTCAAGGACTCGGCAGTCAAGTCGGCCCGATTGATCAAAGGCGCAAAGGATATCTATTACCCCGGCGCGCCCCACGGGATCACGGCCACGCACCAAGATCAGGTCAATGCTGACCTGCTCGCCTTCATCAAAGGATAGCTTCTGTCGGCTCATGTCCCGGATTGTGGAACCGAACCACTGCGCCATCGAGCTGGAGCGCTGGCAGGGGCGCGAAACATATGCTGCGCCACGGCTGCCACTCGGGCAACTGCGCCTGTGCAGCCCGGAGGCGATCGCCGGCGTTCGACACTACGTCGCGCTGTCGGGGGTCGCCGCCGCGCGCTTGTTCTGCCTTGATGGCCAAAGCGCTCTCCAAGACGTCAAACTGGCTAAGCACCGGGAGTTTATCAATCGCTAGCCGTTTGCGATTGCCGCTCATTTTGGCGGTCTCAATTAGGCGTGAAATTTTCTTGGCCAGCAGTTGCGACTATCGCAGCAGCACCGGCGCTATTTTTCGAAGGCAGGAACGAAATGGGCGTACTCTCGGGCAAGATCGCGGTGGTCACCGGCGGGAACAGCGGGATCGGACTATCGGCTGCAAAAATCTTTGCGGCCGAGGGCGCGCAAGTCGTCATTACCGGCCGCCGGCGGCAGGCGGTCGAGGAAGCGGTCGCACAGATCGGGGCAGGCGCGCTGGGCATTCAGGGAAATGTGGCCGAGGTGTCGCACCATGACGAGGTAGCGCAACAGATCCGTCAGAGGTTCGGGGCGCTCGACATCTATATGGCGAACGCCGGCATAAACACCATCACGCACTCGGCCGACGTCTCCGAGGCGGAATATGATGCGCAATTTGCCGTCAATACGCGAGGCGTCTTCTTCGGCGTCCAGAAGCTGATTCCGATCATGCGGAATGGCGGCGCAATCATCCTCACAGGCTCGCTGGCCAGCGAGAAGGTTCTGGACGGTCATGCTGTTTACGCGGGCTCGAAGGCGGCCATAAATGCCTATGCGCGCGCTTGGGCGATCGAACTGAAGTCTCGCGGCATCCGGGTCAACGTGCTCAGCCCAGGTCCGGTGGATACGGCTATTCTCGATAAGCTAGGCATACCGTTTGAGCAGCGCGGGCTGTTTGAAAAGGCGATGGCAGAGGCAATACCCCTGGGCCGGATGGGGCAGCCGGAAGAGCTGGCAAAAGCCGCCCTGTTCCTTGCCTCGGACGCGAGCAGTTTCGTAACGGGCATCAATCTGCGGGTCGACGGCGGGATGGCAGTGCTCTGAGCCACGACTGCGATGTCGTCGCGCCAATAGACTTCCGAATAAATGGCTGAGCAATCGGTCATCCTCAAGACGATTTTCCGGGAAGCTGCCGCACGAGTCGCGCCAAATAGGTCGGAGGCGAGACGTTTTGTCGACGTGGCGCAAATTGAGCCACGTAAGCAGCAAGTCGCATTGCAGGGATCGACGCGCAAGAGAGAAGTCGGCTCGCCGATACGGCGGAAGGACCGAGGTCTCGCCCCGGTCCTTCAATTTTCTGTAGGTCGGGATCAGTGACCCCAGATGCCCTAGCCATATTCATCGTTGGGAACAGTCGGCTTGCGTACGGTTTTCGGCACCCCGATATCATTGTTCATTTTTTTGATCGAGGATGTATACATGTTGTAAGACGCAGTCGCAGGCTGCTGGGATCCGTTTGATCCATAGTGGTCGCTTCCGGCAGTGGCGCTTCCTGCTGTAATAACAAGCACGGCGACAGCAAGGACTGTCATTTTCATTTCAGTAACTCCATTGATGGCTTGGATGGTATTCACCCATACAAATATAAATGTCGTGACGCAGCGACACGATCAGACGGTCCGGCTGTTTGATCCATACGAAGGCATTGGGCGATTCAGGCCGAAGGCCAGGGACTATGTCGTTGACGAGAGGAGGCTTTGCGGCGCGCCCTCAGTGTCTGTTCCGGCGACCGCCGACAATGCACACCCGGCATAGATACCTCAATTTGCTGCAGGGCACCTGATCTCCCCGGTGACCTACCCTGCACCTTGGCATTGTATGACAGACCCTTCCGCACAATAGGTTGGCGGGCCGCGTCGGCGCATTCTCCTGAGCATTGGTCACCACAGGCGACACGGGAGAAAGCAAATGCGAAACATAACTCGAGTCCTGGCCCTCACCGCAGCGCTTGCCGCGTCGGGCGGCGGGATGGCGCAGGCCGCGAATTCTCAGCCCAAGCCGACGATCGTACTGGTGCACGGCGCCTTCGCGGAATCGTCGAGCTGGGATGCAGTCATCACCAAGCTCAGCAAAGACGGTTATGTGGCGAAAGCCGCAGCTAATCCGCTCCGCGGCGTTGCCAGCGATGCGAAAGCAGTCTCAGCCATCGTCCGGTCGGTTTCCGGGCCGGTCGTGCTGGTGGGGCATTCCTATGGCGGGCCCGTCATCACCGAGGCCGCCAATGGCAATCCCAATGTGAAGGCGTTGGTCTACGTGGCGGGTTTCGCGCCCGATACGGGCGAATCGAGCCTTACGTTGTCCAGCATGTTTCCCGGTAGCACCTTGGGGAGCGCGCTTGCTCCAGTCGCGTTGCCGGACGGCGGACAAGATCTCTTCATCGAGCCGGCCAAGTTCCGCGCGCAGTTCGCCGCCGACGTTCCGCAAGAGCAGACTTTGCTGATGGCTGCCACTCAACGCCCTGTTGCGCAGGCGGCTCTGGCTGAAGCCTCGGGCGTCGCCTCATGGAAGACGCTGCCGTCCTACATGATCTACGGCTCGGATGACCGCAACATCCCGGCAGCCGTCATGAGCTTCATGGCCAAGCGTGCGCACGCGGTAAAGACCGTCGTCATCGAAGGTGCGTCCCACGCGCTCATGGTTTCGCATCCCGACGAGGTCACGTCACTCATCGAGGATGCTGCTGCATCGGTCAGTCAGTAGCAGGCCGGAAACGCCCAGCATCCGATCGAGCAACGAAAATAGACACGCAACACCAGGAGACCAGACATGAAGATCGTCGTCATCGGCGGAACCGGGCTGATCGGTTCAAAGACCGTGGAGAGACTGCGAAACAAAGGCCACGACGTACTTGCGGCGTCGCCGAATTCGGGCGTCAACACCGTTACGGGAGAGGGTCTGGCGGCCGCGCTTGCCGGTGCGCAGGTCGTCATCGACCTCGCGAACTCGCCGTCGTTCGAGGAAAAGGCTGCCCTGGAGTTCTTCTCGGCATCCGGGCGTAATCTTTTTGCCGCCGAAACGGCCGCCGGCGTCCGTCATCACGTGGCGCTGTCGGTCGTCGGTACCGACCGGCTGCAGGGCATGGGCTATTTCCGCGGCAAGTTGCTTCAGGAAAAGCTGATCAGGGAGTCCGGAATTCCCTACACCATCGTTCACGCCACTCAATTCTTCGAATTCACCGCCGCCATCGCAAACACGGGCGCCGTCGGGGATACCATTCATATGTCGCCGGCCTACTTCCAACCCATGGCGGCTGATAATGTTGCCGATGCGATGGCGGACGTCGCGCTTGCCGCGCCGTTGAACGGCATGATCGAAATTGCCGGCCCGGAGCGTGTTCGCATGAGCGAACTTGTCGAGCGCTTCCTGAAGGCCACCAAGGACCCGCGCAAAGTCGTCCCGGATCCCGGCGCGCTCTACTACGGCCAAGTGGCAATCGACGATCGAACGCTGGTGCCCGGCGAGAACGCGCGCATCGGCGCCGTGCGTTTCGATGATTGGCTCAGCCGATACACACCACCGAAGTAAGTAATCATCGGATAGGCCCGCCATTCGCACAACAAGGAGACCAGACATGATCAAAACACTTCTCTGCGCCGCGCTCACCGCCGCTTCCGTCACCGCAGCAATGGCCAATGACGCCGCCAGCGTGAAGCTTGTCTACGACCAGGCTCTGCCAAACGTGCCCGGCAAGAGCATGAAAGCCGTGCTCGTCGAGTACGCGCCTGGGGGTACGTCGCCGGCTCATACCCATCCCAAATCCGCGTTCATCTATGCCACGGTCCTGCAGGGGGCGATCCGAAGCCAGGTCAATGACGGGCCGGTGAAGACTTATCGCGCCGGCGAGAGTTTCTCGGAATTCCCTGGCGACCGTCATGCCGTCAGCGAAAACGCCAGCAAGACGGAAGGCGCTCGTCTGCTTGCTATTTTCGTCGTCGACACCAGCGAGACGGAACTGACGACGAACGCGAAATGAAATCGTAGCCCCCAGGACCATCGGGGCGTACGCGAAGGGACGGTCAGTGACATGAATTCGATCGCCATCCGCACACTTGCGGGGATTTTGGTCCCCCATACTCCGCTTGTTGGCCGAGCGATCGAACATGCCCGCGCTCGATGTGAACCCTACCTGTTCAACCACGTGGTCCGATCCTGGCTTTTCGCGGCCCGGATCGGACAGATTCAGAATATCCAGCACGACGCGGAGGTTGTTGCGGTTGCAACCCTGTTGCATGACGTCACGCTCAATGAGGACTTCGCCGGGCCGCGCCGTTTCGAAGTGGAAGGCGCCGATCTCGCCCGCGCCTTCGTTCGGGAGGGCGGCTTCGACGAGCGGCGCGCCCAATTGATCTGGGACAGCGTCGCCCTCAACTCGACGCCGTCGATTGGCCTCTACAAGGAGGCTGAGGTGGCGCTGTGCACAGCCGGCATCTGCCTCGATGTCGTCGGCTTGCAATACAGCCTCGTTTCGTCAGCCGAGATTGCAAAGATCGTTGGCGAATTTCCGCGCCTCGGGATGAAGCGGCGGATGACGCGATGCTTTTGCCATATCGCCGAGATCAGGCCCGAAACCACCTACGACAACTTTGCCCGGGACTTCGGCGAGCGCTTTGTTTCAGGCTACAAGGCGACTTCGGCAGTTGATCTTGTGATGAACGCTCCCTTTGAAGAGTGACCGCAGTTTCGATCCAGGTTCTATCGACACCGGTCGGTTCAGCCTTGCCCTTCAAGTGACCCAAACGCTGTGCGTCTGTCGGATGCATGCGGCAAAGCGAATTGCCGAGGGCAGCGGTCAGGTGCCAATTTCCACCTCCTATACTTCGGTTTAGGCGCCCCAACCCAATCGAGTGGCAATACATATCATCGGCACGATAGCAACAGTTCGTCTCACCGGTCATCCTTACGGTGCAATGGATTGCAAACACCTCAAGGAGATAAGTAATGAATATTGCAGCGCCACCGGTCGCTCCGAAAGGAAAAGCCGTCGCCCAACGCGCGAGTTATGCGGAGCAGTCGCCGGAACTTCTGAAGAAATTTATTGAATTTCTTGGTGCGACGCGAGAGGGGTCGATCGAAGAGCCAATCCGCGACCTTGTTGCAGTCCGAGCCGCGCAGCTGAACGGGTGCACCTTCTGCCTCGATATGCACGTCAAACAGGCGAAGATCCATGGCGAGCGCGAACTGCGCCTTTACCACCTGGCAGCCTGGCGGGATTCGACCTTGTTCGTTCCTCGCGAGCGCGCAGCCTTGGCATGGACGGAAGTCTTGACCAAGCTGCCCGAGCAGGGTGTCCCCGACGAGATCTACGATCGGGTCAGGTCGCAGCTTTCCGAGAAGGAAATCTCCGATCTGACCTTCGTTGTCATGGCGGTCAACTCTTGGAACCGTCTGAATATCGGCTTCAAACCCGTCCCGGGCTCGGGCGATGCGAAGTTTGGCCTGAGCAAAGCAGCACTGAGCTAATCTTTGGAATGGGTCAGAATGGCGCTTGTTTGCGCGCCATTCTGACCGGCCGGACGAAGGCGCCGAGCTCGGCGACCAACACTGGAACCGATCCCAGCCCCGCGGCCGCGGCCGCGAGGCGCTCTCAGGAGGGCGTCATGCGAATTGACAGTCTGCATCCAGTAATATCGGCCCGTCTCATGGTGGTCGATGTCGACGCTCCACTCCGCAGTGCGGCACTCTCACTTTCCAGGCCCGCAATAGGCCTGGTCGTGGTGTGCCACGGCAGTGGGGAGGCGGCAGGCGTGCTGAGCAAGTCCGACCTTGTCCGCCATCTGGCGAATTCAGGGCCAACAGAAGCGCCGATTGCGGCTTTGATGAGCAGGTCCATCGTGTCCTGTGGTCCCGATGACGACCTTCATTCAGTGTGGCAGACCATGGCCGCGCGAGGCCTTCAGAATGTGCCGGTGCTCGGGGCCGACTCGAAACCGCTAGGCGTCCTCGATATCCGTGATGCGATGAAGGCGCTCTTCAAACAAGAGGAACTGCAGGAACGGCTGCTTGCCAACTACATCAGCGGGATCGGCTATCAATAGAGCATCGTCTCGCGATTGAATATACGGAAGTATGTATCGGCGTCTTCTTAGATATAATGGAAAATAAAAGCCATAAATTATAGCGTGTTGAAGCCAATAGGTGCCGACTTAGCCAGCGGGGAACGAAATGTTTCGTCCGGACATAAAAGAAGATGTCTTCGACGGCCCGCCCGATGGCCCTGGAGGTGGTATGTCCGTGCAAATGTCGACGGCCGGCATCGTCCATGACCTGGGCAATCTCATTCAGGTCGCCTCGTCGGCGTTGAACCACCTGGCCCGCGATCCGAGCATCCAAGCGGCTCCGGCGCTCGGGCCTGTAATAGCCGGCGCCAAAACGGCTTTGGAGCGGGCTGGTGGCCTTGTCCGGCAAACCATCAGCCTGGCCCGAGAGAGCCACGCGGAAATCGAATACACAAACGTAGGTGCTTGCCTGGCTGAGATCGAAACCCTCGTACGGAGCGCCTTGGATGCCAATTTCGGTCTTGAGCTTCGGGTTGGGTCCGACCTGCCTTTGGTGAGATGCGATCGCTTTGGATTGCAAAATGCGGTTCTGAATCTTCTGTTCAACGCGCGCGATGCAATGCCTGACGGCGGTTTCATCTCGATCGATGCCGGCTTGGCCTCTGAGAACTCTGCCGCCGGTCAGGTAGACATCCGCGTCGCGGACAACGGTATCGGGATGACCAGCGAGACGATGGTCTGCGCCTTCGATCCGTTCTTCACCACCAAAAGCGAAGGCCTCGGCGGCGTCGGTTTGCCGATGGTGAAGCACTTTGCCGAGCAATCAGGCGGAAGCATCGATATTCAGAGCACACTTGGGGCAGGCACGACCGTCACTCTGCGGTTGCCTGCGATGCGATAGCGGCCCGCCAATCTGCCTCCGGTGACACGTGACATACAATCGAGAGATAAAGATGGATGCACAAGTCGTTGAAAACGTCCAACAGCACCGTTTCGAGCTGCCGATCGCCGGTGATATGTTTGCGGCGGCCTGTTATCGGCTCGAGGGCGGGAAGGTTGCGCTGATACACACCGAAGTCCCGTCGGAATTTTCCGGACAAGGGATCGCGTCGCAATTGGCCCAAGGAACCTTCGAACTGCTCCGCAAGACCGGCCGTAAAGCGATCTTGAAATGTCCCTTCATGAGCCGCTTTTTCGCCAAGCACCCGGACTATGCAGATGTCGTCGGCGGCTAGTCATGGGCACGAATGTTGAGGGTTTCCCAAGGATCCATCCAAATGCCTGACGAGTATGATTTGCAGAGATTCGTCAGCGCATAGGATCCGGTCTACGACGACGCGCTGGCCATTCTACCTCGAGGGATGATGTGCACTCCCTACATGGAGTTCATCTTCCCAAGGTTGGCCACAAGGCGAAGTGGTACAGCGCCTGAGCCATATGCAATCACATCGCTCGACGAAGCCAGCGCCTATCTCTCGTTTCCGATCCTCGGAGGCCGTTATCGGGAATGCGTTGGCACCCTGCAACGGCTCTCCGGCCTAAGCGCTCGCGCTGTCTTCGGTGACGTTGATGCGAAGAAGTTGCACGCGTCCCTCACGCTGTTTTCCGAAGCAAGCAACGACGAGTTCCTGCTCGAGACAATCTTCGACGTCTGGTTCGACGGTTTGCTCGATGAGGAAACGATGAACGATCTCTACTTGATATCGTAGTGGTCTGCCTGCGCCACCCGGCGTAAAGCTGTCGCGGCGCTGAGGTCACCATCCGCTGCCTTATCCCTCACACGCTGCCATCTGGCAGAGGCATGAGCTCGTGCTCTCCCGGCACGCCGGGGAAGCGGCGTTCGCGCCAATCCGCCTTTGCCTGCTCGATCCGTTCGGCTGAAGAGGAGACGAAGTTCCAAAAGATATGACGTGGCTCGGCCAGGGGCTCACCTCCTATCAGCATCAGTCTCGCCGCATGGAAGGCAGGCGCCTGGAGCACAATCTCAGCGCCGGGCGCCAGAGCTACTAATTCGGCCTCATGAAACGTACCGAACTGGCCGACAATTCCAACCTCACCGGCGACGATGTAGATCGCACGCTCACGGTGTTCGGGTTTCACCTGGTAGCGCGCACCGCTCGTGAGCACAATTTCGGCATAGACCATGTCGGAGAACGTCCTTACCGGCGAGACCAACCGGTCGGACGCGCCGGCGATCAACGTAAACTCGACGCCGTCGGCACAGATCCTCGGTATTTCGGGAGCGCCAAAATGTGCGACGTCGGCGGCAATTTCTTCATAGCGGGAGGGGAGGGCGATCCAAGCCTGAGCGCCGAAGAGATTGCTTGCCGACGCCCGGACTTCCGGTGGCGTGCGCTCGGAATGGACGATGCCCGACCCGGCCGTCATCCAGTTGACCTCGCCAGGACGGATGGTCTGCACTTTTCCCAAATTGTCGCGATGGACGATCTCGCCATCGATCAGGTAGGTCACGGCCGCAACGCCGATATGCGGATGCGGTCCCATATCGAAACCGTGACCTGCGTCGAATATAGCGGGGCCGAAATGGTCGAACAGGATGAAGGGCCCGATCATCAGGCGATCCGAGGACGGCAATACGCGCCTTATCTTCAGTCCGTCCGCAAAATCACGGATAGCTGGCTGGATGAGTGTATCGATGCCTGTGATACCGCTTTGGCGGATGGTCATGGATCTCTGTCCTTCTGCATGCCTTGTCAGCCAGGTGCTCGAACGCGCTTGAACGAAGCGGCTCGAAAGACTGTCTGAATGGCTTTGAGGAGCGCGAATTTGGAGCTCGCGTGGTGCTGTCCGGCGATGCCGCTTTCATTAAAAGCCGACACCCTCATCGACAGGATCGCGGCAAGATCTTCGGCCATTTCGGGCCTGTCGTGCAGCAGCGGCGCAAAGCTTTCCTGGTCTATGTCGTAAACCGTGACAGGGGTCATTGCCCGCAAACTCGACATCTCGCCAATACCGGCGAGCAAGCCGGTCTCGCCGAAGAAATCGCCAGGTGCAAGCCGGGAGATCTCCTGCAGTTGATCATCGTCCTCGCCAATTTGCCGGACGATGACGCCCGTCCGAACGATCATGAGCGACGGCAGCATCTCTCCCTGTCGTGCGATGATTTCGCCCTTATGGTAGGTGCGAACCGAGGCCGCTTTGGCGAGCGAACCCTGCTCGGTATCCGTTAGCGCCGAGAATACCGGTATGGAATTGATGAGTTCGATCGGGGTGAAGCCTTGGGAGGCCGCCGTCTCGTGGCCCGGCCGGTTGGTCATGGCAATCGAGCCTGAAAATGGCTCCGCCAGCAGCATGCCGGTCGACTTTGAATGGCGATAAATGAGATCGAAGATTTCGTTCCGAGCGGCACTTCGCTGGTCGATACTTGCGACGCGAAAAAACAACTCGATCTCGATAGCTGTGGCATCCAGGCTTCTGATGGTGACCGAAGGCGAAGGGTCCTGGAGGATCGAATTGCAGCTCAGCAAGACAGTGCGCATGAGGTCTACGATGATCGCCGGCGTCTTCGTTGGCGCCACCTTGACGGTTACGGCAAGTCCATGGCTCTCGTCCGGACCGCTTAGATTTGTTACCCCGATCTTGGCGAGAAGGCTGTTTGGCAGCGCCACGACATTGTGTGTCGGGGTCAGAAGTTGGGTCGACCGCCAATTGGTCTCGATAACGCGGCCTTCGGTTCCGTCGCCCAGAATGATCCAGTTTCCAAGCACGTAAGGGCGGCCGAGGTTAAGCGCGATCGCCGAAAATACGTCACCAAGCGTATTCTGGAGCGCCAGTCCCAGGATGACGGCAAACACGCCCGACGTGGCAATGAGCGTTCCGACCGGCACTGCAAAGACAAACGCCAGGATCGACAGGAACATTCCAGCGTAGACGACACCGACCACGACGTCCTGCAGGAGACGTGCCTCGCGCGGCTTTCGCTCGAAGACGAGATAGATACGGACAAATCCGATCAGCGCCCAGGCAAGGTGAACCCACCAGAGCAGCTTGACCGAGCCGATGAGGATCGCTCCTCCGGTTGTCTCGTTGTCCCCTGCGGCCTCGTACGGCACGACGCGCAGGTGGAGAACCATGGCCGACATCGCGACGAAAAAGGCGAGTTGGACGACCAGCTTCGCATTGGCGAAGCGTCTGGGGATGAGAGACCAAACGACGATCCCGGCGAGGCCGAGCAACACGATGTAGACCAGAGGAGAGTTCCACCAGTTCATGAACGATCACCGCGATGCCCGGTTCAACGTTTGGTCTCCGGCCCGGCGATCGGGCCTCTGGCGCTGGCCTTGTCTTTTTCGAGAACTGCTTCGGTGATCGAATTCGGCAGCCGTCGCGGCTTTTCGATCAGCCCGAGCACCGGCATGGCGATGATGAAGAACGCAAAATAGTAAAGCGTCGCCAGTTGGGACATGACGACGTATGCGCCTTCCGCCGGCCCGGAGCCGAGCCAGCCGAGAAAGAGGGCATTGGCAACGAACAGCCAGAAGAGCACCCTGTACCAGGGCCGATAGACCGCCGAGCGCACCTTCGAGGTGTCGAGCCACGGCACCAGGAACAGCACGGCGATCGAGCCGAACATCGCGAGCACGCCGCCGAGCTTGGAATCGATCGGCCCGATATTGAAGGTGATGGCCCGCAGGATCGCATAAAACGGCAGGAAGTACCATTCCGGCACGATGTGGGCCGGCGTCTTCAGCGGATTGGCGATGCTGTTGTTGTCGGGATGGCCGAGGTAGTTCGGCAGGTAGAAGACGAAATAGGCGAAGAAGAACAGGAACACGAGGATGCCGAAGGCATCTTTGACGGTGGCATAGGGCGTGAAGTCCACGACATCGGTTTTCGATTTGACCTCGATGCCGGTCGGATTGTTCTGGCCGACGACGTGAAGCGCCCAGATATGCAAGGTCACCACGCCCACAAGCACAAATGGCAGCAGGTAATGCAGCGCAAAGAAGCGGTTCAGCGTCGGATTATCGACCGCGAAGCCGCCGAGCAAAAGCTGCTGGAGCCAGTCGCCGACCAGAGGTATGGCGGTGAAGAAACCGGTGATGACGGTGGCGCCCCAGAAGCTCATCTGGCCCCAGGGCAGCACGTAGCCCATGAATCCGGTC